>JANPJJ010000086.1:0-18334 GCA_031425455.1 Sandaracinobacter sp. | reverse complement strand
GGGGGGGGGGCCCGGGGGGCGGCCGGGGGGGGTTTTTGGGGGTTTTCCCACCCACAGCGCGCGGCGCCGTCCCCCCCCCCCCTCCTGCGTTCTGCCGCTGAGGGTCAGGCCGAAACCTGCACCATCGTGCCGCGGCGGCGGCGCATCGAGGCGCCCACCAGGCCGAAGCCGGCAATCAGCATCGCCCAGGTGGCGGGCTCGGGCACGCCGCCGGTCGGCGTATATTCGATACCGATACCCGAGCTGCCCAGATCGCTGCCTTCGATGCTCTGGTAACGCACGATCAGGTTGTTCAGTTCGACGAGCGACTGAAGCGACGAAAAGCCGAGCGTAAACGTGGCCGACTCGCTGCCGTTGTAAGCAACACCGCCACCTCCGCCGCCGGTGCAGTTCGGACCCGCCGAGAAGCAGATTTCGCGCGCGCCGCCCAGTGTCTGCGGGAAGCTGCCGACCCGCTTGGTGAAGACCGAGCTGGTTTCCGAAGACGTGGCGTAGTTGAACGCTGTGTTGACGACATCGAATCCGAAGATCGAAACGCGGGAGTTGGAAATGGGCGTGCCCGACGTGTTGGTCAGCGTATAGCTGAACTTGGCGTTGTTGCCGACATAGCCATCGAACGTTAGGTCGAGCTTCGACGTAAGGCCGGGCTGGACAGCCTCATCGACGATACCATTGAAAAATACCGTCGCCGTATCGCCGGCATTTACAAACGAGACCGCTGCTGCCGGAACGGCGAGCATCGATATAGCAAGGGCACCCAGCCCCGCGCGAATCATCATATCCATAACCGATCCCTGTTCAGTTTCGGTCGAACGCAGACTTGGGCTGCCTCGCCGCTCCAACCGCTCCGTCATCGTCGACATGTTGCATGTCGCCAACTGGAACTGGCTCCATTTAGCACCGGGCGGCCGAAGACCTTAGAGGCAAAGATATTTAACTGGACGCATTATGAGTGAAGCATTGTTTACCTGTTGGGTCTGCCTTGAAAGCACGAAAAAGGGGCGGCGCCTCGAGGCGCCGCCCCTGATTTTCGTCCGACTTCAGGCGTCTACGTGCTGGACCGACGTCCGACGACGACGCATCGCACTGCCGACGAGGCCGAAGCCCACGATCAGCATCGCCCAGGTGGCGGGTTCCGGAACAATATCGGTTGGCGGCGTCTCAACGCCGATGCCCGATCCGCCGCGAATACCCAGCGACGGAACGTCGAGCGTCTGCCAGCGGATGCCGAAACCTTCCAGGATTACCGAAGCAATCGGCGCACCGAACGTCAGCGACAGTGTCCCGCTGTCCGTTGTGCCATACGCGGTACCACCGCCGCCGCCGCTGCTGCAGTTCGGGCCGCCACCGGCCTTGAAGCAGACCTCAAACATACGATCGACGCCGCCCACATTGGGAAAATCATCGTTCAGCCGAATGTTACTGTAGTCGCCCGTTGCCGAGGCCGACGTGATAACGCCGGACGGAGAGCTGAATGCGAAGATCGACGAGCGCGAGTTTGTAACGATGCCAGACGATGTGTTCTCAAGCGAATAGGAAAAGTTTGCCACATTCCCTGCAATGCTGGTGAGCACAAGCGTCAGTTCGGCCGTCAGCCCTGCAACCGGCGTGGCTCCGCCGCCGAATGCATCCGTCAGACCATTGAAGACGACGGTGTATGAATCACCGGCATTGACGAACGTCGCAGCGCTTGCGGAGCTCGCACCCGCAGAGACGGCAAGCACAAGCGCACCCGCCCGAAATAAATTCCTCATCTGACCAACCCTCACTGCTGCCCCCCCCGGGGCGCGCCTACCATCCAGGCGATGACCCGAGGTCCAAGCAATCGACCATGCAGGCACCCTGTATGCACACATGTCGAAGCTGCTCTCCCTTAGCATAAATAGCATAGGGTTAGTCAAGATTCATGGTTAACGACCGTGCAGCTCGCCGCAGATGGTCGGTCAACCGTATGGGGGAAGGAGGGGGCAGTATGCAGGCGGATCGGTGGTCAGGCTGTCTCCCGCAACAGGCTTACGGCCTGGCTGTCGCCGGGCAGGCCGGGTGCAACGCCGGCGATGGCGGCGGCATGGGCCGGCGTCTGGAACGGCGCAGCCGCCAGGAAGGCAGGCAGCAGCAGGACGGGGAGCAGAAAGCGTGCGACCATATTTTTTCTTTCGAGTCGAGTCCTCCGGCCAAACCCGCGCGGGGTCGAGTCGGGGCTCGCATATCCTTTGTGCATGTTAACTACGAAAGTTGCAACAGGTCAGACTGTTACACATCGTTGATTCCACGGCGGTCGAAGTAGATACGCCCCATCCGCTCGAACAGCGCCATCGGATCGGTGGGCAGCGCCGTTCCGCTCCATTCACGCCAGACCGTGTCGACGTTCACGGCAATGCGCTCGGCATCCTTCCAGCTTGCATAGCGACCGAGCCCGATGTCGAGCGCGGCTTCTTCGGGCCCCATGCCCTCGGTGAAGCGCGAGATCGCCTCCGTCTCCACGAATCGCAGATAGCCGGCCACTTCGCGGACGCCCGACAGATCCGTCAGCGGGCCGTGCCCCGGCACGAGATGGCAAGGCGCCAGTTGCTCGATCAGATCGCACGCCGCGAGCCAGTTGGAAATCGGGCCGGCCCAGACGATCGGCGTTCCCTCGATAAACAGGATATCGCCGGTGAACATCGCCTCGGCATCCGGCACATGCACCAGCACGTCGCCCGCCGTGTGCGCGGGGCCGACTTCGATCAGGGTCACGCGGGCGTCGCCCACATCGAGCGCGGCCGAGCCGGAGAAGGTGCGGGTCGGCGGCCGGTGGCGCACCCCGGCGAAATCGAACGGCGCAAAGATCTCCGCGAAGTATCGCCCGCCCGTGCCCATCTGCCCGGCGGCACCGGCTGCCTTCAACCGGGCGAGCACCGCCGGCGGAAACGCTTCCATCTCGCGCGCGCTGGCCTCGCTTGCGACGATCTCGGCATTGGCGAGCAGGGCGTTGCCATGGGTGTGATCGCCGTTCGCATGGGTGTTGATGACGGTTTCGACCGAATCGCGCGCGATCCCGCAGCTCGCCTCCATCGCTCGAAGCATCTCGTCGGTGAGCGCTTCATCGAACAACGTGTCGAACAGCGCCGCCTCGCCGCCGTCGGTGATCAGCCCGGCATTGCTGTAGCCCCAGCCGCCATCCGGCTGCAGCCAGGCCCAGAGGCCGTCGGTCAGCTCCACCAGGCCTTTGTCGTAGGGCATTCGGCCACCTCCGTCGCCAGGCTAGGCTGCCGGCGAGCGCGGGGGAAGGCTATTGGCCGAAGCCAGGTTCGGCTGCTGCTGCCAGTGCCGCCCGGGCGGCCGCCATCAGGGCCCGGGCCTTGGCCTCGCACTCGCGCTGTTCGCTGGCCGGATCCGAATCGGCGACGATGCCGGCGCCGGCGGTCACGTGCATCACGCCGTCCTTCACCACGGCCGTTCGCAGAATGATGCAGCTGTCCATGCCGCCATCGGGCGCGAAATAGCCGACGCCCCCGGCATAGGGGCCGCGCTTTTCGCCTTCCAGTTCGGCGATGATCTGCATCGCTCGCACCTTGGGCGCGCCGGAAACGGTGCCCGCCGGAAAACCCGCCAGCAGCGCGTCGATCGCATCGGTTCCTGCCTTCTGCCGGCCGACCACGTTGGAGACGATGTGCATCACATGGCTGTAGCGCTCCACCGTGAAACGTTCGGTCACCCGCACCGTCCCCGCTTCGGCCGCGCGGCCGACATCGTTGCGGCCGAGGTCGAGCAGCATCAGATGCTCCGCCAGCTCCTTCGGGTCGGACAGCAGGCTGGCCTGGTTGGCGTCGTCCTCGGCATCGGTGGCGCCCCGGGGCCGGGTACCGGCAATCGGACGGATGGTCACCTCGCCATCGCGCGCACGCACCAGGATTTCGGGCGAGGAGCCGGTCACCGCGAACCCCGGCAGGTCCAGATGATAGAGGAAAGGCGACGGGTTTACCCGGCGCAGCGCCCGATAGAGCTGGAACGGTGGCAGCGGAAACGGCAGCTGGAAGCGCTGCGCCAGCACCACCTGGAAGATGTCGCCCGCAGCGATATAGGCCTGGGCCGCGTCCACCATCTCGCGGTAGCGCGCCGCCGGGACGGTGGGGACGGGATCGGCGGGGACGGCCGCCGGGCCCGTCGCCGCGCGACGCGGCGGCAGCGGGCGGGACAGGCGGGCGGCGGCGGTCTCCAGCCGGTCGTCGGCAGCGGCCAGTGCCGCCTCGGGCGCCAGGCCGCAGTTGGCATAGATCGGCGCCACCAGCGCCAGCGTGTCGGCCAGCCGGTCGAACACAAGAAGCAGGCCGGGCCGCACGAACAGCATGTCGGGCACGCCGAGCGGGTCTGCGACGGGCACCGGAAGCGTCTCTGCCAGGCCGGCCGCCTCATAGCCGAAATAGCCCACCAGGAACGGCAGCGCCGGCGGTAGCGAGGCAGGCACATCCATCCGGATCGAGGCAACGACGCTCCGCAGAGCGTCGAGCGTCGGCGCGCCGGCCGGGGCGAAGGCCGTGCGGTCCCGGCGCCAGTTGCGGTTGATATCGGCCTGCTGTCCGGTGGCGCGAAAGGCGAGGTCCGGGTCGAGCCCGATCAGCGAGTAGCGACCCCGGGTGCGGCCGCCTTCCACCGATTCCAGCAGGAAGTCGCCGCGACCTTCCTGCGCCAGCTTCAGCCACGCCGAGACCGGCGTTTCGGTATCCGCATCGAGCAGCAGGTGGCGGCAGGCGTGGCGCCCGCCCGCCAGCGCCGCGAGCGCGTCGTCGGACCCGGCACCCACTTACTCGACGATAGCGCCGGTCATCCGCCGGTTCACTGCCTTCAGCTGTTCGGGCTTTTTCACCACGCCCACATCGCGCTCGATCGCGCGAACGAAACTTTCCACCATCTCGTTGCCGGCTTCGGCAACCAGGCTTTGGCGCACGGCGTCGATCAGCTGCGGCGCCTGGGCAATATTGCCGGGCTCGACCGCATCGACCTTCACCACGAACCAGCCCTGCCCGCCCGGCGCCGGGATCACCCGCGCCTGACCCTTGGGGGTGTTCAGCAGCATGACCACCGGGGGCGGCACCTGCTGGCCCTGCTGTGCCATCTGCGTCAGTTCCAGGCGGCGCACCGCCAACGGTTGCGGCGGCGGCAGGCGTTGCCCGGCCGTGGCCTCGGCGAGCGTCTCGCCCTTGCTCGCAGCGTCGGCGATCGCCTGTGCTGCCGCCTTCGCCGCATCCGATCGGGATTTGATCGTCCAGGCGGCGGCCACATCGGGGCGGATCCGCGCCAGCGGAACCAGCTGCGGCGGCGTGATGTCCGTCACCTCCATCAGCGCGAAGCGATTGCCGCCGAGGTCCACAACCTGCGGCCCCTCTTCCTGGTCGGCTGCGAACACCTTGGGCAGCAGCGGCTGGTCGACCCGGGTGGCGGCGAACGCATCGTCGAACACCCGGCCGTCGGCAGTCAGTGCAGGCGAGGTCTGCACCGCAAGCCCCAGTCCCTTGGCGACATCGGCTAGCGATTCGCCGCCGGTCAGTTTGTCTTCCGCGCTGGCGACCGTTTCGGCGAGCAGGTCGGCAAGCTTCTCGTCGGTCAGCCTCTTCTCGATCTGGGCGCCGACGGTGGCGAACGGCTGCGGGGCCGCGGGAACGATGCGGGTAACCTCGACCACATGAAAACCCAGGTCCGAGGAGACGGGCTCGCTGACGTCGCCGGGCTTCTGTGCAAAGGCCGCGGCCGCGACGCCGTCGTTGATCGCGTCCTTCAGGCCGGCGCGCGTCTGCACGCCGAGTGCGATGTCGGCTGCCGCAAACCCTTCCCCCTCGGCGGCGCTGGCAAAGGGCGTGCCGCCGCGCACTTTGGCGACGAAGGCCTTCGCCTTGGCGGCATCGCGCAGCACGATCTGGTTGATCTCGCGGGTTTCCAGGCCGCCGAACTCCGCGGCATTGTCGTCATAATATTTGCGGACGGCCTCTGGCGTGGGCCGGGCCTTTTCGGCCAGCGCGCCGCCGTCCAGCTCGGCGAAGCGGAACGCCCGCCGCTCCGGAAGCGTGTAAGCCGCCTTGTTCTCCTGGTGGAAGGTCGCAAGCTGGGCGTCGGTGGGGGTTCCGGGATCGGGCATCGCTGCCGCCGGCACCGGCAGGATCACGCCGCGGCGCACTTCCAGCAGCAGGGCCGCGAACGGCTCGGCCATGCCGCGAGGCACGGTGGTGCCGAGCGCGATCGGCTGCAGCAGCTGGCGCCGCTTCAGGTCGGCCTCGATCCCGTCGCGAAGCTCGGTCTCGGAAATGCGCTGCTCGGCCAGCAGGCGGCGGAACGTGGCTTCATCGAACTTGCCGTTCACCTGCAAGGCCGGGATGCTGGCAATCTCGCCGTCGATCATGCGTTTCGAAATCACCATGCCATTGGCGGCGCCGAACTGCGACATCGCCTTTCCGGCGATCATCTGCTGGAACACCAGCTCGCCGCCGCCCGCGCCGATGAAGTCGGGATTGGTGATCGTGGGGGTGCGCTCGCGTTCGCGCTGGACGGCGCGGTCCACCATGCGCACATATTCGCTTTCGGCGATCGCGCTGTCGCCGACGGTCGCCAGCACGGGCCCGGTGCCGGTGGCGCTGCTGCCGGGGCCGGTCGGCTGGAACAGGGTGAACACCAGCGCGCCGAGCGCGAGGGCGAGGATCAGGATACCGACCCAGGAGGTGACCGTCTTGCGCAGAGTCTGGAGCATCGAGAACCTTCTAGTCGCGCCGCCGGAAACCTTGCCCGGCGCCTGCCTTCGTCATTTTGCGCGTCTGTTAGCCGTATGACCGGGCTTTGGCCAGCGGGGTGGAACACGGATGCGACAGACGCCAGGGGCCCGGCGCAGGCGTCCGCACCGCCCCCCGCACAGCCGCTCGTGCTGACCGTGGCGCTTCCTGCGGCGCTTCAGGCGGCCTCGGATGCCGCGCGCCGGACGCTCTATCCGGAAGGGGCCGCGCGGGCCCCGGCGCATCTGGGGCTGTTCCGCCACCTGCCCGGGCCGATGCTGACGGCGCTGCGCAACGATCTGGTGGCGGTGGTAGCCGGCACGGCGGCGCCGCTGGCAACGCCGGAGCCGGTCCGGCTGAAGAACGGTCTGCTCATGCTGCCCGTGCGCAGCCCCGGGCTGCTGGCGGTTCGGGAGAGCCTGGCCGATCGCTGGCACGGCCTGCTGGCCCCGGGGGACGGGGCAACGCCCGTGCTGCACATCACATTGGCAGGTGTCCGCGCCAGGCCCCGGCTGTCGTCCCCGCCGCTTCCGATGGCACCCTGGCGTGCAGCAGGGCTGCTCCTGTGGCAGGCAGGTGGATACGGCGAAGCGTGCTGGCGCCCGCTTGTGGCACTGCGCTTCCGTCGGTAAGACGCTGGCGCATGATATCCGCCACCCTGCCCCGCTCGCCCCGGCCGTCACCTCTGCTCTCGGGCCGCCTGATTGCCTCGGCGCTGCTGATCCTGTCGCTGGCGCTGACCTCGGGCTGCTCGCGCAACCGCGACAAGAACCGGCTGAAGGCGGACCAATCCTATGTCGCGCGCGATGTGGAGACGATCTACACGCTGGCCAAGGACACGCTGGACAACGGCAACTACCGCGTGGCGGCGATCATGTTCGACGAGGTGGAACGGCAGCACCCCTATTCGGTCTGGGCCCGGCGCGCGCAGCTGATGTCGGCGTTCAGCTATTACGCCTCGCGCCAGTATAACGAGGCGATCCTGGCCGGTCAGCGCTTCCTGTCGCTGCACCCCGGCAACAAGGACGCGGCCTATGCCTATTACATCATCGCGCTGAGCTATTACGAGCAGATCGCCGATGTTGCGCGCGACCAGAAGATCACCCAGCAGGCGCTGACCTCGCTGCAGGAGCTGGTGCGGCGCTATCCCGAAAGCCGCTATGCCGCCGATGCGCGGCTGAAGATCGATCTGGTGAACGACCATCTGGCGGGCAAGGAAATGGAAGTCGGCCGCTTCTATTCCGGCAACCGGCAGTGGATCGCGGCAGTTGCCCGCTATCGCAACGTGCTGGCGCAGTATCAGACGACGAGCCACACCGCCGAGGCGCTGTACCGGCTGGTGGAGGCCAATCTCGCGCTCGGGCTGCCGGAAGAGGCGAAGCGCACCGCCGCCGTGCTGGGCGCCAATTTCCCGGGCTCCAAGTGGTATGAGCGCGGCTATGACCTGGTTCGCAAATACGGCGCCGACCAGGCCGCCTGACCGCCCGCTTGCTCACCCAGCTTTCGATCCGCGACCTCGTCCTGATCGAGCGGGTTGCGCTTGATCTGTCCTCGGGGCTGACCGTGCTGACCGGGGAAACCGGGGCCGGAAAATCGATCCTGCTGGATGGGCTGAGCCTGGCGCTGGGCGAACGTGCCGACGCCGCGATGGTGCGCAAGGGTGCCGCGCAGGCGAGCGCCGCGGCGGAGTTCCGCGTGGGGCAAGATCACCTGGCGCTGGCGCTGCTGGCCGACAACGACATTCAGGCCGAAGAGCCGGGCCTGCTGGTGCTGCGGCGGACTCTGAAGGCCGATGGCGGCAGCCGTGCGTTCGTCAACGATGTCGGGGTGTCGGCCGGGCTGCTGCGCCAGCTGGGCGGGCTGCTGGTGGAGGTGCACGGCCAGCATGACGAACGCGGGCTGTTGAATCCGCGCGGACACATGGCACTGCTGGACGCGTTTGCGGGGCTGTCGGCCGAAGTCGCGGCGACGGCGGCTGCCCATGGGCGCTGGCGGACGGCGGCCGGTGCGAGGGAGGCCGCTGAAACCAGGGCTGCGAGCGATGCGAGGGACCGCGACTGGCTGGCGCATGCCGTGGACGAACTGGCGGCGCTGCAACCCCGCCCCGGCGAAGAAGCCGAGCTGGCCGAAACCCGCGCCACCATGCAGAAGGGCGCGCGGCTGGCCGAAAGCCTGGACGCGATCGACACGCTGGTCTCCACCGGCGACGGCGCGCTCAGCCAGCTGCGCCAGGCCGCGCGGCGGCTGGAGCGGATCGCCGACGCCGACCCGGACCTGCGAGCTGCGCTGGACGCCGTCGACCGGGCGCTGGTGGAGGGCGATGCGATCGAGGCCGGGCTCGCCGGCGTTCGCGCGCGGTTCACCATTTCGCCCGATGCGCTGGACAGCGCCGAAGCGCGGCTGTTCGAGTTGCGCGCGATCGCGCGCAAGCACCGGGTCGACGTGGACGCATTGCCGGCGCTTGCCGAGGAGCTGGCCGACCGACTGACCGCGCTGGACAGCGCTGCCCATGACATCGCGCACCTGAAAGCCGGCGAAACGGCTGCGCTGGCCGGGTTGCAGACAGCAGCGGCTGCCCTTTCCGACAAGCGCCGCAAGGCCGCCGCACGGCTCGACAAGGCCGTGAACGCCGAGCTGCCCGCGCTGAAGCTGGAGGCGGCGCGGTTCCGCACGGCGATCGCCGAGGCACCGCTGGGGGAGACCGGGAAGGACCAGGTTCGGTTCGAGGTCGCCACCAATGCCGGCACCGGGTTCGGTGCGCTCACCCGGATTGCATCCGGCGGCGAAATGAGCCGGTTCACGCTGGCCCTGAAGGTGGCGCTGGCGAGCACAGGGACGGCCGGCACGCTGATCTTCGACGAGATCGACCGCGGCGTCGGCGGTGCGACGGCGAGCGCGATCGGACTGAGGCTGGCACAGGTTGCCAGGTTGGCTCAGGTGCTGGTGGTCACCCACAGCCCGCAGGTGGCGGCCGCTGGCGCGCACCATGTGCGGATCAGCAAAGAACAGGGCACGACCGAGCTGGAGCTGCTGGCCCCGGCAGCGCGGCGCACCGAGATCGCCCGCATGCTGTCGGGCGCAGAGATCACCGACGAGGCGCGGGCGCAGGCCGAGAAGCTGCTGCTGGCCTGACTTTGGTCAGGGTCGGCCTGACTTTGTCGTTCCAACTGGTCGCGGACGGGGCGGGGGGAGATGCCAGCCTCCGCTGGCATGACACGACGTTTTGGCGTTCAACATTCTAGGAGCGCGCCATGCTCCTACAGCTTGAACCCCGGAGGCAACGGGAGCCCCGCCGTCATCTTCTGCATCTCGGCGCTGGCGGCCTGATCGGCCCTGCCACGTGCGTCGTTCAGCGCGGCGACGATCAGGTCCTCGGTCATCTCCTTGCTGTCGACGCTCAGCAGGCTGGGGTCGATATCCAACCGGATGATACGGCCCTTGGCGCTGGCTATCACCTTTACAAGCCCGCCGCCGGAAACCCCCTCCACTTCGATCCGGTCCAGGCCTTCCTGGGCCTTGGCCAGCTCGGCCTGCACGTTCGAGGCCATCTGGATGATATCGTCCAGGCTTTTCATGCCACCGCACTCCTCTTGTCTCGATTGTCCGAAACGGTGCCCGCGGGGGGGATTTCCACCAGCCTGGCACCTGGAAACGCCGTCATCAGCGCATGGATCATCGGGTCGGCAAGCGCGGCTTCGCGGGCATCCGCCGCCACGCGCTCTGCGGTCTGGCGCAAGCTCTCTACGCCCTCCGGGGCACCGTCCATCGCGACCTGCCAGTCCTGCCCGGTCCAGTCCGCCAGCAGACGCTTCACATCGGCCGCGAACCCCGGCGGCACCCGGCCCACGGGCGCCAGCCGCAGTGTGCCCGGTTCGATCCGCGCCACCGCCACATCGTCGCGCAGGTGCTTCGCCAGCATCGCCTCGCGCATGTCCTCGAACAGCGCCACCAGCTGGGCGGCGTCGGCTGGGCCGATGCTGCGGAGATTGGCGGCAGGGGCAGCCTCGCGCTCAACAGCCGGCGCCGGCAGCGGCCCTGCAGCGACGATCCCGCCCTGTTCCAGCCGCCGCGCCAGCTCGCCCGGATCGGGCAGGCTGGCGGCGTGGACTACGCGCAGGATCGCCATTTCGGCCGCCTGCTGCGGCACCGGCGCCTGCCGCACATCCGCATGACCCTTCAGCAGCAGCTGCCACAGCCGATGCAGCACCGGGAAAGACAAGGCCTGCGCCCATTGCTTCACCAGAACCCGGTCGGATTCCGGCAAGCCAGGGGCCATCACCCCGGACAGCCGTGCCCGCGACAGCATGTGAACCATGTCTAGCAGGCCCTCGATAAGCGTGTCGGGCTCCACCCCGGCATCGCGCGCCGACTCCATCACCGCCAGCGCGCCCTGCGCGTCGGCCTCGAGCAGGGCGCCGAGCAGCCCCGCCACCCGGCCCCGATCGGCCAGCCCCAGCATGTCGCGCACGAGCACCGCCGTCACCGGCCCGGTCCCGGCCTGCGCGATCGCCTGGTCCAGGATCGACAGGCCGTCGCGCACGCTACCTTCGGCAGCGCGAGCAATCAGGGCAAGCGCCTCGTCCTCGGCCGTCACCTGCTCCGCGTCGCTGACCTTGCGGAAATGCGTTGCCAGCAGTTCGGCCGGCACCCGCTTCAAGTCGAACCGCTGGCACCGCGACAGGATCGTCACCGGCACCTTCTGCACCTCGGTCGTCGCCAGCACGAACTTCACGTGCGGCGGCGGCTCCTCCAGCGTTTTCAACAGCGCGTTGAACGCCGGCTTCGAAACCATATGCACTTCATCGATGATGTAGATTTTATAGCGCGCAAGGGCCGGCGTATACCGCACCGCCTCGATGATCTCGCGGACGTCGTCCACCCCGTTGTTCGAAGCACCGTCGATCTCGATCACGTCCATATGCTGCCCGGCGGCAATCGCGGTGCAGTTGGCGCACACCCCGCAAGGTTCGATCGTGGGCCCGCCGGTGCCTTCGGGTCCGACACAGTTCAGCGCCTTTGCGATGATCCGCGCGGTCGAGGTCTTGCCGACACCGCGGACCCCCGTCAGCAGCCAGGCCTGCGCCAGCCGGTTGCGCGAAATGGCGTTGGCAAGCGTTGTGACGACGGCGTCCTGCCCGATCAGCGCGTCGAAGGCGGCGGGGCGGTATTTGCGCGCAAGCACGCGGTAGGGCGCATCGGCCGGAGTTGGGTCTTCGGGGAAGAGACTCATGGGGGTGTGGTGGCCTCTGGCGCGGGGATTATCAAGGGCCGGCCGGCGGCAAAGCGAAGGGGTGCCTTGAAGTCGGAAGCCTCGGCCTGCAGGGCCGCAAGCGCGACCGCGCGCCGCGCCCAATGGCGCAAAGGCGGGCGAAGCCCGCAAACGAGGACAGCCCGCGCCTGCGGCGAGTCGAGAATAGTGCTGCGCACTGTTCTTCGCCGCCTGAGGCGGTGGAAGCCGACACGACCCGCACCGGATTCGTTACGGCTGCTTCCTTCCGGACCTGACCGGGTTGGCGAACGGCACGTCCATGCCGGCTTCCGCCGGCGCATATGGCGGCTGGCCCGCCCTAACGCAACCTCGGGCAGGGCGGCTGCTGCGCTCGCACCGGGGCGGGGGGCTTTGCCGGGTCGCGGGGGGCGGCGAGGATGCCACCGGGCAGGATCCCCGAAATCACGACCTTTTCCGCCGAGCGCAGGCGTCGTTCGGAAACCGCTGGCTGGCCGGCGATCGCGGCGCGGACATTGGCCGGACACACCGTTTCGATAGTGCCGGCGATCCGCAATGCCCCGGCCCCATCCGGCACCAGGGTGGCGTTCAGCCGTGCGATTTCGCCGGTCTTGTCGGCCAGCGTTGCGGTCCCGATTTCAGCGGTACCGCCCGCAGCCCAGCCGACGAAGCTGCGCAACGGACGGCCCGCCGTCAGCTCGACCTCCATCCTGACGGCGAGGGGATCGCTTGCCCCCAGCTGCACCTCCGTTCCCGAAAGCACCAGCTGCGCGACCGTCGGCAGGCGCGGGTTCTGCGGCCGGGAGGCGATCGGCACGGGAGGCTCGCGCAGATGCAGCTCGGCCCGGCCGGCCGTGATCCGCACGGGCAGCAGGCCGGTTGTGAACCGGGGATCCTCCCAAACGATGGAAAGCCGGCCGATACCGGACCCGGCGAGCCGCAGCGAGGCCTGGGCTTCGCTCGCCTCGATCTTGAGCGTGGCGCCGGCCAGGGGCTCCAGGGCAAGTTCGGCCACCGGCGCTGCGAGGTTCACGACCTGCCGATCGCGCTGCCAGGGCACCCGGTTTACGGTCAGCTCGTCGGCACGGAGCCGGGCGGCGATCGCGACATCGCCGCGCACGATATCGGCCCTCCCCAGCCGCGCTTCCAGCCGATAGGGGAAGCCGCCGACCTCGACCGCGGTGCCCGCAGGGAGCACGGCTGCCAGGTCCGCCTCCAGATCGCGGGCATAGCCGCGCCAGACCAGCGCCCAGATCGCGACCCCGAGCACCAGCGGCAGCAGCGTCGCCCACAGCGGTATCCGCCGTATCACGCCAGCACCTCGGCCGTCAGCGGATCCTGGTTGATGGCGGCATGTACCCGCGCCTCCAGCTCTTCGCGTTTCAGGCCCGGCGGGATCTCCGGCAGGAACGCCATCGTCACCAGGCCCGGACGCTTCACGAAGCTGCGCGGCCAGATCCGTCCGGCGTCGTGCGCCACGGGCACTACCGGCGTGTCCAGCCCGGCATAGACGCCGTAGAGCCCGGCCTTCAGCGGCGGCGCCTCGCCATAGGGAACCCGCGTGCCTTCGGGGAAGATGAAGATCGGGCGCCCCTCGGCAGCGCGTGCCCGGCTCTGGCGCATCATGCTTTTCAAAGCCGAGCCGGCCTTGCCGCGCTCCACGAAGATGCTGCCGTGCTGGGACGCGACATAGCCCCAGATCGGGATGTTCCGAAGCTCCGCCTTCATCACCACGGCAGGGTGGTTGAACAGGTAGAGCGTCAGCACGGCCTCGTAGGCGGATTGATGTTTCGAGGCGATGATGACGCCCTGTTGCGGGATGCGCCCCCGGACGACGAGCCGGATGCCGAGGAAGATGCGGGCGCAGGCGACGACCCAGCGCGACCAGAGATGCGAACCGTCCCGCACCCAGGGTTTGGAAAAGGCGCCGAACGCGATTGCAGTTGAAATGAGGATGGAGCCCAACAGCGCGAACAGGCTGAACAGCAGCGATCGCAGGAAGCCGATCATGCCGGCTGCACCCGGAGCGTCACCCAGCTTCCCAGGAACTTCGCATATTCCCACAGCATGGCAAATGGCGGCAGCGGGGCCGAGACCCCGTCGGCCACGATGGTCACGCCTGCGGGCAGGCGCGCCCGAAGCTCAGTTTCGGCGCGCGGCATGTGATAGCCGGCCGTCACCAGGCGTATCGAGGTGAAACGGTGCCGCTCGACCCAGCGTGCGACTTCGTCCGCGTTGGAACGGGTGCTGTCGGCCGCGAACCCGAGATCGATGCAGCAGGCCAGCAGGCGCGGCGAAATGCCGGCCGCCGCCGCCAGCTCGGAGGCGCGCACTTTCTGGTCGACGCCGGAGACCAGCATGCGGCCCGCCAACCCGGCCTCCAGAACGGCCACCCCGCGGTCGATGCGACCCGGGCCGCCGGTAAGCACCGCGACACCGTCGGTCCGGGTGCCGTCGGGCGCGGCATCGGCCTGGCTCAGCACGAATACCACCAAGCCGCTTGCAAGGGCCAGGAACATCAGCGCGAGGAGCCGCAACCCCCAGCCGACGACGCGACCGAAGGCCGAGCGCCTGCGCCTTGGTCCTGCCCCCGCTCGTGCCTGCTGTCGTGCCATGTCCCGCGCCGCCTTACCCATTCCCCACCGGCTTTTGCAAACATCGCCGGCATCCGTCTTGCCGCAGCCGGGTTCTTGTGAAATGGAACCGTCATGCAGCTCACATGCCCAAGCTGTGGGTCCCGTTACCGCATCGATGCCTCGACCTGGCCTACCGAGCCCGGCCCGGAAGGCGGCGTGGTACTGCGCCCGCGCAAGGCGCGCTGCAAGGTGTGCCGGGATGTCTGGCAGGCGCTGCCCGAGGAAGAGGCGCTGGAGCTCGACAATCCGCTGCCGCCCGAGGAAGGCCCCCGCCCGGCCGCCTGGGCGTCGGTGAGCGGCTGGCCCGAGCCGCGCGCGGTGGAACCCGCGCTGCACATGCCGCCTCCGGTGTTCGCGAGCCCGATGGTGCTGACCCCGCAGCCGCTGCCGCCGCTGGTGCAGTCCGCGATCCCGGCGTCGGTGCTGCAGGCCCCGGCGGACCCGCCGTTCACGTTCCAGCGCCCGCCCGGCATGGGGGCGGACCGCCCAAGCCCGATGCAGTCGAACGGGCGTGGCCGGCTGCCCGGCCCCGGTTCCTTCGGCGATGACGAGCCGGCGGACGACGATGACGACCGGCCGCTGCCGCCGACCGAACCCTGGCACGAGGACGAGGAGGCCGAGGACCCGGCGCCGCGCCGCTGGCCCTGGATCGCGGCCGGGCTGCTGATCCTGGTGCTGGCCGCTGCCGTGCTGCTGGCGACCGGTCGCGTGCGGCCCGAAACCTTCGGGCTTCCGGCCGTCAATCTCACCGTTGTGGAGCTGCCCGACTGGGCCGATCCGGCGCAGATCGGCCTGCCCCCCGTTACCTTGCCACAGGTCGCCGTCCCGCGCACCGCACCGCCGCCGCTGGCGATCAAGGCCGATGCGGTGAAGCGCCGGCTGGCTGGGAACCGCACCGTTTGGGAAGTGCGCGGCACCGTCACCAACCCAACCCGGAGCCGCCATGCCGTCCCGCCGGTGGAGCTGCTGCTGATCGACGGCGCCAACCAGGTGGTCGGGCGCTGGACCGTGCGGCCCGAGCTGGAGCGGCTGGCGCCGGGCGGCGTCACCCGGTTCGAAACCAGCGCGATCGACCCGCCGCGCGAGGCAGTTCGCGTCCGACTTCAGCTGAAGCCCGGCGATCTCGGACGGTTGTAACCCTCCCACTCCCACCCGGTTGCGCAGGCCCGAATCGGGCCTAAGGATGCCCCGGCCGATTATGATGGACCGTTTGGGAGAGTGGGATGATCTTCGACTACACGCCGCGCATGAAGGAAATGCAGGAAAAACTCCGCGCCTTCATGGACGAGCATATCTACCCGAACGAGGCGCGCTACGAACAGGAAGTGTCGAAGGGCGAGCGCTGGAAGGTGATCGAAGTCATCGAGGAGCTGAAGCCCAGGGCCCGGGCCGCGGGCCTGTGGAACATGTTCGTGCCCCCCAGTCACGGCGGCACCCCGATCCATCAGTTCCACTTCGACGGCACGCCGCTCACCAATCTGGAATATGCCCCGCTCGCCGAAGAGATGGGCCGCGTCGGCTGGTCGTCGGAAGTGTTCAACTGCTCGGCGCCCGATACCGGCAACATGGAAGTGCTGGCGCGCTACGGAACGGCGGAGCAGCAGGCGCAATGGCTGGTGCCGCTCGCCAACGGCGAAATCCGCTCGGCCTTCCTGATGACCGAGCCTGCGGTGGCTTCGTCCGACGCGACCAACATCGAAACGTCGATCCGGCGCGACGGCGATCATTATGTGATCAACGGCCGCAAATGGTGGTCGTCCGGCGTCGGCGATCCGCGCTGCAAGGTGAATATCGTGATGGGGAAAACCGACCCTTCGGCCCCCAAACACCTGCAGCAATCGCAGGTTTTGGTGCCGATGGACGCGCCCGGTATCACCAAGCTGAGGCCGCTACATGTGTTCGGCTATGATGACGCGCCGCACGGCCATTATGAAGTGCTGCTGGAGAATGTGCGCGTGCCCGCCAGCAACATCGTGCTGGGCGAAGGCCGCGGCTTCGAGATCGCGCAGGGCCGGCTGGGGCCGGGCCGCATCCACCATTGCATGCGCTCGATCGGAGCCTCCGAACGGGCGCTGGAGAAGATGGTGAAGCGCCTGAAATCGCGCACAGCGTTCGGCAAGCCGCTGTCGGACCAGGGTGTCTGGCACGAACGCATCGCCAATGCCCGGATCGAGATCGAACAGGCCCGGCTGCTGACACTGAAAGCTGCCTATATGATGGACACGGTGGGCAACAAGGAGGCCAAGAATATCATCGCGATGATCAAGGTGGTGGCGCCGAACATGTCGACGAAGATCATCGACATGGCGATCCAGGCCCATGGCGGCGGCGGGGTATGCCAGGATTACGGACTGGCGTCGGGCTATGCCGGACAGCGCACGCTACGCCTGGCCGACGGCCCCGACGAGGTGCACCGCCAGGCGATCGCAAAGGACGAGCTGCGCCGGTATAACTGACAATGCCGCTCGATCCGATGATCGCCCAGGTGCTGGAGATGGGCCGCGCCTTTCCGCCGGCCGAAACCCTGCCGGTGGCGGTCGCCCGAGCCAACATGGATGCACGGGTGGAGATGCTTCGCAGCTTCGCACCGGCGGACGTTTCGGTTCGCGATCTTATGATCGAGGGCGACGCCGGACCGCTTCCGGTGCGACTGTACCATCTGCCGGGCGTGGCGGCACCGATGCCGGTGCTGGTGTGGCTGCACGGCGGCGGCTGGGTGCTGGGATCGATCGACAGCCACGACAATGTCTGCCGCTATCTGGCGAAGGAGGGCGGGCTGCTGGTGGTGAATGTCGGGTACCGGCTGGCGCCCGAGCATCGCGCGCCGGCGCAGCAGGCGGATTCGATGGCGGCATTGCGCTGGGCGATGGCAAACGCGGCGGCCCATGGCGGCGATCCGGCTCGGCTGGTGGTGGGGGGCGACAGCGCCGGGGGCAATCTGGCGGCGCTTGCAGCGATCGCGGCGCGCGCGGCCGGGCCCCGGCTCGCCGGCCAGCTGCTGGTCTATCCGGTTACCGACCCGCCGGCCGATGCGATGGCGAGCTATGCCGCGAACGACGCGTTCGGGCTGACCCGCTCGGCGATGGAATGGTATTGGAAACAGTGGCTGCCCGAGGGTGGTGGGGCAGACGCCGGCACTGCACCGCTGCGGGCGACCGATCTGTCGGGCCTGCCCCCGGCCTATGTGATGACGGCCGAATATGATGTGCTTCGCGATGAGGGCGCCGCGTTCGCTGCGCGCCTGGCAGAGGCCGGAACAGAGACGGCGCACGAGGATGTGCCGGGCGTGATCCACGGCTTCTTCTCGCTGCCCGGATTTGCACCGGTGGCGACCGATGCCGTCCGCCGGGCCGCGCGCTGGGTGGCCGCGCTGGCGCCCGCATCATGATCGACCCGCGCACCCCTGTTCTGGTCGGCGTCGCCCAATCGGTGGACCGGACTTCCGGGCCGGGCGACGGCCAGTCGCCGCAGGACATCATGGCCGCAGTTGCGCGCGAGGCGATCGCCGATGCAGGCGGCACCGGCATTGCCGAAGCTGTGGATGCCGTCGCTGTCGTCCGGTTGTTCCAGGACAGCGGGTTCGGGGCGCCGTTCGGACAGCAGAACAATTTGCCGCACGCGGTTGCCAGGAGGATCGGCGCCGCCCCGCGGCGCATGCTGTATGGCCCGGTTGGGGGCAACACACCGCAGCTTCTGGTGAACATGTTTGCTGAGCAGATTGCGTCCGGCGCGCA
>JANPJJ010000085.1:0-46151 GCA_031425455.1 Sandaracinobacter sp. | reverse complement strand
CGGCTACCCCGTGCTGATCAAGGCCGCGGCGGGCGGCGGCGGGCGCGGCATGAAGGTGGTTGAGAACGGCGCCATGCTGGAGGGCGCGTTCCGCCAGTGCCGGCAAGAGGCCAAGGCCGCCTTCGGCCACGACGCCGTCTACATCGAGAAATATCTGAAGAACCCGCGCCATATCGAATTTCAGGTGTTCGGCGACGGCAAGGGCGCCGCCATCCATCTGGGCGAGCGCGACTGTTCGCTGCAGCGGCGCCACCAGAAGGTGCTGGAGGAGGCGCCTTCCCCTGCGCTGGGCGCGGCCGACCGCGAGCGGATGGGGATGATCTGCGCCCGGGCAATGGCCGACATGAAGTATCGCGGGGCGGGCACCATCGAGTTCCTGTGGGAAGACGGGGAATTCTATTTCATCGAGATGAACACCCGGCTGCAGGTAGAGCATCCGGTGACCGAGCTGCTGACCGGCATGGACCTGGTGAAGGAACAGTTTCGCGTCGCCGCCGGGCTGGGTCTCTCTCGCACGCAGGACCAGGTGAAGCTGGGCGGCCATTCGATCGAGGCGCGGATCAACGCCGAAGACCCGCAGACCTTCGCGCCGTCGCCCGGGCTGGTGCCGGATTTCCACGCGCCGGGCGGACCCGGAGTCCGGGTCGATTCCGCGCTTTATTCCGGCTATCGGATCCCGCCCTACTACGACAGCCTGGTCGCCAAGCTGATCGTCCACGCCGACACGCGGGAGGAGGCGATCCTCAGGATGAAGCGCGCGCTGGAGGAGATGGTCGTGACGGGGGTGAAGACCACGATTCCGTTGCACCAGCGCATCCTGACCGAGCCGGACTTCATCAGCGGCGACTATTCGATCAAGTGGCTGGAAGCGATGCTGGCGGCGAAGAGCTGAGCGGCCGGACCCTGGTGCTGGTCGGGCTGGGCAGCAACCGCTGCCACGGCCGCCATGGCCCGCCCGGATCGGTGCTGCGGGCTGCGATCCGCCGGCTCGGCGAGGGTGGGCTGAAGGTGAAATACGTTTCGCCCGTGATCGAGACGGCGCCGCTCGGCCCGTCGGACCGGCGCTTTGCCAATGCGGCACTGAAGGGCAGCTGGGCCGGGGGTCCGACGGCGCTGCTGAAGCTGTTGAAGACCGTGGAGCGAGAATACGGCCGGCGGCCCGGCCGGCGCTGGGGCGCGCGCGTGCTGGACTGCGACCTGCTGGCGTTCGGCGACCGGATCATCGACATGCCCGATCTGAAGGTGCCGCACCCGCGCCTCCACGAACGCGATTTCGTGCTGCGCCCGCTGCTGGCGGTGGCACCGGGGTGGCGCCACCCGATCCTGCACCTCAGCGTCCGCCACATGGCGGCGCGACTGGCGAAGCCGCGACCGCAAACAACCCTGGCGGTTGATCCCCCGCGCGCCAGCTTCTAAGGGGCGTCTCCCCTGGTGCGGGCTCGTAGCTCAGTTGGTAGAGCAACGGACTTTTAATCTGTAGGTCCCGGGTTCGAGTCCCGGCGAGCCCACCATCTTGCCTGAGCCGGGAGGTGCCTGGCGTTCCGCGCACTGGCGCGGGCGCGCTGGCGAACCCTTCGGGTTCGATCACGGGCTTCAGGCCGGCAGCGTCGCCCCGGCTTGGCGGTACGCCAGCCTCAGCGCAAGCGCCACGATTGTCAGCGTCGGGTTCACCGAGGTGCTGGTCGGAAACACGCTGCCGTCGGCGATGTACAGGCCGCTCACCTCATGCGCGGCAAGCTCGCTATCGACCACGGAGGTTGCCGGGTCGTTCCCCATCCGCGCGGTGCCCAGATTGTGCGTGGCGGACACCGGGCGACCGTGCCGCACGTCGTTCGAGCCGAGCGCCCGGTACAGCGCTGCCGATCGGTCGAAGAAGTGTTTCAGCATCGTGGCCGTCTGCGTGTGCTCGTCGACATGGACCCTGGCCACCGGCAGCCCCAGCCGATCCTTCACCTTGTCGTCCAGCGTGATGCGATTGTCGGCAACGGGCAGTTCCTCGCCGTTCATCAGCATGCCGGCCAGATGATCGTAGCGGCCGATGAACCCGGCATAGTCCGGGCCCCAGCCTGCCGGATTGAGCAGCAGCGCGAGGCTTACGGGCGACATCCCAGCCGCTTCCATCAGATAGCCGCCGGAAAAGCCCCGCGTCGGGTCGTGGCGCGCTTCATCGAAGATGGTGCCGGGGGTAACGATGCCGCGGTGCATGTTCACCCGGTCCGGCATTGCGGCGTAGGTAAGGGCGGCAATGTGGCGCATGTAGTTGCGCCCGACCTGGCCCGAGCCGTTGGCGAGCCCGGCGGGGTGGCGGCTGCTTTCCGACAGCAGCAGCAGGCGTGCGGTTTCGATGCTGTTGGCAGCGAGAACGACAGTGTGGGCCGCCTGGCGGTGCTGCGCACCCGAGGCATCGGCATAGATGACGGCGGAGACCTTGCCGGCTCTGTCATGCTCGATCCGAATCGCGGTCGCCTCGGTTCGCAGGTCAAGCCGGCCGCTCGCTTCGGCGCGGGGGATGTCGGACGCCAGCGTCGACCATTTCGCCGAAATGCCGCAGCCCTGGTTGCAGAAGCCCATCTGCCGGCAGGCGGGGCGGCCGTCGCGCTCGATGCTGTTGATTGCCATGCCGGCGTTGGAGATGCGCGAGTAGCCGAGCTTGCGGGCGCCGTTCCACAACAGCTTGTAGTGCGCGCTGGGCTGGTGCGGGGCGATGCCCGACGTTCCGGTGACGCCGAGCCGGGCCTCGGCCAAGACGTACCAGGGCGCCAGCTGGGCCAGCGTGAGCGGCCAGTCGGCAAGGCTGGCCCCGGCAATGTTGCCGTAGCTGGCGCGGGCGCGAAGCTCGTGCGGCTGCGGGCGATAGGCGAGGCCATTCCAGTGGTTGGTGGAGCCGCCCAGCGCCTTCACCACCCAGGCTGGACGGTCGGGCGCAAGCGTCGCGGCGGACCAGCTGCCGGTGGCAACGCGGGGGTCGAGCCAGGAGAGCTGGCCGAACGATTTCAGGTCCTCCTGGTGGAATTCGGCCGGCTCGATGCGGCGGCCCGCTTCCAGCAGCACCACCTGCTTGCCGGCCGCAGTGAGGACGTCGGCGATGGTGCCGCCGGCCGCGCCGGAGCCGATGACCACCAGCGCGGGATCAGTCAGACCGGCCATCGGCTGGCCTCCGCGCCGGGGCCCGGCAGCCAGGGCAGGTCAGCAAAGCCGCGATCAAGATAGCCGCCATCCGCGAGCGACGGCCCCTGATAGCCGAAGCGCCGGGTGACCGCGACATCGGTATAGAGGCCGGTGAGCACCGCAAAGCGGAAGCCGATGAAGAAAGGTTCCGACAGGCGGGGGCCGAGCATCGCGCGCCGCTCGGCCTCGGCGAGGTCGGCGAACTTGCCCAGCGAGCGTGCCGCCGTCGCGGCGTCTGCCAGGGTCTTCGGATCGGCGGAGACAGGGAAGCCTGCCTCGACGATCGCCCCGTACGGCGCGGCCGAGAGCGGCGGGTGCGGGAACAGGTCCTGCGCGACCCGGGTGAGGGTGGCACGATCCGGCTCGCCGAACGGTCGCTCGGCGCAGGCGGGCAACAGGCTGGCGGCCCCGGCCGCAAGCAGCGCGCGCCGGGAAAGCGCGAGACGCGCCGTGGAAAATGTCAGAACCGGCGGCACGGGTCTTTGCCGTCCCACCCGGCGTGCGCCGACCGGATCATGGCAAGCGCAGCCTCGATGTCGGCATTGGCCTCGATCAGCTCGGTCCAGCAGCCGATCGCGGCGCGGGTGTCCACAAAGGCCATCCGCGTGTCTGGCGCAAAGCGCCCGGTGAACGGCGCATCGAAATCGGACCGGGCCATGGCGGCGAGCGTCGCGTCGAGGTCGTCGGTCAGCCGGGCGACATGGTGCAGCTGCCCGGGTGCGGCGCCGTCGAACACCGAGGGGCCGCTGCGGCGACGTTCGATCAGCTCGATGCAGAGATCACCGGAAAAGCCGAGCGCGATGGCAATCCCGGGATCGGCCGGCCGGCCCAGATAGCGTGGATCGATGAAGGCCATCGGATCGAACAGGAAAAAGGGCCCGGCGCCCGTCGTGGCGGCCCAGCGCTCGCAGGCGGGTTCCAGCGCGTCCGCCATGAACGCCATCTGGTAGATGGCTTCAAGCGGCGGCATCGGTGCCGCCCTCCAGCACGGCGATGACGGAGACGCTGTGGGTGACCCGGGCGAACAGCATGCCCAGCGTCTTCAGCGACACGGCGTGCCGCTCGGCATCATATTCAGCGCAGGCATCTGCCGGGATGAACACCTGCCAGTCGCGCTGGGCGAGATCGCGCGCGCTGGTCTCGACACAGCAGCTGGTGGTGACGCCGGCGAGGATCACCTGGTCACGGCCGGTCGCTCGAAGCCAGGCCTCGCAGCCGGTGTTGAGAAGCGCGGAGGGACGGTTCTTGTCGAACAGGGCCTCGCCGGGTGCCGGGGCGAGGGCATCGAGGATGTCGGCATCTGGCGTGCCGGCGACAAGAGCGGATTCGCGGCGCAATTCGGGCACGAGATGGTCCACCATCACGCCGCCGTCCGCGAGACCGGGCTGGAACACATAGCGGGTGTGGCCCACCGGGATGCCGGCCCTGCGAGCGGCGGCGAGCAGAGCGGCGCACGGCTCGATCGCGGGCGCCAGCAGTTCGACTGGAAATCCGATCCGGGCACAGGAACCATCCTCGGCGAAGAAGCCGTTCTGCATGTCGATCAGCAGGAGCGCGGCGCGGGCGCGGTCAAGCTGCACGTCAGTCCTCCATCATCAGCGTGAACAACAGGCGCGTATCGTTATAGGGCACGAGCCGGGCGATCAGCCCCGCCTCGTTAATGGAAATGCGCATCAGATAGTCGTTCTCATACACCCGCCCGCCCCGAACCGTGCCGCGCGCGGTGTAGCCGACGGCGACTTCGCGGCCCTCGGCCAGCGTCTCGGTCAGCTCCACCGTCAGCGGGCCGTCGGCATCGAAGGTGGCGAACAGGTCGGCAACGATCCGGGTGAGCGCCTCGCGCGCGTCCCAGTCGCGGCCCTTTTCGGCCGAATAGGGCATCGAAGGCGCAAAACGGAACCGAGCGCCCGGTGCCAGATGGGCGAATGAGCCGGGCAGGTCGGCCGCCCAGAAGGCGCGCAGGAAGGCGACGGCGCGCTCGGCCGGGCTGGGGCTCCCGGTCGCCATCAGAACCGCACCCGCGCCGTCAGGGTCCAGCTGGAGCGTGCATTGGGGTAGATGGTGACGAAGCCGAACGCCGGGAACGGCAGCGCCTGGTTGAAATACTCCTCGCCGAAGCAGTTCTTGCAGCCCGCGATCAGCTCATAACGTTCGTCCAGCCGAAGCCCGAGCGCGGCGTTGACGATGTTGACCGGCCCGGTTTCGGTGCTGGGGAAGTTCTGCGGGCTGACGAAATGCTTGCCCATATAGCTGTAGTCGGCATTGGCGATCAGGTTCAGGCGGTCGGCGACCGGCTTGTCGAGGTTGACGCCGACCGAGGCCTGGAAGCTCGGCGTGCGCTGCAGTCGGTCGCCCAGGATGATGGTGGCAGCCGCGGGCGTATCGAGCTTATTGCCCTGCCACGCCGCGTTGCCGAACGCGCGAACCCCCGGCGCCAGCTGCCAGTTGGTCTCCAGCTCGACCCCGTAGATCTTGGCATCGGAAACAGCGATGCCGAAGCCGCCGTCGGGCGACGTGCCGCTGTTGAAGCGGTTGCGATAGTCGTAATAGAAGCCGGTCAAGTTCACGGTGCCGCGCCCGTCCGCCACGGTGGATTTCAGGCCCAGCTCGAAGCTGTCGATCGTTTCGGGATCGAAATCGAAGAATTCGGCGGCCGAGTTCACCCGGGCAGACCAGCCGCCGGATTTGAAACCGCGAGTCCAGGTTCCATAAAGCAGGATGTCATCGTTCGGCTTGAATTCCAGCCCGACCCGCGGGGTGAATCGGGTGACGGAGAGGTCGCAAGCGACCGGCCGGTCCGGCCGCGATGGGGAGACGGTGCCGCACACCGTGGCATTGTCGAACAGCGGAACGCCGGCAAACGGCGCGAACATGAAGTCGGTACCGGTGAAGTCGGCGATGGCCGAGATGTCGATGAACTTCTTCTCGTGGGTGAGCCGGCCCCCCAGGTTCAGCGAGACCCGGTCGTTCAGCTTGTAGGAGCCCTGCACAAATCCGGCATAGGCATCGGTACCGATCTCGATGTCCTTGCGGAAGAACAGCGAGCTGAAAATATAGTCCCCGATAAAGGCGGTGCTTCGTTCGTTGAAATAATAGAGCCCGGCAACGAACTCGAGCCTGTCGTCGAAGGCGCTGCCGGTCAGCTGCAGCTCCTGGGTGAACTGGCCGGTGTCGTTGTCGGTATAGAGCGTGTAGAGCGAGACCGGCTGGTCGGTCAGGTCCAGATTGTAATTCTGGGTCGTGGCCCGGTAGGCCGTGATCGACTTCAGGCTGAGCGCATCGGACAGCTTGTATTCGATGGTGCCGTTGAGGCCCCAGGCCTTGCCCACGTTGCGCGCATCGGTTCCGGTCGACGAGATGTAGATGCTGTCGGCGGGCGGGCGAAGGATGCCCGATACGTCGAAGCCGTAGCGCCCGTTCTGGATGCCGCGCGCCCAGTCGGCCGACAGGTTGATTTCCAGATCGTCGCCGCCCTGGAAGCGGAAGGCGCCGCGAAAGCCCAGCGTTTCGGTGCCGTTCACCTGCTTGTCGAGCACGCGGTTGTAGGTGTCGCCGTCGCCGTCGCCGACGAGCGCTGTGAAGCGCACGGCAGAGCTGTCGGACAGGGCGAGGTTGCCGCTTCCCTTCAGAGACCAGGTGTCGAAGCGGCCATAGCTCGCCTCGCCGGTGAAGCCGTTTTCGAACTGCGGCTTTACCGTGATGATCTTGACCGCGCCGGCGGAGGTGTTGCGGCCATAGAGCGTGCCCTGCGGCCCGCGCAGCACCTCGATCCGCTCCACGTCGAACAGGGCCATGTTGTTCACGCCCTGCCGGGCAATTACCACATCGTCGATGTAGAAGCCGACCGGCGGGTCGATGGTGACGATGGATTCCGTTTCGCCGACCCCCCGGATGAACACGGTGGTGGCGGATCCCTGGCCGATGTTGTTGGAGGCGTGGAGGTTGGGGACGGTCGACATGATGTCGACCAGCTGCGTCATCTGCCGGCTCTGGATGGAGCGTTCGTCGATCGCGGTGACCGCGACGGGCACGTCCTGCAGCCGTTCGGAGCGACGCTGCGCGGTGACGACGATATCGCCGATCGCGACTTCATCGGCGGCACCCGACGGGGCCTGGGCGTCCTGGGCCAGCGCCGGCAGCGCGGCGGCACCGGCGAGGAGTGCGGCCATCAGGCGGGTGGAGGCGATCGCTTTCATGCTGGTCTCCCGGGAACGTCAGGGGTCGGAAAACGGGGTCACGCAACAACAACAGGGCCGTCGGGTCCGGCGAGGCTGCGAAGCTCGCGCTTCAGCACCTTGCCGGTGGCGCCGCGCGGAAGCTCGGCAAGATAGTCGAACGACTTCGGGACCTTGTGCGGTGCCAGCAGGGATCGTGCCTTGGCGCGCAGTGCTTCGGGCTCGGCATCGCCCACGATGAAGGCGTGCAGGCGCTCGCCCCATTCGCCATCGGGGAGCCCGACGACAGCCACATCGCGCACGCCCGGCACGTCGGCCAGCACCAGCTCGACTTCGCGCGGATAGACGTTGAGGCCGCCGGTCACGACCATGTCCTTCTTGCGGTCGACGATGGTGAGGAAGCCGTCGCCGTCGCGTGTCGCCATGTCGCCCACCGTCACCCAGCCGTCGGCGATGGCCTCTGCGGTCGCGTCCGGCGCGTTCCAATAGCCGGCGAAGGCGTAGGGGCCACGCACGAACAGTTCGCCGGGCAGCCCGGCGGCGACCTCGGCGCCGCTGTCGTCACGGAGCGACACCGAGATCAGCGGGAACGGCGTGCCGACCGAATTGGGCCGGGCGCGCAGCTCGTCCGGGCGGATGTTGGTGACGATACCGGCCTCGGTCGAGCCATAGGTTTCGTGCAGCAACCCGTCGCCGTAACGGTCGATCACCATTTCCTTCAGCGGCTGGGACAGGGCCGAGGCGTTGGAGATGATCGATTTCAGCCCGCTGCCGGCGCCCAGGCGGGCCGCCGGCAGCCGCGCCAGCCGTGCCAGCTGGGTCGGCACCACGAACACGCCGCAGAGATCGGGCTGTGCCAGGCGATCGGCGATACGCTCGGCATCGCCGGTCTCCAGGATCACGGAGGTTCCGCCGAAGAACAGCGGTGCCACCCCGAACACGAATCCGGCACCGTGCGTCATCGGGGTGAGCACAAGGAACCGGTCGGTCGCGCCGAAGCAGCCATATTCGGCCGCCATCGCCATGAAGGTGAGCGCCCGGCTGCGATGGGTGAGCATCACGCCCTTGGGGGCGCCCGTCGTCCCCGATGTATAGGCGAGCGCGAAGGCATCGGTTTCGCAGCCCCGGAACGGCGGGGGCGTGTCGCTGGCGCGCGCCAGCAGCGCCGGCCAGTCGGACTCGAGATCGACGAAGCGCAGGCCCGCCCTGGCGGCGGCGGCCTCGGCGGCGCTGTCGCGGCCGCCCAGCACCAGGCGCGGCGTGCAGTCTGCGAAGATGTGGCCCAGCTCGGCTTCGGTGAGCTTGTCGCCCAGCGTGGCAACGATGATCCCGGCCTCGGCAAGGCCCGCGACGATCAGCGCGAAGTCGATCCGGTTGCCGCTGACGAAAGCGACCCGGTCGCCGGGTTCCAGGCCCAGGCCGGCGCCAAGATTGCCGGCCCGGCCGAGCAGGCGCGCCGCTTCGCGATAGGTCAGCTGTGCCCCGTCCCGCTCGATCGCGATGCGGCCCGGCCAGCGCGCCGCGGCCGCCAGGATGCCGCGCGCGAGCGACAGCTCGGTGCGGGTCGAGGTGCCGGTGGAGGAGACCCTCTCAGCCACGCAAACGCGCCTTCAGCGCCGGGAACACAGCCAGCGCATTGTCGCGCATGATGCGCTGGAAGGCATCGGGGCGGAAGTTGTGGGCGCGCATCTCGTCCACCGCGCGGCCCGGGGCGATCACCGGCCAGTCGGTCCCGAACAGCACTTTGTGGCTGCCATAGCTGTTCATATAGTGGATCAGGCTCGCCGGCAGATGCTTGGGGGCATAGGCGTCGATGCCGATGAACACGCGCTCGTGCTTCCACGCCATGGCGATCATCTCGTCGGTCCAGGGCACACCGATGTGGATTCCGATCAGCGTCAGCTCGGGAAAGTCGATGGCGATCCGGTCGAGCAGGATCGGCCGCGCCACCGACGGCAGGCGAACCTCCTTCTGGTAGATGAGGTTCTGCCCGACCTGCATCATGATGGGAACGCCGAGCTCGGCGCAGCGGGCGTAGATCGGATACCAGAGCGGGGCATCGGGCGGCAGAGAGAACCAGTGCGGGTAACTGTGCGCCCCCACGAAGCCGAGGTTGCTCACGGCATGGTCCAGCTCCTTCAGCTGGGCGATGCCGTGGGTTGGGTCCACGCCGGCCAGGCCGGAAAAGCGATCGGGATGGGCATCGCACCAGCGCGCCACCTGGGCATAAGGAATTTCGAAGCTGCCCTTCCAGCGGCGATCCCCCGCGCGCACCGCGATCAGCAGGCTGTGCTCGACGCCGGCGGCGTCCATCATCCGCAGATAGTCGTCGATACCGACGCCGCCTCGCATCGCGTCGGGCATGCGCACCTGCGCCATGAACGCAGCGTCGAACCCGGTCTGCCCGGCCGCCACTTCGTCGGGCCCGAACTGGTTGACGACGATATCGATATAGCCGGCCATCCAGCCTCCTCTCCCGCCAAAGTTGTCCACATACGCGAACGCTGTCAATACATTTGTGGACACTCTTGACGAATGCCTGGCGTCGTGGGACGATGGCTTCGGGATTGTGACAGTCCGGATCGGGCGTCGGGTCGGATATCGGCCCTGGTCGGCAGGACGGCGCTTCAAAAAGGGAGACTGCCATGCGCGCGACGAAACTGATGCTGGCCGGCGTTTCGATGCTGGCATCGACGGCGAGCCTCGCGCAGGCGCAGGCGCCGGCGCCTGCTGCCCAGCTGGCCGAAGCCGATCCGTACGAGATCCTGGTGACGGCCGATCGGCGGTCGGCCTCGATCCAGGACGTGCCGATTTCGATCACGGCCTTGTCGGGCGACACGCTGGAGGCGGCCGGCATCCGCAGCACCGAGCAGCTGTCGGACCTGACACCAGGGCTGCTGGTGCAGCGCTCGGTGGTCGGCAAGATTTCGATCCGGGGTGTCGGCAACGAGAATTACACCATCGCCGGCGATCCGGGAGTCGCGGTCCATTCCGACGGCGTCTATGTGGCGCGTGCATCGGCCGGCCTGTTCGACCTGTTCGATATTTCGCGTGTGGAAGTGCTGCGCGGGCCGCAGGGCACGCTCTATGGCCGCAACGCGACGGGCGGCGTGATCAACGTGATCCCCAACACACCCAGGGATGAGTTCGAAGGCCGGGTTGCGGGCGAGATCGGCAACTACAACGCCTACCGGATCGAAGGAATGGTGAACGCGCCGCTCGGCGGCGGCTGGGCCGTGCGCCTGGCGGGCATGGGCAGCTGGCGCGACGGCTTTACCCGCAACATCTTTCCCGGCGCCGAGGATCGCGGCTTCGACCGGCTCGACAGCAAGGATGTCTGGGCGCTTCGAGGCCAGCTTGCCTATGATGGCGGCGGCCCTTTCACGGCACGCGTTTCGGTCGAGCATCTGGAGGACGACAGCAACCTGCCGGCCTATAAATATCTGAACCGGCCCGATGCGCTGCCCACCGCCGATTTCGGCGGCTTCGGCGACCTGCGCACCGTGAACCAGGGCTTCGAGGCGGCGATCCCCGGGGCCAGCCGGGGCGTCGGCGAGGACAACGACTTCTTCCTCACCCGCCAGACCGGCGTGGCACTCCATCTCGGCTATGATTTCGGCGGCGTGCAGGCGAGCTCGATCACCGGCTACCGCAAAACCCGGTTCAACTGGTTCAACGACGGTGACGGCTCGGATGTGTTTTATGTTAACTACATCCAGCAGGACCGGAACGAGCAGTGGAGCCAGGAGTTGCAGCTGGCGTCGGACCCGGACCGGACGCTCTCCTGGCTGGTCGGCGGCTTCTATTTCAAGGAGACCGGCGACAGCTTCATCGCGCTACCCTTCACCTTCGGGTTCGACCTGCCCTTCTTCATCGAGATCGAAGGCTCGGCGCGAACCGAGGCGGTCGCCGGCTTCGGCGAGCTGCGCTGGGCGCCGACCGACCGGCTGAAGCTGACGTTCGGTGCCCGCTACAGCCACGAGAAGCGCAGCACGGATTATCGCTACGAGATCAACTTCGGCGCGCCGTTCGTGCAGTTGGTGGACGACGAGGCCAGCTTCAACGCCTTCACCCCGCGCTTCGTGGTGAACTATGAGGCGACCGATGACATCAACCTCTACGCGTCGGTCACCCGCGGCTTCAAATCCGGCGGGTTCAACCTGCTCGCCGTGCAGCCCGGCTTCGAGCCGGAAAAGGTATGGGCCTATGAAGCGGGCGTGAAGGCGCAGACCGCAGATCGGCGCGCGACCATCAACGGCAACATCTTTTATTATAACTACACCAACATGCAGGTCGGGCAGATCGTGAACCTGTCGTCGGTGCTCACCAACGCGGCGCAGTCCCGGCTGTACGGCGCCGAAGTCGAGTTCTCGGTGCGCCCGGTGACAGGGTTCGAGGCGGGGATCACGGCGGCCTATCTGAACGCGAAGTACAAGGAATTCTGCACCGGCGACCCGACCCAGCCGGCAGCCCCGATCAGCCCGGGCTGCGATGCGGCAAACCCGATCGATCTGGGCGGCAACCGGCTGCCGCGCGCGCCGGAATGGACCTTCACCGGCATGCTGTCCTATGATTTCGACCTGGGGAATACCGGCAAGCTGAACCTCAGAACCGACTGGCGCTTCCAGTCTGACCTGTTCTTCACCCAGTTCAACCGCCGGCAGATCGCGCAGCCCGCCTATGTGACCGGCAATGCGGCGATCACCTGGACCAGCGCCGACGACCGCTTCTCGCTGGGCGCCTTCGTCAACAACCTGACTGACGAGACCTATTTCACCGAAGTGCTGGAATCAGGCGCGTTCAACCCGCAGCTTGTGGCGCAGGCCTATGTCGCGCCGCCCCGCACTTACGGGCTGCGCGCGGCGGTGAAGTTCTGATGCCCTATCTCACCCTGTCGGACGGCTGCCCGCTGTGGTTCAGCGACGATGGCGACGGCCCGCCGCTGGTGATGCTGCAGGGCCTGCAGTTCCCCTGCGGCTATTTCTGGCAGCGGGTGTTGCCGGCGCTGGCGCGTACCAACCGGGTGATCACCATCGACTTGCGCGGGCAGGGTCTGTCGGGAAAGTCCGCCGGCGGCCACAGCATCGCGCAGAACGCCGACGATCTGGGGGAGGCCCTGGCGCAACTCGGCGTCGACAAGGCCCTGCTGCTGGGGGTCGCCTATGGGGGGATGGTGGCGCTGACCTATCTGGAGCGGCACGGCAGCGGTCGGCTGCGCGGGTTGTGCCTTTCGGAGATGACGGCTCGGCTGACCAACGCTGAGAGCTGGGAGCACCCGACCTTCGGCGACTTCCCGCCGGAGGCCGGTGCCGGGTTCGCGGCCGGAGTCCGGGCGGACCGGACGGCGGCGCTCGGTGGCTTTCTGCTTGCCTCGTTCGCAACGACGCCCGACGCGGCCACCCTGGCGGAGATGACGGCGCAGACCTGGCTTACGCCGACGGAAACGGTCGCGACGCTGATCGAGGACATGGTCGCGCAGGATTACCGCGCCATGCTGGGCCGTATCTCGCTGCCCACCTTGCTCGTCTATGGACGCGCGACCAACCCCGTCATGCCGGGAGAGATCGGCCGCTGGATGCAGGGTGCGATTGCGTCGAGCGAGCTGGTCGAGCTGCCGTCGGCGGGCCATAGCCCGTTCTGGGACGATCCGGACGGATTCGCCGGCGCCGTCGCCGATTTCGCCCGCCGGCATTGAGGAGCAGATGATGCAGGGCCTGGCCCCCGGATTTCTCGTCCTGAAGCCGGCCTCTGCCGATGCGGCGCTGCTGGCCGGCTGGACCCGCGCGATCGAAGCCGCGCGAGGTACCGTGCTGGCCGCCTCGGCCCCTGCCGATGTCGAGGTGCTGGAGACCGGCAGCGTTCACACCGGGCTCCTCATCGCGCGCTTCGCCTGGGCACCCGACCTCGACAGCTTCTGGACCGGCGCCGGGCAGCTTGCAGCAGCGCTGCCGGCCGGCAGCCAGGCACTGGGCGCCGTCGGGCTCCCGTTCGAGGGCTGGCCCGGCAGCCTCGTTCCCACCCTCGCCACCGTCGATGTGCCGGCCTCGGACCAGCCCCGAGCCTATATGCTGATCGAGGGCAGCAGTTTCGACGAGACGCGGATGGACGCCTATCGCGACATCATCCTGCCGATGCTGCGCGAGCGCGGCGCTTACTATCCGCTGTTCGAACTCGGCGGGTCGGTGCGGGTGCTGCACGGCGCCTGGTCCGACGGCATCCTCGCGGTATCGCGCTGGCCCGATCTCGGCCGGGCGCATGATTTCTGGTTTTCCGACCGATATCAGAACGATGCGATCCCGACCCGGACAGGCGCCGGCCGCTTCGATGTGCAGCTGACTGTCGGGATTGCGGGCTGAGATGGAGACGAGAGCGATGGAGCGCGACGGCAGCAACGAATATCGGCTCGACGCGGCGTCGGCCGTCCAGGTCTATCGCACGATGGCGCGGATCGCCGCCACCGACCGGCGCATCCAGCAGGGGCTGGCCGCCGGCGAACTGATGTTCCAATATTATCCCTGCGGCGGGCAGGAGGCGATCCCGGCTACCATCGCCCTCCACCTGGCGCCCGACGACCAGAGCGTGATTACCTATCGCTGCATTCATGACATCGTGGCGAAGGGCACGTCGCTGAACGAGATCATGGCCGAGATGTATGGGAAGGCGACCGGTACGTCCAAGGGCAAGGGCGGGCCGATGCACCTGTCCGATCCCAACAGCGGCCTAATGGCGACCACCGGCATCGTCGGGGCGGGCGCCCCGATCGCGGCGGGCCTGGCGCTGTCGGCGCAGATGCAGGGCACCGGGCGCATCACCACCTGCAGCTTCGGCGACGGCGCCGCCAACATCGGCGCGGTGCACGAAGCGCTGAACCTGGCCGCGCTTTGGAAGCTGCCGGTGGTGTTCGTGTGCCAGAACAATCTCTACGCCGAATACACAGACTATGCGAACTCCACTGCATCGCCCGACATCGCATCGCGCGCGGCAGGCTATGGCATGGTCGGCGAGAGGGTGGACGGCACCGATCCCCACGCGCTGTATGCCGCCGCCGGCCGCGCCGTCGCCCGGGCCCGGGCGGGCGACGGACCAACCCTGCTGGAATGTGTCGCGCACCGGCTGCAGGGCCACGCCTTCGGCTCGGAAGAAGCCCATATGGACGCGGACAAGCTGGCGAAGGCGCGCGCCGAGGCACCGCTGATCACCTATCGCGCCCGGCTGATCGCCGACGGCATGGCAAGCGCCGTCGAACTAGACGCGATCGATGCCGAAGCGCTGGCCGAAGTCGACGCGGCACAGGCCTTCGCGCAGGGATCGCCGGCCCCCGTCGAGGCCGAGCTGACCATCGACGTGTTCGCCGACCCGGCCGACATCCCGGAAGGCAGCCATCCCCGGCCGACGCGCGCGGCCGAGCCCGAGGCGCCGACATCGGGCCGCAAGATCACCTTCGGCCAGGCCGTCACCGAGGCGATGGACATCGCGCTGGCCAACGACCCGCAGGTCTTCCTGCTCGGGGAGGATATCGAGGATCCGGCCGGCGGCATCGTGAAGGCGACTTACGGGCTTTCCACCAAACACGGCCGGGCGCGCGTGCGCGGCACGCCGATTTCGGAGCAGGCGATCGTCGGCGCGGCGATCGGGGCGTCGCTCAACGGCATGAAGCCCGTCGCCGAGATCATGATCAACGATTTCGCCATGGTCTGCATGGACCAGATCGCCAATCATGCCGCGAAGCTCCGCTACATGTCGGGCGGGCGTACCAGCTGCCCGATCACGCTCCGCATGCTGACGGCGGGCAAGGTCGGCAGTTTCGGCGCCCAGCATTCCCAGTCTCTGGAGGCCTGGTTCGCGCACACCCCGGGCCTCAAGATCGTGGCACCTTCCAACGCGCACGACGCCAAGGGCATGCTGCTGTCGGCGATCGACGATCCCGACCCGGTCATCTTCCTGGAGGCGATGCGCTGCTTCTTTGTTCCCGGCTTCGTGCCCGAGGGCGACTACCGGGTGCCCCTGGGCAAGGCCAAGGTGGCACGGCCCGGCAAGGACCTCAGCATCATCAGCTACAGCTGGGCGATCCAGGAGGCCCTGGCCGCGGCCGACCAGCTGGCAAACGAGGGCATCGACGCCGAGGTGGTCGACCTCCGCAGCATCGTCCCGCTCGACACCGAGACGCTGCTGGCCTGCGTCGGGGCGACCGGTCGTGCGCTCATCGTGCACGCGGCAATCGAATTCGGCGGGTTCGGGGCCGAGCTTGCGGCGATCTTGCAGAAGCGGCTGTGGGGCCGGTTGAAGGCGCCGGTCGAGCGGATCGGCGGGCGCTATACGCCGGTACCGTTCGCGCTGGGGCTGGAGGCGCTGCATTTCCCCGACGCCGCGCAGATCGTTGCGCGGGCGCGCACAATGATGCGGGCCGGCTGAGATGGCGAAGATGACGCTGAAGCTGCCGAAGCTCGCAGTCTCGATGCAGGAAGGCACGATCGTGGAATGGCTGGTTGCGTCTGGCGATGCGGTGGCGCTGGGCGACAAGATCTACACGGTGGAGACCGAGAAGACGAGCTTCGAGGTGGAAAGCCCGTTCGCCGGGACGATCACGCTGCTCGCCCCCCTGGGCGAGACGCTGGCGGTCGGCACGCCGATCGCGGAAATCCACAGCTGATTTCCACCTGCCGGCGCCGTGACACAGGCAGCAGCGGCGGATAAGGGGCGCCATGAAGGAACCCCTGGTCAAGTCCGCGGCGCGGGCCATCGAAATCCTCGAACTGTTCGCCAATGAGCGGCGGCGCCTGACGCTGGCGCAGATGGGCGGGCTGCTGGACTATCCGAAATCGAGCCTGAGCGTGCTGCTGAAGAGCCTGCTGGCGCAAGGCTATCTGTCCTATCTGCCGACCGACCTCAGCTATTTCCCGACCCTGAAAGTGGCGTCGCTGGGCGACTGGATCCCGTCGGTCATCTTCGGCGACGAGCTGATGCCGATGCTGCAGGACTTGCGCGACGCCACCAGCGAGACCGTGACGCTGACGACGCCCGCCGGCCAGCAGATGCGCTGCCTGCGCGTGCTGCTGGGGACGCAGCGGATCGCGCTGCAGGTGGACGAAGGCACCGGCTTCCCGATCCTGGGCTCGGCGGTGGGGGCGGCCTATCTGGCGGACCTGCCGCCCGCCGCATGCCATCAGTTCTTGGCCCGCGCGCTGCGTGCCGGCACCCCGGCCCAGGCGATCGCCGATGCCGAGCGACTGGTGGAGGAAAGCCGGGCGATGGGCTATGCCCGGGTCTACGACAAGTTCACCGAAGACGCCGGCGCCATTGCAGTCGCGCTGCCGCATTCGGCCTTCGGCGACGTTCTGGTGGTGGCGGTCGCCGGGCTCAGCAGCCGCATCAAGCAGGCGGAACTGAAGCTGGTGGCGGCGATCCAGGCGCGAATCCGGCCCGGCACCGAGACGGACGCCGAGTAGCGCGACGTTTAGCGGCTCTCCTGCCGTGTCGCGCCATGATCGCGGAACACGGCCTCCACGGCCTGGCGCGCCGAATCATCTTCCAGATCGACCGATACTTCGATCCGGCCCTCCAGCGCGGGGGTGGCGTCCGGGTCGGGCTCGCCGTGCACCATGTCCGATCCGGCCTTCGCCGTACCGGCGCTGTTTCCGGCATCTGCCGGCGCCACGAAAATCTGCGTCCGGTCGATCCGATGCTCCTGCACCAGCTTTTCCACCGTCATCTCGGCGTCTCGCCGGGTTTCGAACTCGGCCACCAATGTCATGCCCATCACGCGTTCCTTCCAGCCCGCTCAACCGCGAACCGGCACTTATGCTCCCTCCTCGGCGGAATCCTTCGAACGCCGCAGGGTCTGCAGTGGGCCGCTACGGGCGGGTTCAGCCCGGCGGGAAGCCCAGCCTGAAGTGGCGTGGAAACGGCGTACCTTCGCCGTCGGGCGGGGCCAGCACCTTCAGGCCCGGCTTCGCCAGCAGCGGCGTCAGCATGGCGGGCAGGATCGCGTTGTTGATGCGGTCGCCCCAACACAGGTGCAGCCCCTCGCCCCACAGCAGATAGGCGTTCCAGGGGCGCGGCACGACGAACCGGTTGGGCTGTGGCAGGGTCGCGTCGTCGAACATGGCCGACAGATTGGCGGCGACCACCATGGTATCGGCGGCGATATCCGTGTCGCCCAGCCGGGTGTCGGCGGGCGCGCGGCGATACAGGATCGGGTTGGCCGGGTTGAAGCGAAGCGCTTCCCAGAGGTAGCCGGCCACCGCCGCCTCGTCACCGGCCTGCGCCGCGGTTCGGGCGGCTGCCAGCTGCTCCGGGCGGCGCAGCAGCTCGTCGACCGCGAAGCAGGCCGCCTTGCTGAGCGTCGGGATCGCACCGATCAGGATGCCGATAATGTTGGCACGGACGCCGTCGGCGTCGAAGGCAGGTGCGCCCGCTTTCCCCGCGGCCACCGCGCGCCCCAGCAGCGTATCGGGGCCGGCCGACAGCGCGCTGGCGTCGATCGCGTCGTTCACCCGGTCCTTCGCGGCCATGGCGGCTGCGGTAACGGCCGGGTCGGCGCCCAGGTCGGCGAACAGATAATGGAACATGTGGGTCGCGTCGGCGATCAGCTGCTCGGTCTGCAACTGTACCCCGAAGTATCGCTGCACCATCAGCGCGGGAATTCGCGCCGACAGCATCGGCGGCAGGTCGATCTCTTGGCCCACAAGCGCGGTGTCGGCTTCCTGCCGGGCCATGGCCATGACCGGGGCCAGGTCGTCCGGCCGGATGATCGAGCGCATCGCATCGGTGTCGCGGCGATAGGCGGCGCCGTCCTGCATGCCGAGGAAGAAATCGCGACCCCCGGTCAGTTCGCGCATCCGGGGGCCATAGACCACTTCGAAATCGGCCTGGCGCTCGATCACCGCGTGGAAGTCCGCCGCCCGGGTCAGCACCAGCGTGCGGGTCGCCGGGTAGCAGCCGATCAGATTCCTGCCGATCGGCAGACGTGGCTTGGCGAGGCGCAGCACGGCCATGGCATCCCGCTGCCCGGCGCTGGCCCCCAGCACCGCAGCCAGCCGCTGCCTGAAGTCGCCCTTGGCCTTCAGGAAGGCGCCGCCCATGCCGGCGACCCCGTCGATAGCCGCCATGAACCGTTGCACGCCAAGGCTCACGTCGGAACGCTCATGTCGGGTCCACGACTCCCTGCCCGATCATCCGGAGCGCCGTTAGCGAAGGCGCGAAGAAATAGTCGCCGCCGCGCGTGCTCACGAACTGCGGCAGGCCCGAGGCGATGAACGGCGGCTTCCCTTCACCCGGCGAGGCGATCACGAACCGCGCGCCCGGCGCGTGGGCGCCAACCACGGGGCAGCTGTCATTGCCGGCATTGAAGTCCAGCCCGTAGTTCATCCACTGCTGCTGCACGAACTCGAACTGGCGGAACAGGCTGGCGCACAGCGCCAGCAGCACGATGCCATGGTCGTGATCGTCGCTCGCAGCATCGCCATAGGGCAGGCCGCGCCGCAGAATGCGACGGCGGTTGTTCAGCGCCGAACCCATGCGGTTTTTCACGCCCTGGTCCCACAGCGGGTCCAGCATGTCGCGCGTGTTGGCGCGGCGGATGTGCGACGTGACCGGGCATTTCGCCCCGTCGATATCGTCGAGGAAGCCGAAACTGGTGGCCGCATCCAGCCATTCCGGGCTTCCCGGCACCATGCGCGCGTTGAAATCGCGCCAGGCCTGCACCGTAGGCGCCACCGACAGCGGCACCCCGTCGGGCCAGCGCCCGGCCATCTTGGCCTTCAGCAGGGCCTTCGCCTCCTCATGATCGGCGATCTCCCAGGTGGCGGCCAGCCCCCGGGCGCGGTCGTCGACCCAGCCGTCCCACGCCTCCACATGCTGGTGCAGCTTGCGATAGGCGAAGAAGCTGCCGTTGCGGATGAAATCCAGCGGCATGGCGCCGCCCGCCACTTCCTGGGCCTCGTCCGGCCAGCCCAGGATGAACTCGCCGGTCGCGATCGGGCGCCAGCGGCCCTCGCCGTCCATGGCGCCCTGCCCGACCGCGCGCTTTTCCTCCTCGCGGCCGGGATACTGGCCTTCGAACACCGGGTCGCCGATCGCATCGACGAAGCCGAAATGCTCGGTCGGCGTGGGCTGGCGCGTGCCGCCCGGCCCGTCGGTATAGATCGCCGACAGATCCTGCCAGCGCGGATCGGGCCCGGCATGGCCGGCCATCAGGGTCACGGCGCCGCCGCTCGCCTCGGCCGCGGCCAGGATCCTGTCGGTCGTCGCCCGCAGCGCCGGCAGCGCGTTGCCTGTTTCGTCGGCGCGCGCGTTCAGCATCACCAGGATATGCGGCTTGGGGCCGCCGGGCTGCCACAGCGGGTCCCAGTTGGCGGGCGTGTTGTCCAGCACATCGTCGCCCAGCACCGGGGCTCGCATCGCCATCCCGTCGATATACTCGTCGGGCATCGCGCGAAGCGTCCGCGTCGCGACCCCCAGCGCCACCAGGCCCCAGAAAGTGAAGGCGAGGTTCAGCGTGCAGTCGGGCCGGGGCACTTCCACGCGGCCGGTGGAGATGCCCTTGGACGACGGCCAGCGCAGCGCCGTCGTCACCTGCGGGCGCAGCGCCTCGACGAAGTCGCGCCCGGGGCCGCTCGACGTCACATGGAACAGCAGATAGCGCGCCTTGGGGAAGCCGAGCTTGCCATAGGCCGACAGGATGCCGCCTTGCAGGTCGCCGAGCTCCAGCTCGGTCTTGATCGGCGCCTTCAAAGCACGGCTCGCTTCGGTGTCACGGCCTTGTGCTCCAGCAGCTGCACCCCGTCGGACCGGATCACGCCGGGCACCTGTGTCGGGCTCGCCAGGTCTTCGGGCCGCACATCGGTCAGGAACTGCCCGAACGAGCGGTGCAGCGCCTCGGGCGCCATGCCCTGCACCGTTTCGGCGAAGAAGGCGAAGCGCTGCTGCACGTGCAGCGACTTCAGCACGCTGGGCAGGTCGCTGTTCGGCGCCGGCGGGAACGGCCGCTTGCCGATGGCGCCCAGCCGCCAGAGGGCAAGGGCAATCCCAGGCACCAGGCCAAGCAGGAAAAACAGGACGGACCCCAGCATCCCGGTAGGCACCAGGATCGAAAGCAGGATGGCAAACAGCACCGCCACGCCGACCGCGATCAGGGCCAGCTGCCCGATCGAGGCGCCTTTCAGCGGCGGTCGCCCTTCCCAATAATCGTTGAAGCTCATGGTGGTTTCGATCTGGCAGCGCTTCACATAATCGGCAAAGGCCGCGCCGCCGGTCACGGCCTCGAAGCCGTGACAATGGCCGAACACCGCCCGGATCGCAGGCTCGCTTTTCGCCCAGAGCCCCTCGGCCCAGCTCGCGATGCCGTTATCGGCCTCGGCGGGGCGACGATCGATGTCGGCCGACAGCACCAGCCAGGGGCGCGACAGCACGTCGAACGGCTGGTGGATCAGCGGGTTGGCGCGCTGCTTGGCGGCAGCCCCGGCCAACGGGTTCAGCCCGGTCGCGGCGCTCAGCAGCGGGTTCATCGGATCGCGCCCGTTGAACATCGGCTGGTCGATCACGAACAGCCGCACGAAATGGGTCCGGGTGCAGCAAGCGAATGGGCTGTCGAGCCCGGTATCGATGGCAACGGGGCTTTGCGCCGCGGTCGGCAGGTTGGCCAGTTCCTCGCGCAGCAGGTGGCTGTGCGTGGTGATGCCGCCGCCGGGATGCTCGGTCTCCCCCAGCGTCACGGGGGCGAGCAGGGTGAGGAAGATATGGCCGCCGTCGATGGTGGGCATCAGGCGTTCCCAGCCTGAGCCGCGCTTGCGCCCCCGCCCCAGCGCGCCCGCACGATCGGCTGGCGATGGGCATCCGCCCGGGCGGTGTCGTTGGAGGCGACCGGCGCGAACCCCGGCGAGCCGAGATCGTTCTGCACGGTGCGAAGCTCGGCGAGCCAGGCCGCCTTGAACGCGTCGGGGCCCTCTGCATGAGCCGCCTGCAAGCGAAGCACGGCGGCCCGAACCCGAAGCGCGGCCTTGATATCGCGCTGGGCCGCGCCCGGCGTGGCGTTGTAATAATGGTCGGTGTCGATCTGGTTGGCGCGGATATAGCCCTTGAAGCCGGTGATCGGGATCGATTTCGGATATTTGGTCGACGAGTACCAGAACAGATCCAGGCCGCTGGGCAGGCCGTCGGCGAAGGCGTCGATATACTGGTCCCAGGTGCCGTTGAAATTGCTGACGAACAGCATGTAGTCGTTCAGCAGATGCTCGTTGGGCTGGCCGAGATCGGGCCACTGGTCGCGCCGGATCATCACCCAGCGCGCGAAATGGATGATCGACAGGCCGAGCAGGCCCATCAGACGCTCCGGCAGCGCGCGGGCGGCACAAAAGAGATACTGGTTGAGCCATGTCCGCGGCGGCCGCATCGGCGTCACCACGTTCATCGCATAGGCCTTGCCCGCAACGTTCGACATCGCTCCCCCCTTCCAGCTTGGATAATGGCCCAAATTAACCATTAGGCAAGCGGCTTGCACGGGCTCGCCGCTCTTTACTTTCGCCCGGGCCTGCCCGACGCGCTGCCGATGCAGCCCTTTTTCTGGCCGATTCTGGGGGCTCTCGCCGGGCTGGTGGCGGGCTCCTTCCTGGCGACACTGGTGCTGCGCTGGCCGCGCGCGGAGCGGCTGAGCGGACGATCGCACTGCGACGGCTGCGGGAGTCGGCTGCGCCCGCGCGACCTGGTGCCCCTGCTGTCGTTCGCGCTGGCGCAGGGCCGCTGCCGGGCGTGCGGTGCTGCGATCGATTGGCGCCACCCCGCGATCGAGGCTTGCGCCGCCCTGATCGGTGCGCTGGCGCTGCTGGTGGTGCCGGGGCCGGCCGGGTTCGCAGGCGCGCTGCTCGGCTGGACGCTGCTGGCACTGCTGGTGCTCGATGCCGAGCATTTCTGGCTGCCCGACGCGCTGACGCTGCCGCTGCTGGGGGCGGGGCTGCTGCTGGGTGCGGGGGAACCCGCCGACCGGCTTATGGGCGCGGCCGTCGGCGGCGGGGCGTTGCTGGGGCTGGCGCTGGCCTATCGTGGGCTGCGCGGGCGCGAGGGGCTGGGGCTTGGCGATGTCAAGCTGATGGCAGCGCTGGGAGCATGGTTAAGCCTTGGTCTCCTCGGGCCGTTGTTGCTCTTGGCGGCGCTGCTCGGGCTCGGGCTGGCGCTGTTGGCGGCGGTTCGGGGAAAGCTGCCCGGAGCCGGCGGGCGTGTTGCCTTCGGGGCGTGTCTGGCAGCTGCGGGCTTCCCGCTCTGGCTGGTTGCAAACGGGGCGGCGGGCGCATTCGGGACGGGTTGAGTGGAAGGTGCAAGCTCTTGAAACGAATCTGTAACAGCCCTACGCCATGGCCATCCGGGGTCCCTATCCAAGCCCTTTCAGCGTGCCTTATACCCCGCGTGATCCTGAGGCCCCGCGTGATCCTGAGGGGAAGTCGATCGTGACAATGTTGGCCAGTCCGTTTCTCCATGCCCACATGGGGCTCATTCCGCCTTGCTGAGAGTTTCGTCTTGCCAATGAACCGCTTGCATCCCGGGCACGCCATCCTGGCCGCGCTGGTGCTTGCCTGTGCGGTGCTGGCGTGGCGGGCGCTGGTCGCGCTTCAGGCGCCGTTGCCGGTGCCGCCGCCGTTCAGCGCACCGGCGATGGCCGACCGCAACCTGCTGGCCCGATTCGATCCGTTCTTCCCGGCCCGCGCCGGCGCGGGGCAGGACCTGCCGGTGACCGCGCTGCCGTTCAGCCTGCACGGCGTGCGGGCCGATTCGGCTACGGGGCGGGGCAGCGCCATCATCGCCTCGGGCGACGGGCAGCAGAAAGTCTATGCAGTGGGCGAAAGCGTCGGCGACGGCGTGATCCTGGCCGCCATCGGGCCCGACCATGTGGTGCTGGAACGGGGCGGCACGCGCGAGGCGTTGTGGCTCGATTCGGCCGGCGGGGAAGCGGTACAGCGCTACGATCCGGCCGCGACCGAGCCGCCGCCGGTGGTGGAGCCTGATGCCGACGGCAATATGGTGGGCCCGACCGATGCCCCCTCGCCGGCGGCTCCCCCCAGCAGCGAGGCCGCGGTGATGCCGGCCGCGCCGGCGCAGCCGAAATGAGGGTTGCCGCCCGACTGCGCGCCGGGATGCTGCTGCTCGCCTCGGCGCTGGCTGGCCTGCCGGCCGCCCCGGCGCTGGCGCAGGCCACCATCAACCTGCGCGACGCCGATATCCGTGCCTTCATCGACGATGTCGCCAAAGTGACCGGGGCGAGCTTCGTGATCGACCCCCGGGTGCAGGGCAAGGTCTCGGTCGTGTCGGACCGGCCGCTCGGCCGCACGCAATATTTCGAGCTGTTCCTGGCGACGCTCCGCGCCAATGGCTATGTCGCGGTGCCTGCCGGCAGCGGCGCCTATCGGGTGCAGCCGGCCGAGGCCGGGGCGGGCGCGGTCAGCGGGAGGTTCGCAACCGCCGTCATCCCGCTCACCAACATCGACGCGCAGCAGGCGGTCGATTCGCTCCGGCCCGTGCTCAGCCGCAACGGCACGGCCGCCGCCAACCGGGCCGGCAACGCCGTGATCCTGACCGATTTCTCCGACAATGTCGCCCGCGCCCGAAGCGTGCTGACCGAGATCGACCGCGACCGTACCACCACGCAGGTCGTGCAGTTGAGGAATGCCGGCGCACGCGACCTCGCCCAGTCGCTGCAACGGCTGATGGCACAGCCGGGCGAAGGCGCGACCGGCGGGCCGGGGGTGTCGGTGGTGCCGATCGATGCCTCCAATTCGCTCGCGATCAAGGGCGAGGCGGCGCAGGTGACGCGGATCGCCGGGCTCGCCCGCGATCTCGACAAGCGCGCCGCCGGCGGTGCCGACACCCGCGTCATCTTCCTGCAGAACGCCGACGCCGCCGCCATCATGCCGGTGTTGCAGCAGCTGATGGGCCAGACCCCCACATCGACCGGCGGCGGCGCCGCGCAGACCCCGTTGGCCGGCACGCCGTTCGGGCAGCGCGGCGGCCAGTCGCAGGACCAGGCCCCGGCTGCGGCGCCCACCTCCGGCAATGTGGGAGTGGCGGCCGGCGATCCACGCCGCCGGGCCATCATCGCGCGTTACGAAGGCGCCAACGCGCTGATCATTTCAGCGCCCCCCGAAGTGCAGCGCGAGCTGGGCGAGGTGATCCGCCAGCTGGATACCCGCCGCGCCCAGGTGCAGGTGGAAGCGATCATCGTCGAGATTTCGGATACCGCTGCCAAGGCACTGGGCGTGCAGTTCCTGCTGTCCGGGCGGAACGGCACGATCCCGCTGGTCTCGTCCAACTTCTCCAACGCGTCGCCCAACCTGCTGGCCATCACCGGCGCGATCGCGGCCGACAAGGGGGTGATCCCCGAGGGTGCGGCCGCGGACGCGTTCCGCGAGGCGGCGGTGAGCTCACTGCTCGGCACCACCGGGATCACGACGGGTCTGGCTTCGATCGGGTCCAACGCGATCTTCGGTCTGGTGATCAACGCGGTGAAAAGCGACGTCGATTCGAACGTGCTCTCCACCCCGTCGATCCTGACGCTAGACAACCAGCCGGCGCGGATCCTGGTGGGGCAGGAGATCCCGGTGACGACCGGCGAAGCGCTGGGGCAGAATCTGGACAACAGCTTCCGCACCGTGCAGCGCCAGGATGTCGGGATCCAGCTGGCGGTGAAGCCGCAGATCAACGCGGGCGGCACCGTCACGCTGACGATCAAGCAGGTGGTCTCCTCGATCGCCTCGACCGTCGGCGACCGGGACTTCGTGCTGAACAAGCGCGAGCTGGAAACGGCCGTCACCGTGGGCGACGGCCAGATCCTGGCGCTGGGCGGGCTGCTGGACGACAATGAGCGGCGCTCGCTGCAGAAGGTACCGGTGCTGGGCGACATCCCGGGGCTGGGGGTTTTCTTCCGATCGCGCACGAAGAATCGGGTGAAAACCAACCTGATGATCTTCATCCGGCCCACCATCGTGCGCAGCCAGGCCGACGCCGACGAGGTGACGGCGAACCGCTGGAACAGTGTGCGCGAGCAGCAGACGCTTCGCGACGGCTATTCGCGACTGGATGCGATGGCGTGGGATTATCTGAAGACCGCGCCGCCTTATCGCCCGGCGCCTTTCCCCGACCCCGCGACGCTCGCCCCGACGCAGCCGCAGCCGGTTCTGCCGACACCCCGGCCGCAGGCCCGGGCCGCTCCGCTACCGATGGTGCCCCCGCCGCCCCCGGCCTACCAGGCGCCGACGCGCGGCATCTATGGCTCGGCTGCGCCTTCGGGAGCTGCGGCGGCGCCGAAGCCGGTTTCCCAACAACTCGCCACCCGGACCGAGCCTCCGAAGGCAGCGCCTCCGGTGCAGACCGCCGCCGCGCTGGCGCCCCCCGCGCCGGCACCGGCAGCGCCCCCCCCGTCGGCCGCCGGCGATGGCCGCGCGCTGCCGACCTTTCGCCAGGCCGTGCCGTCGAAGCCATCGACCCCGCTGAAACGGCGATGAGCAGCCAGCCACCCAGCTTCGGCAGCATCGGCGGACCGGCACAACCTGCCGGGCTGGCGGCCCCGCTGCTGCCCTACAGCTTCGCGCGCGCCCACGGCGTGCTCCTGGCTGCCGGCAGCGACCGGCTGACTGTGCGTCAAGGTGCGAAACCCCAGGCCGTGCTGGAGGCTCGCCGGGTGGCCGGGCGGCCGCTCGGAGTCGATCTGCTGGCCGACGAAGCCTATGACCGGTTGCTTTCCGAAACCTATGCGACCGACGGGTTGAGCGCGGCCGCCGACGCGGCAGCGGCGTCGAACCTCGCCACGCTGGCACGCGACACGGCGGACCTTCTTGACAATGACGACGCCGCGCCGGTCATCCGGCTGATCAACGCGCTGGTGGCGCAGGCGGTGCAGCAGGGCGCGTCCGACATTCATCTAGAGCCGACCGGCGATGCCGGGGCGGCCGACGGCATGGCGGTGCGGCTGCGCCGCGACGGCGTGATGGAGGAAGTACTCCGGCTGCCGGCCGAAGTCGCGCCGATGCTGGTGAGCCGGGTGAAGGTGATGGCGAGGCTGGATATCGCTGAAAAGCGCCTGCCGCAGGACGGTCGCATCTCGCTGACGCTGGGGCAGCGCGGGCTCGATGTACGCGTCTCCACGCTGCCGGCGCGCGGCGGCGAGCGGGTGGTGATGCGCATCCTCGACCAGGCGTCGGTCGGGCTGCAGCTGGACGATCTGGGGCTGGACGCGGGCACCCGCGGCGCGCTGGCCGAGGCGCTGGGGTCGCCCAACGGCATCCTGCTGGTCACGGGGCCCACCGGCGCCGGCAAGACCACCACGCTGTATGCGGCGCTGAAGACGTTGAACGACGGCAGGCGTAATATCCTGACCGTGGAAGATCCTGTCGAATATGCGGTGCCCGGCGTCGGTCAGACCCAGGTCGACACCCGCGTCGGCCTCACCTTCGCGCAGGGGCTGCGGGCGATCCTGCGGCAGGACCCTGACGTGGTGATGGTGGGCGAGATCCGCGACCGCGAGACCGCCGAGATCGCGGTGCAGGCGGCGCTGACCGGCCATCTGGTGCTGTCCACCGTGCATGCCAATTCGGCCGCGGGCGCGATCACCCGGCTGCGCGATTTCGGGGTGGAGACCTTCCTGATCGCCGCCACCCTGCGCGCTGTCGTGGCGCAGCGGCTGGTGCGGCTGGTGTGCCCGCACTGCGTTACCGAGGAGCCGCTGTCGGCGGCGCTCGCCGGGCGGATCGGGTTGCCGGCCGGCCTGCCGGTCGCCAAGGCCAACGGCTGCCCGCAGTGCCGCCATTCCGGCTTTGCCAAGCGCAAGGGCCTGTTCGAGCTGATTACGGCCGATGCGCCGGTTCGCGCCCTGATCAACGACGGCGCCGGCGAAGCCCGGCTGGAGGCGGCCGGGCTCACCCGCAGCCTGACCGAATCTGCGCGCGCGGCGGTGCGCGAAAAACGCACGACGCCGACCGAAGTGCTGCCGCTGTTCCAGGGCGAGGCGGTGCGAGACCCGAGCCGCGAACTGCTGGCTCACACCGGGGCCGAGGTGCGGGCATGAACGCGCCTGTCCGCCGCCCGCTCCCCCACGCGGCGGCCGAGCTGCCGTTCTGGAAGCGGCCCATTTCGTTCGGCACCCGCCAGGCGCCGGCCGCCGGCCCGAAGCTGCGCCCGCAGGCCCGGTCGACGATGATCCGGCAGATGGCGACGCTCGCCGCCGTGATGCCGATTTCGGACGCAGTGGCGACGCTCGCCCGCCAGCCCGGCAACGAGGCCGAGCGCCAGGTACTGCAACGAACGCACCGCGGCCTGCAATCGGGCAGCTCGCTTGCCGCCGCCCTGCCCGCCTCGGCCTTCCCGCCCGACGTGAAGGCGACGATCGCGGCCGGGGAAGCGTCGGGCCGGCTGCCGCTGCTGCTGAACCGGCTGGCCGACACGCTGGAGGCGCAGGTGGCGCTGCGTTCGCGCCTGATTGCCGCGCTGGCCTATCCGGCGCTGCTGGTGGTGGTGGCGCTCGGCGTCATCGTTGCCATGCTGCTGTTCGTGGTGCCGGGTATCGCCGAGCAGCTGACCGGCTCGGGCCAGCCGCTGCCCTGGCTGACCCGCGCGGTGCTGGCGGTGTCCAACTTCCTGCAACGCTGGTGGCTGCCGATGCTGGGGCTTGTCGTCGCGTCCGGGCTCGGCCTGTGGCTGTGGCTGCAACGGCCGGAAAATCGCGCCCGGGCCGACGCCTGGCTGCTGCGCCTGCCCGTGGTCGGCGGCTGGCTTTCCGCGCTGGAGGCCGTGCGCTGGGCGCGGCTCCTCTCCACCATGCTGTCGGCCGGGTTGCCGCTGGCCGAGGCGCTTGCGATCACGTCGCCGACGCTGGGCAATCGCAGCTGGCGCGATGCGACCAACCGCATGACGGCACAGGTGCGCGCCGGCTCCTCGCTGTCGGCGACGCTGCCGCTGCTGCCCAATCCGCCCGGGCTGCTGGTGTCGCTGGTACAATCGGGCGAATCCTCGGGGCGGCTGGCGCCTCTGCTCGACTCGGCCGCCACCAGCCTCGACCGCCAGCTGTCGGACCGCAGCCGCACCGTGCTGGCGCTTGCCGAGCCCGCGATCATTGTGGTGCTGGGCGGCATGGTCGGCCTCATCATCCTCGCCGTCCTCCTCCCGATCCTCGAACTCAACACCCTTGCCGGTGCCCAGGTTGGAACCCCATGACCACCCGCATTTCCCATCCTCGCCCCCGCCCCGTTGCCAACGGGTTTACGCTCGTCGAGCTTCTCGTCGTGCTCGCCATCATCGGCCTTCTGACCACCGTCGTCGTGATCAACGTGCTGCCGATGCAGGCGCGGGCGCAGGTGCAGAAGGCTGAGGCCGATATCGCCATCATCGAACAGGGGCTGGAGTTCTGGCGCATCGACACGGGCCGCTATCCGACCGCCGAGGAAGGACTCGCCGTGCTGGTGATCCCGACGGCGACCGGGGCCAAGCTGAAGAAGCTGCCCGACGACCCCTGGGGGCGGCCCTATGGCTATGTCGTACCCGGCGCCAACAACCAGCCCTATGCAGTGACGTCGCTGGGAGCCGACGGCGAGCCCGGCGGCGAGGGCGAGAACGCCGACCTCAGAAGCGACGGGTGAGATGAAGAGCGAGACCGGCTTCGCGCTTATCGAGATGCCCGAGCGCGGGTTCGCGCTCATCGAAATGCCCGAGCGCGGGTTCGCGCTCATCGAAATGCTGGTGGCGATGGTGCTGCTCAGCCTCGTCGGCCTCACGCTTGCAAGGTTTCAAAGCTTCCAGCTGATGGGAACGGCCAATATCGCGACCGCCGCCGCGGCCCGGCTGACGGCTGACAATGTCGCCATCGACATTCTGGCGGCGCCCGATGCGCCGACCACCCCCCAGTCCGGCACCAGCGCCAACGCCGGGCGCGAATGGGCCTGGGCCGTGACCCCGGGCCCCTCGCCGGACCTGGTGCTGATGCCCGATATGGTGACGGTGGAGATCGCCGTCTCAGCCGGGGCCGGCGGCCCGATGCTGGTTCGCCGGCAGCTGCTGCGGCCCCGCACCTATGCCCGCGACCCCGAGGCCGCGCCGCCGACGGGCGGCGCCCGGGCGCCGTGACGCAGCGCGGTTTCACGCTGGTGGAGATGCTGGTCGCGCTGCTGCTGTTCGGCATCATCTCGACGGTGGCAACCGCGCTGACAGTCGGCGCCACCCGCAGCTTCGCCGCGACCGAGGGCGCACTCGCCGACGTGACCAATCTGGAGGGCACGCGAGCCGTGCTCGCCGCCGACCTGGGGCAGGCGGCGCAGCGGCCCAGCCTGGCCGCAGACGGCAAGCCGATGCCGGCCTTCGTGCTGACGCCCGACGGCTTCGTGCTGGTACGGCGCGGACTTTCGGGGTCGCTGCCGAACCTGGAGAAGGTCGCCTGGGGCTTCGACGGCCGGTCGCTGCTGCGCCAGACCTTTCCCGCGATCGATCTGGCGCCGCCGGGGCGGGCCATGGTGATGGTGCCGGATGTGCGTGCGGTCAGGCTGCGTGTCGCGGGGCCGAACGGCTGGCAGGATGGCTGGACCTCGCCCAAGCCCGAAGCGCTGCCCCGCGCGCTGGAGATCACCCTGGTGCGGGGCAGGGGCGCGCCTGTCACCATGAAGTTCATGGTGGCCGCGTGAGGGCTCTTCCGGCCTCCGAACGCGGTGCGGCGCTGCTTGCGGTGCTGGCGATGGTGATCCTGCTCGCCGGATTCGCAACGCTTGGCCTGTCCCGCCTGCGCGCCGCGACCGATCGGGTCGGCGATGCCGAGGCGCGCTCCGAAGTGCAGCTGCTGGCCAATGCCGGAACCTCGGCCGCAGTCACCCTGATCTCGCAGCTCAAGGCCCGCGCCGGCCGGCAGCGCGGCCTTCTGGAAACGCCGGTCGCACTGCCGGTGGGCGACGGCGCGGTGGAGCTGCGCTTTGCCGATGCCGGCAACTGCTTCAACCTGAACAGCCTGTCGCAGCGGCCGGGCTCGGGCCTTGCAGGTGCCTCGAACGGCACCGCCCAGTCCCGCCCGCAGGATTTCGCCCGGCTGTTGGCTGCCACCGGCATCCCGCTGCTGGAAGCCGATGCGATCGCGAAAGCGACCGCCGCGCGGCTGCAGAGCACGGGCATGCTGTGGGCCGACGCCAGCGAGTGGACCACGATCCCCGGAGTCTCGGCTGCGCACTGGCGCACGGCCGGGCCGCTGCTCTGCGCGCTTCCGAACCGCGAGGCTTCCGCGCTCAACATCAACAGCCTGACACCGGACAAGGCGCCGCTGCTGGCGGCGATGGGGCTGGGGCCCGACGAAGCGCGCCGTGCGCTCGCCAATCGCCCGCAGGACGGGTGGGGATCGGCCAATGATTTCTGGCAGCAGGCGACGCCTTCGGGGGTTCCGGACACGGCCGCCGCACAGGTGGTGGGCACCACCAGCCGCTGGATCGCGCTGAAGATCGAGGCCCGCACGCCCCGCGCCCGGGTGCGGCGCGAGCTGCTGCTGGACAGCATCCGCCAGCCGGCGCAGGTCGCCGCCAGCACCTGGGCCGCCGTCGAGGTCCTGCCGGCCGGGGCACCGTCATGACGCTCGTGCTGGCCATTCCGGACGGCGTGCGAACGCTGGCGACGGGAGACGCCGAAGCGCCCGTTACCGGCGTGATCCCCGGTGACGACGTGGCGCTGCACCATCTGGCGCTGCTGGAGACAAGCCCGGACGCCCGGCGCGAGGAAGCCCGCATGCGGGCCGTCGATCTGTCCGCACAGCCGATCGACGACGTGCATGTCGCGGTCGGCGCACCCGGGGCCGACGGCGGCAGCTGGGTCGCGCTGATCGACCGCGACCGCATGGCCGGGCATATTGCCCATTTCCGCGCCGCCGGGGTCGAGCCGGCCCATATCGTGCCCGCCCCGTTGCTGCTGGACGAGGTCGCACCCGACGGGATGCTGGCACGGCTGGACGACCGCATCCTGGTTCGGACACCCGTGTTAGCCGGGCTGGTGGAGCCGGAGCTGGCCCCGCTGGTCGCCGGCGCGGCCTGGAAAGGGCGCTTCTATCTGCTGCCGGAGTTCGCGCCGGCGCTGGCCGCAGGCCTTCCCCCGCTGGACCTGCTGCAGGGTGAGTTCGCCCCCCGGCTGCGCTGGTGGCGGCTGCGCAGCTTCCAGATTCCCGCAGCGCTGCTGACCCTGCTCCTGCTGCTGTTGCTGCTGGCGCCGATCCTCATCGAGCGCACCCGCACCGCCGTCGCCATCCGCGGCTATGATCAGGCCGTGGTGGAGCTTGCGACCCAGACGCTGGGCCAGACAGTGGGTACTGGGCCGGCCGATGCGGCATCGGCTGCGGCCGCGCTGGCCGCCGCCCGGCGCGCGGCGGAAGGCGGCGCCGCGCCGGCCAAGATCGGCTTGGTGGCCGCCATGGTGGAGGGCGTTCCCGGTTCCAGCATCGACGCGGTCCGGCTGGAACCCGGCGGCAAGCTCCGCATCACGCTCGGCGGGCCAGCGGCCGCCATCAACCAGTTGGGCTCGCGGCTGCTGCCGGGGCCGTTCGAGGCGGAAATGCAGGGCATCGAACTGCTGCTGGGCGATCGTCGTGCCGGGGTGGCGGCAACCCCATCCGAGCTTTCGGCCGCCATGCTGCGCTTCGTGTCTGCGCGTTCCGATGCCGCGATCGTCGGCCTGGCAAGGGCGCGACCCAAGGCGCCGGACCCGGCAAGCTTCGTGACGCGGGTCGGGGCCGCCTTTGCCGCCGCCGGGCTCGCGGATGCCGTCGTGGTGCCCGGTGGTGGCGGCGCGGCTGCAACCGTGCCGGCCGCCCGCTCCACAGCGCTGCTGCCGCTGCTCGCTGATCTCGAAAAGCTCGGCGCGCGCCCGACATCGCTGGCGATCGGCCGCAATCTCGATGAAACCCTCAATGCGACGATGGTGCTGGTCCCATGATCCTGTTGCCGCTGCTGTCGCTCGCCACGCTGGGGATAACCGAACTGCCGCCGCAGGAACTGCAGCCGGGCCGCTGCGTCACCTTCCTGTGGACCCGGACCGAAGTGCCCAAGCGCATCGCCATGGTGGACGAGACCAACCGCACCCTGAGGCTGGCCCGTTCAGGCGCCGGACGGGGCAAACAGTTGATGGACATCGCGCAGTCGGCACCCGGCGTGTTCGCCGGCAACGGATATACGGTGACGGTGAGCCTGGACTTTTCCGACCGGCAGGGGCTGGCGAACGGCTCGCTGGTCGATGCCGGCTCCCTGCGGGTGGAAACCCCCGGCCAGGACGGCGAAGTAGTGCCGGTAGGCGGTATACGAGCCTGCCAGTAGTTTGTCTGAGAGCGGCCTGACGGCCGGCGCGCAGTCGCGCTTGTAGCCATGCCGGTAGGAGATCAGACCGGGCAGCGTCGCTCCCGCGCGATCCCCTTCAGATAGCCGCGCCGGGCGACGCCCGCGGCCACCATCATCCGGAACTTGCGGTCGGCCTCGGCGGCGCCGCTGGCTTCGCGGACAAGCCCGCGAAACGGGATCAGCGCGTTCACGATCGACTTGGCGCCGGCCTCCGCCAACCGCCCGGGCAGCGCGTCGCCCTGATCGTTCACCGCATCCACGTCGGGCCCCAGCACCTCGTCCAGCCGGCCGATCGCCCGGTGGAAATCATGGCACCGTTTCAACCCGTTCAGCGAATAGGGCGCGCGCTGCGCATCCTTCAAGACTTCGGGAGGGTTTTCGCGCATCAGCCCCACATCCTTCAGCGGCTGGCGTGCGACGCCCTCGGCCTTGCGCTCCCACTTGTTCTCCTGACCGAGCGCGGGCGTGGCGGCAGGCGTGGCGACGATCAACAGCAGGACGAGACGACAGCGCATCGCGGCCCTATGCGCAACACGGACTGAACATCAGATGTCGAGATTGGCGACCGACAGCGCATTCTGCTGGATGAACTCGCGGCGCGGCTCGACCACATCGCCCATCAGCTTGGTAAAGGTCTCGTCCGCCTCGAACGCGTCGCCGATCTGTACCTGCAGCAGCGTGCGCGCGGTGGGGTCCAGGGTCGTCTCCCACAGCTGCTCGGCGTTCATCTCGCCCAGCCCCTTGTAGCGCTGCACCGCCAGGCCCTTGCGGCCGGCCTCCATCACGGCCTGCAACAGTTCGGACGGGCGCCGCACATCGATGGAGCCCAGACGCGAGGGAGCATCCCAGACCCCGGCCTGCTCGGCCGCCAGCGCGTGCAACTTGCGCGCCTCCGCGCTTGCCACGAACGCGCGGTCGATCACATAGGCATCGGTCACCCCCCGATCGAGATGCCGCACCACGAAGCCGCCTTCGGCACCGGGCTCCGCCGTCCAGCCGCTGTTGCCGGCTGTCCCGGCCAGGCCACCTGTCGCATTCAGCCACTCGGCCAGGCGCCTTGCCGAGGCCGCCGTATCCCGATTTTCCGGGTCCAGCGCGCCGGCCAGCGCCACCGCCTCCACCAAGGCCGGGGGGTAGCGCTTGGGCACATAGCCCATCAGCCGCTTCATTCGCCGTGCATGGTCCACCAGCGACACCAGATCGCCCCCGGTCCGCACTTCGCCGCCGGACTCGAGCGCCATCCCCGAGACACCGACACCGACCAGATAATCCTCCAGCGCGGCCTCGTCCTTCAGATAGACTTCCGAACGGCCCCGGGTCACCTTGTAGAGTGGCGGCTGCGCGATGAAGAGATGCCCGGCGCGGATCAGCTCGGGCATCTGGCGGTAGAAGAAGGTGAGGAGTAGCGTGCGGATGTGCGCGCCGTCGACATCGGCGTCGGTCATGATCACGATCTTGTGATACCTGAGCTTTTCCAGGTTGAACTCGTCGCGCCCGATCCCCGTCCCCATAGCCTGGATCAGCGTTCCGATCTCCTTCGAGCCCAGCATCCGGTCGAACCGGGCCCGCTCCACGTTCAGGATCTTGCCCCGGAGCGGCAGGATCGCCTGGAACTGCCGGTTGCGCCCCTGTTTCGCCGAGCCGCCGGCGCTGTCGCCTTCCACCAGGAACAGCTCGGACTTGGCCGGGTCCTTCTCCTGGCAGTCGGCGAGCTTGCCGGGTAGCGACGCGATCGACAGCGCCGACTTGCGGCTGGCCTCGCGCGCCTTGCGCGCCGCCTCGCGCGCGATGGCGGCCTCGATGATCTTCTGGACGATGGCCTTGGCCGACCCCGGATTTTCCTCCAGCCACTCGGCCAGCTTGTCGGCCAGCAGCGATTCCAGCGGCTGGCGCACTTCGGACGACACCAGCTTGTCCTTGGTCTGCGAGCTGAACTTGGGATCAGGCAGCTTTACCGACACCACGGCGGTCAGCCCTTCGCGCATGTCGTCGCCCGAGAGCCCGACCTTTTCCTTTTTCAGGATGCCGGACTTCTCGGCATAATTGTTCAAAGTGCGGGTCAGGGCCGCGCGGAATGCCGCCATGTGGGTCCCGCCGTCGCGCTGCGGGATATTGTTGGTGAAGGCGAGAACCTGCTCATAATAGCTGTCGTTCCACTGCAGCGCGACTTCGATCCCGATGTCGTCGCGCTGGCCGCGAATGGCAACCGGCTCCGGCATCAGCGGCGCCTTGGTGCGATCCAGATAGCGCACGAACTCCACCAGGCCGCCTTCGTAGAAAAGCTCGGTTTCGCGGGTGTCTGCGTGTCGCGCGTCGGTCAGGAACAGGCGCACGCCTGAATTCAGGAAGGCGAGCTCGCGGAAACGATGCTCCAACCGGTCGAAATCGAACTCGATGCCGGTGCGGAAGGTCTCGATCGAGGGGAGGAACGTCACCGACGTGCCGCGCCGCTCGTTGCCGTCGGCGTCTGTCTGCGGGCCGACGATTGCCAGGGGCGCCTCCGGCACCCCCTGGCGGAACCGCATGTAATGTTCGTGGCCATCGCGCCAGATCCTGAGGTCCAGCCAGTCGGACAGGGCGTTCACCACCGAAACGCCGACGCCGTGCAGCCCGCCCGAGACCTTGTAGCTGTTGCCGTCCTGATTGTTGAACTTGCCGCCGGCGTGCAGCTGGGTCATCACCAGTTCGGCTGCCGAAACCCCTTCCTCGGTGTGAATGCCGGTCGGGATGCCGCGGCCGTTGTCCTCCACGGTCACGCTGCCGTCCGGGTTCAGTCGGATGTCGATCCGGTCGCAATGCCCGGCCAGCGCCTCATCGATCGCGTTGTCCGAAACCTCGAACACCATGTGATGCAGGCCCGAGCCGTCGTCGGTGTCGCCGATATACATTCCGGGCCGCTTGCGCACGGCCTCCAGCCCTTTCAGAACCTGAATGGAATCAGCACCATAGTCCCCGCCGGCAGCGGAGCTCGAAATCACGTCGTCGCTCATGCAAAGTCTATAGGGGGAGGGCCGCAAAAACGCCAGAAAAAGCGGCCTTCTTGTAGGGGCCTCCGGCCCGTTCCGCGCATTGGCGCGGGCGCGCGGTCGCGCTTGCGGACTGTTCTTGTTTAAGGGCGGCCTTGCGGCCGGCGCGCGGTCGCGCTTGCGGCCTTGCGGGCCCGGACCTCCCGGTCGGTGGTCGTCACCCTTCCCTGACCTGCCCGTCCGCAACCTCGTAGCGCGCGGCGTCCAGCCCCTCGAACAGGGCGGCTTCGGTGCCCGTCAGCCTAGCTTGCCCGCCCAGCGACGCCAGCCGGTCGAACAAGGCCCGGCGCCGGCCCTGGTCGAGGTGGGCAGCAGCCTCGTCCAGCAACAGCAGCGGCGTACGGCCGGCGCGTGTCGCCACCAGCGCAGCATGGGCCAGCAGGATCGCGATCAACAGCGCCTTCTGCTCCCCGGTGGAGGCCTGCCCGGCGGGCATCGACTTCTCGGCATGGGTGACCAGAAGATCGGCCCGGTGCGGCCCGGCCGTCGCCCGGCCGGCGGCGCGATCCGCCGCCCGGCCGGCCCGAAGCACCGATGCAAGATCGTCGGCGCCACCTTGTACCAACGCCAGCGAGGGCTGCGGGAACGGGCCTTCGGCACCCCCCGACAGCCGCTCGCCGAGTGCCCCCACGGTCGTCGCCCGGGCCTCTGCCAGCGCGCTGCCATGTTCCGCCATCTGCGCCTCCAGCGCGTCCAGCCAGGCGGGATCGGCCGGCCGGTCCGCCGTCAGCAGCCGGGTTCGCGCCCGCATCGCCGCTTCATAGCGGGTGGCGTGCCCGGCATGATCCGGCTGCAGCGCCAGCACTAGCCGGTCCAGGAAGCGCCGCCGATCCGACGCGGGCGCGGCGAACAGCCGGTCCATCGCGGGCGTCAACCAGAGCACGGAGCACCAGTCGGACAAGGCCGAAAGCGGCGCCGCCGCGCCGTTGACGCGCAGTTGGCGCCGCTCCGGTGCGTCGGCGAGCGTGAAGCTGCGCAGCAGCACCGGCGGCAGGCCCGGATCGGGCGCCAGCTCGGCCTGCACGGCAAAGCCGCCGCTCCCCGCAGCCGCCATCTGCGACGTGCCGCCAGAGGCGGCCATCCCCGACGTGCCGCCAGAGGGGGCCATCTGTGCTAAAGTGGCGCCGCGCAGGCCGCGCCCCACCGACAGCAGCGAGACCGCCTCCAGGATATTGGTCTTGCCGGCACCGTTCGGGCCCGTCAGCACCACGAACGGTGCCGTTCCCGGCGCCAGCCGGGTCGCGGCATGGTTGCGGAACCCCGCCAGCGACAGGCCGAGAAGATGGACGGGCATCGGCACGCGGCCGGTCTAGCGGTGGCGCGCCCGAGCCGCTAGAGGCGTCCTCGACCCCCCGGACCTGAAGGCGCCCCATGAACACCCTGGCTGAACTCATCGGCTTCGTCGTCTATCTGCTGCAGCTGTTCATCTATGTCATCATCATCCAGGCGATCCTCAGCTGGCTGGTCGCCTTCAACGTGGTCAACACGCAAAACCGCTTCGTCTATTCCGTCCTGAACGGGCTGGACCGGGTGATGGGCCCCGTGCTGCGGCCGATCCGCAACCGGCTGCCTGACCTGGGCGGGATCGACCTGTCGCCGATGATCCTGATTTTGGCGATCATCCTGACGCAGCGGCTGCTGCAGGGCCTGCAGATGGACCTGCTGGTCGGATGACGGCCGCCCTTATCGACGGCAAGGCGCACGCCGCCGGGCTTCGCGCCGGGATCGCCGCCGAAGTGAGGGCGCGCGCGGCAGCCGGGGCCCGGCCGCCGGCGCTGGCGGTGGTGCTGGTGGGGGACGATCCCGCAAGCCAGGTCTATGTCCGCAACAAGACCGCTGCCTGCGAACAGGCCGGAATCACTTCGATTGAGCATCGCCGCAACGCCGGCCTGCCGGAGGCCGAGCTGCTTGCGCTGGTGGCCAGCCTGAACGCCGACCCGGCGATCGACGGTATCCTGGTGCAGTTGCCGTTGCCCCCGCATATCGACAGCGCGCGCGTGATCGGCGCCATCCATCCTGACAAGGACGTGGACGGTTTCCATCCGGTCAACGCCGGCCGGCTTGCGACCGGGCTGGACGGCTTTGTGCCCTGCACCCCGCTCGGCTGCCTGCGCTTGCTGGAGGCGACGCTGGGCGACCTGTCAGGCGCCGAGGCGCTGGTGATCGGGCGGTCCAATATCGTCGGCCGGCCGATGGCCTCGCTGCTGATCGGGGCTTCGGCCACCGTCACGGTGGCGCACAGCCGCAGCCGCGATTTGCCCGGGCTGGCGCGGCGCGCCGACATCCTGATCGCGGCTGTCGGGCGGCCCGAGATGGTGCGCGGCAACTGGCTGAAGCCCGGCGCCACGGTGATCGACGTGGGGATCAACCGCATCGCGAAGCCGGAAGGCGGAACCCGCCTGGTCGGCGACGTGGCCTTTGCCGAGGCGGCGGACGTGGCCGCGCACATTACCCCGGTTCCGGGTGGAGTGGGACCGATGACAATCGCCTGCCTGATGGAGAACAGCTTGAAAGCCGCATCGATGGCCACGGCCTCATGACCTTCCCCTGGGACGTCTTCATATCGGCGCTGGTGACATTGCTGGTCGTCATCGACCCGCCGGGCGCCGCCCCCATCTTCGCAAGCCTCACCACCAATTCGTCGGATGCAATGCGGCGCAACATGGCGTGGCGCAGCGTGGCGATCGCATCCGGCATCCTGTTCGCCTTTGCGCTCGTGGGGGAGCCGTTCCTGTCTGCGCTGGGCATCAGCCTGGATGCGTTCCGTGTCGCGGGCGGGATCATGCTGTTCCTGATCGCGCTCGACATGGTGTTCGAGACCCGGGTGAAGCGCCGCGAAGAACGCGCCAAGGCCGTGAACGACGAGAATACCGAGGATGTGGCGGTGTTTCCGATGGCGATGCCGATGATCGCCGGTCCGGGCTCGATCGCGGCGGTCATGCTGCTCACGTCGGAGGCCGAAACCGCCCCGGAATATGCCGCGGTCTATCTGGCGCTTGTGATCGTGCTGCTGCTGACGCTCGCCGCCTTGCTGGCCGCAGGCCCGATCATGGCGCGTGTGGGTGCGAAAGTAGAGGCGATGATCACCCGGCTGCTGGGCGTGATCCTGGCGGCGCTGGCGGCCCAGATCGTGATCGACGGCCTGATCGGGGCTTTTGGCGGCGGTTAACGCTGTGAATGGTTAACTCGCACCCTGCTTGTCGGTCGTCTTGACAGGATCGTTTGCAAGCATGCGCCGGCCGCACCTGCATGGCGACAAGTTGCGAACTTGGCACGGGACTTGCCCTTACTTCGGCATGGCGGGCGAGTCGGTCGTCGGCCAGTAACAGTCGGAGTATCCCATGAAGCTTTTCCTCGGCGCGGCGACCGTCGCCCTTCTCGCATCCCCGGCCATGGCCGGAATCACCATCAACTATGAAGCACCGGGCGTGCAGAACAGCACCGCCGTCTTCGATGTGGTGGGGGTGGAAACGTTCGAAGGCCGCAGCGCCGGCAGCGACCAGACCTTCACCACCGATTTCGGCACTGCCGGGATGATCGTTGCCGAATATAAGGATGTGCGCATCGATTCCGCCAACGTCTTCGGCTCGTCCGGCGGGACCGGCAACCATGCCGTGACCTTCATCGGCGACGGCGGCTACGATGTCGAGTTCTCGACCGTCCTGCCGACGGGCCTGAACTATTTCGGCTATTGGCTGTCGGCGCTCGACAATCAGAACCGCATCGATTTCTTCGATGGCGACACGCTGCTCGGCACCATCACGCCGGCCGACATCAAGGCGAGCATCGGCAACTGCCCGTCGGCCTATTGCGGCAATCCCGATGCGCCGTTCACCGGCGGCAATGCCGGCGAGCCCTACGCGTTCCTGAACGTCTATTTCACAGGCGGCGACACCTATGATCGCATCCGCTTCTACCAGGTCGGCGGTGGCGGCTACGAAAGCGACAACCACACCGTCGGCTACTTCCTGGAAACGGGCGGCGTTCCCGAGCCCGCCACCTGGGCGATGCTGATCACCGGCTTCGGGCTGGTGGGCTTCGCCGCACGCCGGCGTCGCAACATCGCCGTCAGCGCCTGATCTTCAGTCAGCCTGGAAGGGGCGCCGAAGCCGCAGGGCTCCGGCGCCCTTTTCTGTGGATATCAAGGCGGGTCTGCGCTGGGCCGACCGTCTGCCCGCGCCTCGGCCGCTGCCTGCGACGAACACCCCCTTGCACTTTTGTTGAAGCATGGTGACATTGGGCCGTAGCCGGACTCTCCCGCTCCGGCTGGTCAGGAAGGTTCATGCCCTCTTTCTCCCGCGACCTCGAATCCACCCTTCACAACGCCCTCGCCGAAGCGAGCCGGCGCCGCCATGAATATGCGACGCTGGAACATCTGCTGCTCGCCCTCATCACCGATACCCATGCCTCCGTCGTGATGAAGGCGTGTGGCGTCGACCTCGACGAGCTGTCGGCACAGGTGACCCGCTACCTCGACACCGAGCTTGGCAGCCTGAAGGCCGACAGTTCGGTCGATCCGTCGCCCACCGCCGGCTTCCAGCGCGTGGTACAGCGCGCCATCCTGCACGTTCAGTCATCGGGCCGCGAGGATGTGACCGGCGCCAATGTGCTGGTCGCCCTGTTCTCCGAGCGCGAGAGCCACGCCGTCTATTTCCTGCAACAGCAGGACATGACGCGGCTGGACGCGGTTTCCTACATCAGCCACGGAATCGCCAAGACGGCCGGGATGAGCGAGGCGAAGACCCCGAAGGGCGCAGAAGAGGCGACCGAAGCCCGCGAGGAAAAGCGCGAGCAGCGCCAGAAGACCCCGGAATCGGCGCTGAAGCAGTTCACCGTGAACCTCAACGACAAGGCCAAGGCCGGCAAGATCGACGTGCTGATCGGCCGGGAAGCCGAAGTCGACCGCACCATCCAGATCCTGTGCCGCCGATCGAAGAACAATCCGCTCTATGTCGGCGACCCCGGCGTCGGGAAAACCGCGATTGCCGAAGGCCTGGCGCGCAAGATCATCGAGGGCGACGTGCCCGACGTGCTTCGACCCGCCGTCATCTACGCGCTCGACATGGGGGCGCTGCTCGCCGGCACCCGTTACCGCGGGGACTTCGAGGAGCGGCTGAAGAATGTTGTCGCCGAGCTCGAGAAGCTGCCGCACGCGGTGCTGTTCATCGACGAGATCCACACCGTGATCGGCGCCGGCGCCACCTCCGGCGGTGCGATGGACGCCTCCAATCTTTTGAAGCCGGCACTCTCCAGCGGCGCCATCCGCTGCATCGGCTCCACCACCTACAAGGAGTTCCGCAATCATTTCGAGAAGGACCGCGCCTTGCTGCGCCGGTTCCAGAAGATCGACGTGAACGAGCCGACCGTCGAGGATACGGTGAAGATCCTGACCGGCCTGAAGCCCGCGTTCGAGAAGCACCACAAGGTGCGCTACACGCCCGATGCGATCAAGTCCGCTGTCGAGCTCTCGGCGCGCTATATCAACGACCGCAAGCTGCCCGACAAGGCGATCGACGTGATCGACGAGAGCGGATCGGCGCAGATGCTGGTGCCCGAGGCCCGGCGCAAGCGGGTGATCACCGTGAAGGAGATCGAGGCCGTGGTCGCGACCATGGCGCGCATCCCGCCGAAATCCGTCTCGACCGACGACAAGAAGGCGCTCTCCACGCTGGAAGCCGACCTTAAGCGGGTGGTATTCGGGCAGGACAAGGCGATCGAGTTGCTCGCCTCGGCGATCAAGCTCAGCCGCGCGGGCCTGCGCGAGCCCAACAAGCCGATCGGCAACTATCTGTTCTCCGGCCCGACCGGGGTCGGCAAGACCGAGGTGGCGCGCCAGCTGGCCTCGATCCTGGGCATCCCGCTGACCCGCTTCGACATGTCGGAGTATATGGAGCGCCACTCGGTCTCCCGCCTGATCGGGGCCCCCCCGGGCTATGTCGGGTTCGACCAGGGCGGCTTGCTGACCGATGCGGTCGACCAGAACCCGCACGGCGCCCTGCTGCTGGACGAGATCGAAAAGGCTCACCCCGACCTGTTCAACATCCTGCTGCAGGTGATGGACAACGGCAAGCTGACCGACCACCACGGCAAGACCGTCGACTTCCGCAATTCGATCCTGATCATGACAACCAATGCCGGCGCTGCCGACATGGCGCGGGAGGGCATCGGTTTCGGCGCCGGCGCCCGTGTGGGGGAGGACGAAGAGGCCATCAAGCGGATGTTCACGCCCGAGTTCCGCAACCGGCTGGATGCGACCGTTCCATTCGACTATCTGCCGCCCTCCATCGTGGCACGCGTGATCGACAAGTTCATCCTCCAGCTGGAGCTGCAGCTGGCCGAGCGCGATGTCCACATCGCACTGGAGCAGGAAGCCAAGGACTGGCTGATCGAGCGCGGCTATGACAGGGCCTATGGCGCGCGACCGCTGGGCCGGCTGATCCAGGAAGCGGTGAAGCGCCCGCTGGCAGACGAGCTGCTGTTCGGGAAACTGGTGAACGGCGGCGAAGTCCGGGTGCATGTGAAGGACGACAAACCGGCGTTCGAGATCATCCCGGCGGCCCCCAAGCCCAGGCGGAAGAAGAAGGTGGCAGCCCTGCCGGCGCCGAGCGAGGAAAGCTGAGCCGAAGCGGGGGCCGGCGGCACGGTGGAAGCTGTGCCTCCGCCCCCGATCTGCGGGAACCTCGTCGCTGTTCCCATGTTCTTCCCTGACCGATCAAGGGAGATAGAGCATGTCCACGCCGCAGGAACTGGAAGCGAAATTCTGGAAGGCGCTGAAAAGCGATCGCACCGTGATGCTAGGGCTGGACGGCGCCGAAGACGGCCATACCCGGCCGATGACGGCGCAAACCGAAGGCCCGCACGGCCCGATCTGGTTCTTCGCCGGCAAGGACAATGATCTGGTGCAGGACCTGGGCGAAGGCCATCGCGCCATCTTCGGCTTCAGCTCCAAGGGGCATGATCTGTTCGCGACCGTGCGCGGCACGCTGCGGGCCGACAACGACCGAGCCACCATCGAGCGGCTGTGGAACCCGTTCATCGCCGCCTGGTACAAGGGCGGCAAGGAGGATCCCAACCTGCAGCTGCTCCGGCTGGATGCGGAGGAAGCGCAGATCTGGGAGAATGAGAACAACCTGCTGGCCGGCGTTAAGATGTTGGTCGGGATCGATCCCAAGAAGGACTATGCCGACAAGGTGGCGACGGTCGAACTCGGATAGCCGTCAGTACCTCAGGCTGACACCGGCCTGCACCGTGCGCGGGTTGCCCGGCAGGATGCCGCGCGACCTGTCCACCACGACCAGCCGGTTGAGCAGGTTGCGCGCCGTCGCGAACACCTCCCACCGGCCATCCGGCGGCCCATAGGAAAGCGCCAGGTTCAGCATCGCCCAGCCGCCGATCCGGCCGCGCTGGCCATCGGGCGTGACCGCCACCAGGTTCACATCGTCGGCGAACATCGCCGACTGGCCGACCAGTTCCACCTGCCCTGTAAAGCCGCGGTGCGCCACGCCGACCGCTGTCGAGACCAGCCATTCGGGGCTGTAGGGCAGGCGGTTGCCGCGCACGTCCAGCGGGACGCCGCAGGGCGCCGCGCCGCGCCCCGTGGCAACCGGGGTTCCCGTCGTGGCGCCGTCGAAACAGGGGACGGTCGCGATCCGGGTCGCGGCATAGCGGGCGGTCGGCAGCCAGGTGGCGGCGAGCCGGGCATAGATGTCGGTCTCGCCGGTGAGTTCGGCCGCTGCGCTGGAGAATCTCAGGCCGAGTTCGCCGCCCCGGTGCAGCGTCCGCCCGGCCGAGGTGAGCGTCGCGCCGACCCCGCCGGCGACCGACGCCGGCACGATCTGGTTCTCGAAGTCCATCACGAAGAAGGTTGCATCGGCATCGAGCCCCGGCAGCAGCCGCCCGCGCATCCCAGCTTCCCAGTTCCAGCTGAGTTCGGCGTCCAAATCAACCGAGCCGCCGCCGGTCGTGATGATGTCCTCCACGCGCGGCGGCGCAAAGCCACGGTGCACGCCGCCGTAGAGGATAACGGCATCGCTGATGCCGAACGTCGCGCCGATGCCCGGCACCAGCTGGTCCAGGCTGCGGCGGCCGCGGGTCTCGGCGGTTCGGCTGCCCGAAGGGCGCCCGCCGACCAGGATATCGACCGGCAGGTTTACTCGCGCATAGTCGACCATCTCGACCCGGACGCCGGGAATCAGCGCCAGCCGACCGAAATCCAGCGTCGATTGGGCAAACGCCGACAGCGCCGTCGTCTCTCGCCGGTTGTTCTCGCGCAGGCCGGCATTCACGCTGGTGCCGGCCTCGCGCGCGGCAAAGCTGTCGCCGTTCACCTGGCGGCGGCGCTGCGTTTCCTCGTGATAGCGCAGCCCGATTTCGGTCGCGCCACCAAGGCCGAGCCCCAGGAAATCCCGATGCGACAGGCTGATCCGGCTCTCTATGCCCCAGGTATCATAGGTGCGCAGCCGGCCTTCGTTGCCGCAACCGGCCGAAAGGTTGGCCATTCCGCCACACAGCGGGTCGGAGGCATCGTTGGGCCGCTGCGCCGAGTTAGAGGACTGGCGCCACCAGTCGCGATCGAAATGGTGGAAGTAGGCGTTGGTCTTCAGCTCCAGCCCTTCGGCAAGTTCCCAGCCGTGGCTAGCGCTCAGGCTCCATCGCTCGGTCTCGAACCGGTCATTGCCCCGGGGGAACGGATTGCCGCGCGGGTCGGCGGCGAACTCGGCGCGGGTCAGGCCGGAATAGGTGATGTCGCTTCGTTCCTGGAACCAGCTGCCCTTCAGCGTGACCGACTGGGTGTCGGAAAGGCGCCATTGCCCCTTCGCGAACAGGTCGGTGAAGCGAAGCAGCTGGTTGTCGCGGTTGCCCGCCGCCTGCTTGTGGTTGGCGTGCAGCAGCACCGCGCCGCCCAGCAGCGGCCCGCCGACCCGCCCGTCGAGGGCGAAGGCATCGCGATTGCCGCCCTGCGCCGAAACCCGCGCCATGAACTCGTCGGGCGCGGCGGGCGTGATATAGTTGATGACCCCGCCGATGGTCTGCGGCCCGAACCGTACCTGGGCAGCGCCCTTCAGCACCTCGATCCGCTCGAACCGCTCGATAGGGGGGTGATAATAGGTGGCGTTGTCGCCGTAAGGGGCAAAGGCGAGCGGAATGCCGTCTTCTAGCAGCAGCACCTTGGTGGAGCGGGTCGGGTTCAGGCCGCGGATTCCGATGTTCGGCCGCGCCCCGGTGCCCTCCTCGTCGCGCGGAAACACGCCCGGCACCTGGCGCAGCGCATCGTTCACGCTCAGCACCCGGCTCCGTTTCAGGTCTTCGGCCGAGACGACCGCAGCCGAACCCGAAATATCGAGCAGCCGCTCGGGCGCGCCGATCACGATGATATCGGGCGGCAGGTCCGCGTCGGCGGCGATCAGCGGTGCCGCCGGCGTGATGCCGAGGGCGGCTGCCAAAACGATCCGCTTGGAAATCTGCACCGGTGAACCCCGCTGTTGTTGCTAGTCATTTGCAGTTGCGTTAGGAGCCGCCGCCGGGCAGGGCAAGCAAAATCTGCGAACGGGTCGCAACTGGCGTCGGCAGTTGCGCAGATCGCCGTTCCCCGCTAAGGCGCGCGGCTTCCGTGGCCGGCACACCCTGGAGGTGCCGGGCGGACGATTTGGAGAATGACATGTCTGATGTGCTGACGCTCACCGCCGAGGCACGCGACCGTGGTGGCAAGGGAGCCTCGCGGGCGGTGCGGCGGGAAGGCCGGGTTCCGGCGGTAATCTATGGCAACAAGGAATCGGCGTTGTCGATCCATGTGGAGGAAAAGCGGTTGGTGAAGCTGCTGTCCTCGGGCCACTTCATGAATTCGGTGGTCGAAGTCGAAGTCGACGGGCAGGTGCACCGCACGCTGCCGCGCGACGTGCAGTTCCATCCGGTCAGCGACCGGCCGTTGCATGTGGACTTTCTGCGCGTGACCGGCGCTTCGCTGGTAACGGTGAACGTGCCGGTCCGGTTCGAGAACGAGCATGCCTCGCCCGGGCTGAAAAGGGGCGGCGTGCTGAACGTGGTCCGCCACGAAGTCGAGCTGAAGTGCCCGGCCGACAGCATCCCCGATGACATCGTCGTGGACGTGACCGGATTCGAGGTCGGCGATTCGATCCATGTGTCCGTGGTCAAGCTGGCACCCGGCGTGAAGACTGTGATCGAGCGCGATTTCACCATCGCGACAATCGTCGCGCCGTCCGGACTGAAGAGCCAGGGCGATGCGGGCGAGGCCGAAGAAGCCGCAGCGGCCTGATCGATGCTGGTGTTCGCCGGGCTGGGCAATCCCGGCCCGGCCTACGCCCTGCATCGACACAATGTGGGCTTCATGGCGGTCGACGCAATTGCTGCGTCAAATGCTTTCGGATTATGGAGATCGCGCTTCCAGGGGCTGGCGGCCGAAGGGCGGCTCGGCGAGCACAAGGTGCTGCTGCTGAAACCGATGA
>JANPJJ010000084.1:0-1761 GCA_031425455.1 Sandaracinobacter sp. | reverse complement strand
GCGCGCAACCGCAATCGCGCGCTGCCCTGGAAGCTGAGTGGCTGAAGCTGACACGGCATGTTCTGCCGGGGCTTGCCGCGGCAAGGGATTGGCCCATACGGGACGATCATTGCTTCCAGCGCGTCTTAAGAGCCTGCTGATGCGCCGGCTGCGGAGTTCCGGCCCCGGGCGCTTGGGCCGAACGATACGTTCAATCTGTTCGCCACCTTGGACCTCTTGAGCCGCTTTCAACCGGCGGGCCTGCCGCAACCCCGCCACAGTCCGGCACTAGCTGACGGGAATGGGCCAGGATGTTGCACCGGACGCGCTTCGCATCGCGTTGTTTTCGGGCAATTACAATTATGTGAAGGATGGCGCCAATCAGGCGCTGAACCGGCTGGTCGGTCGGATCGAGGCACGCGGGCTGGTGCCCCGGGTCTATTCGCCGGTGGTCGAGGATCCGGCCTTTCCGCCGACCGGCACGCTGATCGGCGTGCCTTCGGTGCCGATCCCCGGCCGCGGCGAATATCGCGTGGCGCTGGGGCTGCCGCCGGCCGTGAAGACCGATCTGCGCCGGTTTCGCCCCGATATCGTGCATCTCTCCGCGCCGGACTGGCTGGGCCATGATGCCAAGCGCTGGGCGCAGCGGCGAAAACTGCCGGTCGTCGCCTCGGTGCACACGCGGTTCGAAACCTATTTCGATTACTACAGGATGGGATTCATCCGGCGCGGCGTCGAGCGGCTGCTGAAGAGTTTCTACGGCGACTTGACCGAAATCTACGCGCCGTCCGACAGTATGGCCAATGTGCTTCGCGCCGAAGGCTATTCCGAGAAGGTGCGCATCTGGAGCCGGGGGGTGGACCGCCACATCTTCCGACCCGACGCCCGCGACATGGCCTGGCGCCGCGCGCTCGGTATTGCCGACGACATGCCGGTCGTGGGGTTCGTCGGCCGGCTGGTGTTGGAAAAGGGGCTGGACATCGTGGCAGCCGTCGGCGCCGAGCTCAGGGGGCGGGGTGTGCCGCACCATATGCTCGTGGTGGGCGAAGGCCCTGCGCGGGACTGGATCGAGGAGCGGCTGCCCGGCGCCACCTACGCCGGCTTCCTGGGCGGGCATGATCTGGCGCGCGCCTACGCCAGCTTCGACATGTTCCTGAACCCGTCCGTAACCGAGACGTTCGGCAATGTAACGCTGGAAGCGATGGCGTGCGGGGTACCGCCGGTGGCCGCCGCCGCCACGGGCAGCAGCTCGCTGGTGGCCGACGGCGTATCGGGGCGGCTGGTGGAGCCCGGCAATGTGGCAGCCTTCGCCGATGCGCTGGAAGCCTATGTTCGCGAGCCCGCGCTGAGATCGGCGCACGGGGAGGCAAGCCTGGCACGCGCCGGCGCCTTCGATTGGGACGCGATCAACGACGCCGTCATCGACCGCTATCTGCTGCTGGCGCGGCGAAGCTCTGCGGACAGGGCAGGGCAGGGCTTCTAATCCGCGGCGCGAGCGCCTATATCGACACTGCCGCTTTCGGGCGGAGATGGTGATGAATGATGCCGTGAAATAGGTGCAGCGGACCCGGGGGCAGTACCCGGCGGCTCCACCAACTTTCCTGGCGCGGCCCCGAGATGCTTTGCACCTGGGGGCCTTGCGAGGGAGCTTGATGGGGCCGAACCAGGATAGACGTGTGCTGAAAGACGGTATCTTTGCCCGGCCTGAATGAGCCGTAAAACCGTTCACAACCTACAAATGCCAACGATAACGAGGCATTTGCGATTGCTGCGTAACCTGTT
>JANPJJ010000083.1:0-10354 GCA_031425455.1 Sandaracinobacter sp. | reverse complement strand
GTCGAGCGCGACCTCCAGATGGGCGCGCTGCATCGCTTCCAGCTCCTGAGCCTTGGCGCGGCTGCGCTGGTAGGCAAAAAGCACCGCCAGCAGGATGAGCTGGGCCATGGTCGCAAGCAGCAGATTCACGACCTGAACGGCACTCTGGATCTCGAAACTCCGAACGGGCGGCATGAACAGATACCAGACGCCAATCTGGCATATCACAATAACGATCAGCCCCGCGCGCCAGCTCGACAGCAAGGTAGCGATAGCCAAGGCTGGAAAAATCAGCGAAAACTGGACGATGCCGTCCATCAACTGATCGATCAGCAGGCGTGCAGCCAAAGTGGCCGCGGACGCGGCGACGCCGATGATTATGTCTTTGGCGACAGCGTTCGACCCGCCCGTCGGCTTGTCTCCGACAGACCCGACCCAATCCTGCATCCCGACGTTCCCTCGCGTCGGTACCAACTACATGAACCACTCATAAACGCAAATTCGCAGCCATACGGCCGACGGGGGCGCCAGGCACTGCCCGACACCCCCGCAGCTTCCAACTTCTACCGTTTGCAACGATTTATTTGGAACCGCCCTTGCGGCCGGCTTCGCGGGCCCGGTCGCGATCGTTGGCGAAATTGCCCTTGTTGCTGCTCTGCCCGCCAGCAGTGCCCTTCCCCGACATGCCCTTACCCGACATGCCCTTCCCCGACAGGCTCTGGCCCGACGTTCCGCCGGACTTCCCCGAGCCCGATGCCTGCTTGCTGCTTTCTTCGCTGCGCTCGCTCGCCATGACTTGCTCCTCTTCTCGTTCGTCATGCAGATTTCAGTTCAGCACCGATTTTCGGGCCGCCCTTTCAATCGGCAGGGCTGACAAAGCGTTCCACTTGGGGCCCGCGCCGCTTCGGTGCAGTCCTGCGGCAATGGCGTTGCGGAACTTCCAGCCCGGCAGAGCCTTTCAGAAGCACGAACTGAAGGAGCGTCCGAATGGGCTATCTGAACAATCCCGACCATCCGATCACCCTGCTGGGGTTCGGAACCCTGCTCGCCGTGGTGCTGGCCGCAATGGTCATGCTGGCCCTGTTCCTGCGGAACCGCCGTCACCGGCATCCGATGGAGGGACAGCGAGAACGGAACATCGAAGAAATCCGCGCCGAATCGGGTCAGCGCCCTTCGGAGTAGACGGGGGAGCAGGCGGGCGCATCGAATGCCTGTTGCAATCGGCGGACGGCTCTTTCCGTCGCAGGATCGACAGCACGCTGCCCCTCAACCGCCAGGCCGAACAGCCCCGTCGGGCAGTGGCGGTCGTCGTCCCACCCGGGATAATCAGTGACGGGATACAGGCACGCCCCCATCAACGGGATGCCGCGCGATCGGGCAATCTCGGCTTCCTGCTCGATATAGGCCAGCCAGGGGCCTCGCGCAGCGCCTTCGGCGCCGGTCTCGCTCAGCACGATCGGAACGCCGGGATAGCGTGCCGCGCACGTTTGCAGCAGGTCCGATAGCGGCCGGTATTGCGGCGTGCCGAAGCCGATCAGGGCGTGGTCGAGCATCCGCTGGTTGTGCGGATAATGGTTGAAGCCGACCAGGTCGACAAGCCCGGGCTCGCCCCCAAGATCGGGCCGGGCGCGGCCTATGATCCAGTCCAGAGCCTCGAATTGCGCGGCGCTGTGCTGCGCCGCCTCAGCCGCGCCGGCCGCATCGGGCGACTGTACATGGATCAGCGGCTCCGCACTCAGCAGCAGCGCGCCCGGATCGACTTGCCGGATCGCCCGCGACATCGCGACTGCCGCCCGCACCAGCTGCTCTTTCATCTCCACCCCCCGCTCGCGTCCGAACGGGTGAAACCAGCCGACCTGCCCTGCGGCAAACGCCAGGAACGAAATCTCGTTGACCGGACAGAAGCGCCCCGGACGGCCGGTGACCGCCAGCTGCATCTGGGCAGCCGCCGCCGCAAAGGCAGCTGCCTGCGCCGGAAACGCCGGCGACCAGACGTCGCACCAGCCGGGCAGGCCGAAATGAATGAGATCCCACCAGACCACGACACCCGCCTCCCGCGCCGCCTCCAGTTGCGGGCGCCAGCTGTCCCACAGGCGCGCGCCCGACAGCGCTTCAACCAGGTGCCAGCGCAGGCCGTCGCGGGCCCAGCCGAGCCCGACCGAACGTAGCGCCTTGTAGTCCGCCGCTGCGTAAAGGTCGTGCCTGGTGCCCCTGACAAGGTCCAGCCGCCGCCCGTCTCCGCGTATATGAGTGGTGCACTCGAACCCCCCCCCGACGAACCCGGCAAGCATGTCAGCCCCTGACAGGAATACCCCCGTTCGGATGCGGGCCGAGGGCAATGGCATTGACCCGGATGCCCTTGTCGGCAAGCTGGCCTGCCAGCGCCCGGGTAAAGGCCGTAATCGCCCCCTTGCTCCATGAATAGTCCAGCAGTTCCTCAGCGGTTTCTAAATCGGAATGCATAGGGGTCCTCTTCAGGCGGCGCGTTGCTCCGGCCGGCTCACCGCAGTGTCCAGCCGCTGGAACGTCGCCAGCGCCTGCCCGACCACCTGGTCCATATTATAGTAGCGATAGGTGGCGAGCCGGCCGACGAACCAGGTATCCGGCTCCTGTCGTGCCAGTGCTTCATATTGCTTGAACAGGGCCTCGTTCTCGGCACGCGGGATCGGATAATAGGGATCGCCCTCGGCGCTCGGATATTCGTAGGTAAGCGTCGTGCAGCGGTGCTGCTGGCCGGTGATATGCTTGATCTCGGTGATGCGGGTGTAATCCTGATCCTGCGGATAGTTCACCGTGCCCACCGGCTGGAACTGCCGCTGGTCCAGGGTCACATGGCGGAACTGCAGCGAGCGGTAGGGCAGTGCCCCGAACGCATGGCCGAAATAGGCGTCGATCGGCCCGGTATAGACCATTCGCCGCGGCCGCTGCTCTTTGGGGATGGCAAGGCCGTCGGTCGAAAGCTCGACGTCGATCAGCGGATGGTCCAGCATGCGCTGGAACAGGGCGGTGTAGCCATTCGCCGGCATCGCCTGGAAGCTGTCGGTGAAATAGCGATCGTCGTCGTTGGTGCGGGTCGGCACCCGGGCGGTGACCGACCGGTCCAGCTCGGACGGGTCCAGCCCCCATTGCTTGCGGGTGTAGCCCCGGAAGAACTTCTCGTAGAGCTCGCGACCGATCTTGGAGACCACGACATCTTCGGACGTCCGGATGTGAGGAACCGGCTCGGCCCGGGCGGCCAGGAAGGCCTCCGCTCCGGCTTCGTCAAGATCGAGGCCGTAAAGCAGGTTCAGCGTGGTGCGGTTGATTGGAATGGGCACCAGCTTCCCGTCCACCGACCCCAGCACGCGATGCTCGTACGCACGCCAGTCGGTAAAGCGAGACAGATAATCGGCAATGGCCTGGCTGTTGGTATGGAAGATGTGCGGGCCATATTGGTGGAACAGGATGCCGTCGTCGTTCAGCCGGTCGTGCGCGTTGCCGGCGATATGGTCGCGCTTGTCTACCACCAGCACCCGCTCGCCGCGAACGCTGGCAATGCGCTCCGCCATCACGGCGCCTGCAAAGCCGGCGCCGACCACGATCCAGTCATGCATATTGAACCTCCAGTTCAACGTCGGCGAGCTCGGCCAGGCGACCCAGCATGAACGACCAGGTCCGGTCCCAGGAAGTGCCGGCGAGCTGCGCTGCCACGGCGCGGCGCCAGGCCGGGGCCCCGGCATCCGCGATCGCAAGATCAATTGCTTCGGCAAACTGGGCCGGCGTGGTGGCGATCCGCACCAGGCCGCGTTCGCCATAGGGCCGCACCACATCCCGGATCGGCGTGGAGACCACCGGGAGGCCGGCGGCCAGGAATTCCGGAGTCTTGGTCGGGCTGATGAACCGGGTGGAATCGTTGAGCGCGAACGGCATGAACCCGCAGGTCCAATGGTGCAGCATGCCGGGCAGGTCCGCATAGTCGCGGCCCCCCAGCCAATGGATGTTGGCACGGTCCGGCCGGGTGCCGGCATCGATCTTCACCGTCGGTCCCACCATCACGAACTGCAGGTCGGGCCGGAGATCGGCGACAGAATCCAGCAGGGCCATATCCATACGCTCGTCGATCACGCCGAAGAAGCCGACGCGCGTGTTGGCAATAGGCTTCAGTTCGGCAGGCTCGGGCGCGCGCACAGCCCGACGCTGGAAATGCGCGGTATCGACGCTGGACGGCACCGGGTGAATGTTGCGGTGCTTGTGGCGCTTCGCCTCGTAAAGGCTGTGCCCGCCTGTGAAGACCACATCGGCACGCGCCATCAGCTCCGTCTCCAGCAGAAGCATGCGGCTGTCCGCGCCGTGGAACAGCGAAAGCTCGTCCATATTGTCATAGACAGTCACAGCCGCCCGGATGTCGCGGGCGAACTCCAGCGCCATCGGGGTGTAGAACCAGGCGACATCGGGCGTGCGGCCATTCAACAAGCGGCCGACCAGGACTTCCAGCAGCGAAATGCGCGCCGCATGGGGCAGCCCGGCCGGGATGCGCGGGGTAGCCACCGTCACGGTTCCTGCGTCTGCCTTTACCTGATTTACGGTCCAGCCAGGTTCGGCGCCGGGCTCCTCGATCGGCTCTTCGATATAGACCACTTCGAATTGCCGGGTCGCGCGGGTCAGCACATGTTGCGGCCGCTGAAACACGAAATTCCAGCGCAGGTGGGAGAAGCATATAAGCAGCGGCATCGCCCTGCCCGGGAGGGTTCCTCCCGAGCCTGATACTGGTGTCATATTCATCCTCATCGATCATCGATCCGGCAGGACTGCGGGACCGATGGTGCAATGCGGAACCCCGGGATTTGGTTGCAGCGACGGGCGCCAAGCGACCCCGCGCCGCACCCCATCGCATTCGCGCAACCGGCGCGGAACCTTTGCCGCAACGCATCGTTGGCTGGACGGGTGGGGGCCTTCGGAGCGTACCGATGCCCCAGATAAGTTCTCAACAATGTTCGACAGGCCTGGCGCAATTTTCGGCCGACCTGGTCCAGCTCCGACCGGCATTGTACCGGCATGCCCGGCGGCTGTGCAACAATGCCGACCTGGCGGAAGACCTGGTGCAGGATACGATGCTCCGTGCGATGGACCGGCGCAGCAACTTCACGCAAGGCACCAATCTCAAGGCATGGACCTTCACCATCCTTCGCAACATCTACTTCGCCCATTGGCACAAGGAAAAGCGACTGGCCGGCTGGGATCCGCGCCTGGATGACAGCATCACCATCTCGGGCGGGCAGGAAGAAGCCGCGACGCTGACCGAAATCGTCGAACGGATGAAGCACATGCCGCCGGCGCAGCGCGACGCGCTTGCCCTGGTGGGCGTAGGCGGGTGCAGCTATGACGAGGCCGCCGCAATCGGGCAATGCGCCGTGGGCACCATGAAGAGCCGCGTTTCGCGGGCACGGGCCGCGCTGAGCGCCGCAGCACCGTCCCGCGCCGTCTCGTCAGCCGGATCGGGCTTTGCAGCGCTTCTGGTGCTGTGCGGTGGCCTGCTGGCGGGCGCCCGGCGCGTTGCCTCGGACGATCAGCCCGATGCAGTGTCACCGAGCGGCGACAGCGACAGGCCGATGGACAATGAAGTGCTGGCGTGATCCGGATCGGACGAACTCCCCGATACCCGCCCCCGGCTCCGCAGGGGTGGGGGCGGGGTTAGGCCGGAGGCGGGAACCGGCCAATCGAAGGCCGGTCACCCCGAACAAGCACTGAACAATCGAATCGTTCCGTCTCCGACTATTTTTGCCGGGTTTGTAGCGAAACCCGAGCCGGACGGCGACCGGACCACCTAAAGTGCCCCGATCGCCGTGCCGCAAGGTCCGCCGACAGCTTCAGAAGCGCTCGTTCATCCCGGCGAAGGCATCTCGATCTTCCATCACTTCGTGATGTAGTTCCGACACCAGCTGGCGTTCCTGTCCTACCAGATCATTGTCGTCCAGCGCCCGTTCGATCGCTTCCAGGAACGCGGATTCGCCCCGTTCGACTTCGGAAAGCGCAACCTTTGTATCGTCCTGCACCATCCGGCGAAGGTTCAGGAACAGCCGGTGCGCACCACCTGAGGCGGTTCCGCCGTTCCGATCGAGCGACGCCTGCGGCAGAAGCTGGGAAAAGCGCCCGACCATCGATTGGCGCTCCCGCGCGCGTTCGGCGAACATCCTGGCGATCGCCGGCGAATCGGCGATCTCGGCCGCTTCGGAATAGCCCTTCTGGCTATCCACCAGCAGCTCGTAGATTTCATCCAGTCGGTTCGCAGGCATGTCGTTCGTCCTTCCAGCGGAAATTGGGAGCCGAAGGCGCCATCTGCACTCCCGGTCAGCATGTGAATGGCCTGAATGGCGGGGAGGTTCCGTGCCGGATGCAGCGGACCGACCGGATCTCACATGCAACTTCGAGCGGCGTTCTCCGTTTTCTTGGCAGCAAGGAGACGCGTGGTGACGGAACGTGAATGGCATCCGGGCGACGGGGCTGAACAGCGCGACAGCAGCTTCGACGCGGCACAGGAGCGGCTGGCGACGGGGCATTGGACGGCGGGGCATCTTAGCGAGGAAAGCCTGGACGGGTTCGACAGCGCCTATTTGAGCTGGCGGGACTTGAACGGCTCCGGGCTGGACAACGACTACAAACGGTGGCGTCGCGACACCGGCCAGCCCTTCTCCAAGGCCTTCCTGCAATGGGCACGCGCCCGGCCACAATGACAGACGACACGCGAGGCTCGCTGGGGAGAGCAGGATCAGAGTCGAGCGACGCTGAGCCGAGCCTCGGTGAGCGGGCGCGATGACATCGTCTGCCGTGCCTTTTCCCAGCTCAGGGCGTGGCGGACAATATCCGCCAGACCATAGCGTGGCTGCCAGCCGAGCTCGTCGCGCAACCGCTGGCTATCGGCCACCAGGACGGCCGGATCGCCCGGCCTGCGCCCGGTTTCGGAACTCGGGATAGGGTGGCCCACCTCCCCCGCCAGGGCGTCGATCACCATGCGGACGCTGGCGCCCTCTCCCGTCCCGACATTGTAGAGATGCGTGCCCGACTTGCCGAGCGCCCGGTGCATCAGCAGGAGGTGAGCGTTGGCGATATCGTGGACATGCACATAGTCCCGGACGGCGGTTCCGTCGGGCGTCGGATAGTCGGTCCCGAAAATTTCCAGCGTCTCGCGTGCGCCCGTTGCTACCTGCGTTGCGATCTCGATCAGATGATGCGGATGCAAGGTTGCCTGCCCCGACCGCATCGAGGGGTCGGCGCCGGCTGCATTGAAATAGCGGAGGATGCCCAGCCCCATGCCGCCCGCCGCGGCGATGTCCACCAAGGCGGTTTCGGCCATCGCCTTGCTTCGGCCATAGCTGTTGATCGGCTGCAAGGGCGCCTCTTCGGACAGCGGCGTTCCATCGCCCTCGCCGTAAACGGCGGCAGTCGAGGAGAAGATGAAGGCCCTGACGCCCGCTTCGGCCGCAGTCGCCGCCAGCTCGACCGTCGCCCCCAGGTTGTTGCGATAGTAAAGGGCCGGGTCGCGGACCGATTCAGCCACGCTTATCGATGCCGCGAAGTGCATCACCGCCCCGATCCGCGCCCGCCGCAAGACCTCGCCGACCAGTGCCGTGTCGCCCACATGGCCCTGAACGAACTCGGCCTGTGGCGGAAGCAGCGCCCCGTCCGAGCGGGAAAGATCGTCCAAAATCACCACCCGGTGGCCGGCATCGATCAGCGCAAGCGCCGTGTTGCTGCCAATATAACCCGCGCCGCCTGTGACCAGCACGGATGTATCGGAACCGGCGCCGCGCACTGGCCCGGCGGAGGAAATCTGCGGTCGCCACATGGTACGGCCTCTGCGCTGGAACGAGGGCCCGCACCCCCGTCCCCGGGGGGAGTGGGGACGGGGGGCGGGGCCGGACCGAGGGAGATCGGGCCGGCATTGCTGCAATGGGGCAACCGGCAGGACGGTTCCCGGGAGGATGCGAAGCGGCAATCCCACATTGGACTTCCGGCGCACTTCCGGCGCCGGAGGCCGTGGCGCCCGGGAACCTGGCCGGGTTCCTGCGGTTCTAGGGAAACCCGCCACGAAAGGAATTTCACATGGCCAGCAAGACCGATGCCATCGCAATCCTGAAGCAGGATCACCGCGATGTCGAAGATCTGTTCGAGCAGTTCGAGGATGCCGCGACGCTGAGCCAGCAACAGAAGATAGCCGGCCAGATCTGCGAAGCGCTGCGCTTGCACGCCGAGGTAGAGGAAGAAATTTTCTATCCCGCCGCCCGCGAAGCGATCGAGGACAGCGACCTGATCGACGAGGCCGAAGTGGAACATGGCAGCGCCAAGATGCTGATGGAGCAGATCGAATCGGGTAACCTCACTCCCGAGATGTTCCGCGCCAACGTCATGGTCCTGAAGGAATATATCCAGCACCATGTCGAGGAAGAGGAGAAGGAGATCTTCAAGCAGGTGAAGGCCTCCAAGCTCGATCTCGAAGCGCTGGGTGAGGAAATCGAGATGGCGAAGGGCGAGAGCGTATGAAGGCCGGCAGCATGTCGTCGCCAGATGCCGAAGGGAGAAGCTGATGGATGGTGTCGCCGAAATCCTTGCCGTCGAGCGGATTGCGCGCGTGCTCGCGGCCTGGCCGGTCGCCGCCAATGCCGAAGGGAGCGATCCTTCGGCATCGGCCACGGTCGACCAGGATTGGCCCGATCATCTGGACACAGCCGTTGCGGTCCTGAAATCGCTGCGCGAGCCCGACCAGGCCATGGCGGCAGTGGGTGACACCCATATCTGGAGCCGGATGGTGGAATCGGCAATTCTTGCAAAGGCAAGGCTCGATCTTCCAGGCGAGCCCTTCAGGCCGCTGCCCGAGGTTCGGCCGGCGGGAACCGGGGCACAGAGCCATGACGGGCCCTGGTCCAACCGCGACGAGGTGATGGACGAGAGCTTTCCGGCAAGCGACCCGCCGCCGGCCAGCCCCGGCATCGCCTGAGCTCCGAGCAGCTGCCGAACAATGAAAACGCCCCGTCCTTCAAAAAGACGGGGTGTTTCTCATCGGGTCCACCGATAGGCGTCAGCCCGGGTTGGCCGGCGCTATGCTGCCCGAAGCTGATGTGCCGGCTCCCGCCGCGCCCCCGCTCATCGCAGCGCCGCCTCGGCCCTGCTCGGTCAGCATCCGATAATGCCCTTCCACCTTGGGCAGTGTCGATTTGGCGAAGCCCGACAGGCCCCCGGGCAGATCCCCCCGCTGAGACATCGCACGGTGCAGATCGACAGCCTCGGCATGCGCCGTGCGCTGCTGCTCCCAATACAGCCGGTCGAAGTCAGCGCCGCCGGCGTTGGTCAGCGCCGTCAGCATCTGCGCGTGCCGGGGCTGCATTTGCGTCGGCACAGTTGCATCGGCCGCCTTTGCCGCCTCCTTGAGCTGGGCCGTGGTCGCGCGATGGTCTTTCACCATCTGAGACGCAAAGCTCTGCACAGCGGGGTCGCGGCTTTTCTTCAGCGCCAGCTGGCTCGATTCGATTTCGAACATGTCACCCGAGGCAGCGCTGGCGACATAGCTTGCCGGCTGCATCGCTGCCATCGACGGATCGGAGGCCGAGCCGGCTCTCATCGCCGGGTCGGCGCCCATGCCACCGGTTCCACCGGTCCTCGGAGTCGTGGGGCTCGCAGTCGACGTCGCCATGTCGCCGGTCGCAGCGTCGGTCCCGTCGGCCTGCTCGCCGGCCTGCTCACTGCCTCGCCCGCCCTGGCCGCACGCGCCCAGCGCCAGCGCCGTCGTCAGGAGGAGGATATAGGATTTCGTCATCAAGATTCCTTCCACGTTGCTGCAGGCCGGCAGGCTGGTGAATCCCGCCGGCCCTTGCAGATCCGACGCTCAGCTTCGCTGGAAGCGATCGTCGGTGCCGGCGTCAAAGTCGCCGCTTTGGGGGTCCTTGGCGCCCGCCTGGCTTTCCAGCCGGTCGGCCGACGCCCCGCCGCTGCGGTAGCCCCCGACCATGCCGCCGCCGGTCATCGTGCCGGTGCGCCCGGACTCGTCGTCCGAAATCACGTCGGCACTGCCCCCGCCGGAGAGAACGCCGGCGGTACCGCCATGGTGGATCGTTTTCGCCGATCCGTCCCCGAACAGCCGCGACAGACCCCGGCGCTTGATGCTGCCGTTGCTGGACGCATTGTCGTAATAGCTGTCGGTCGACGAGCTCCAGTCGTTGCGGTCAAACTCGTCGCGGCTGAAACTCGGGGCATCGCGAAGGCTTTCCCCGGTTCCCCCGACCCGATAACCGCCGAGATCGGTATCATAGTCCAGCGTGTCCCAGGGCAGTGGGTGGTATTTCTCGCCGATGCCCAGGAACCCGCCGATGCTCATCACGGCATAGGCAACTTCGCCCGACTGCTT
>JANPJJ010000082.1:0-13412 GCA_031425455.1 Sandaracinobacter sp. | reverse complement strand
GCGGTTCGGCCGTCGTCCACCATGCGCGTGCCAGTCGGTTGCCGGGCAGATTCTTCAAGCCGGCCGACTGCCGTAGTGGGCACGCCTCCTATAAAGTCCGAAGGTGCCAAATGCCTCAGCCCACGTTCGTCAAGCATTCTGAGAATGTGCCCGCGCCATCGGTATGGTATTCTCTCCTGCTTCCACTGACGAACTGCTGCGTCTGAGACCACCCCGTTCGCATGCTCTCTGATCCAGCGGGATACCTCGCCCCCACCGCCCAGCATCACTATGATCTGAGCATGCGGTCCAATCTTAGTGCTCTGCACCTTGTTTGCTTTCGTAACGTCAGGGCCAATCCGCAACTTTGCCGCTTAAGTCACGATATGCAACGGAACCGACGCCCACATTTGACCAGTGACTGAGCCCACGCTCTCGCCTTGTTTGCTACTGAGCAACGTGCAGGACGAACAAGTGGGGGCAAGCTAGGGGCTTGTCGAGCCGCATTTGTCCGGACAAATAGGGATGTGACCCAGACACTCCCCTTCGAAACGCCCGGGCGAATTTTAGGCGGCACGATCGTCACACCGGACCTCGGCGCCAGCCTCGCCGATTATACAGGTCAGCTCGGCCTGGGGGTGATCGAGGAAGGGCGCATCGACCCCGCCCTGGCTCGGAGCTGGGGCGCGCCGGCCCAGGTGGCACGCCCCTATGCGCTGCTGCAGGCGCCCGGGGGCGCGGGCTGTGTGCTCCGGCTGGTGGAGGGCGCGGCCGTGCCGGATTATCGCGCGCTGCGCCACTACGGCTGGGCTGCCTTCGAACTGACCGTGAGAGACGCCTTCGCGCTGCATGACCGGATCAGCCGGGCCGCATTCCGGGTGATCGGCGCCCCCAAGCTGGTGCCCGGTTTCGACAATTTCATACCCTTCCAGGTGGAGGGACGGGCCGGTGAAGTCCTGTATCTCAACACCGTCCTGGATGGCTCGATGTCCGGGCTAGACCTTCCGCACGCCCTTGCCGAAGTGGACGCGATCTTCATCGCCGTTCTCGCCGCGCAGGACCGCGCCGAAACGCTCGCCTTCCACCGCGAGCAGCTGGGCTTTGCCGAGGGGGAAACCTGGGTGATCCCCTATTCGATGATCACCCAGAGCTTCGGCCTGCCCGACGACACCACCACCGCGATGACGATGACGCAGACGGGACGCATCCCGGCAAGCGAGATCGACCAGTATCCCCCCGACGCGACCGACCGTCCCCGGGCGATCGGCGAACTGCCGCCCGGCAACGCCATCGTCAGCTTCGCGGTCACCAGCCTGGAGGCGATCGCCGCGCCTTTCATCGAACCCCCGTCCCGCCGCGACGGCGCCTTCTATCGAGGACGCCGGGTCGCCACCGTGCGTGGGCCGTCCTCCGAACTGCTGGAGCTAGTCGAACTGTGATCACCCGCCACTTCATCGATGTGCCCGATGCCTCGGGAGTGCGCCGGGTGCACTATCGCCGCGCCGGCAGCGGCCCGCTGCTGCTGATGGTGCACCAGTCGCCGAGGTCGTCGGCCGAATACATCCCGTTGATCGAGCGCTGGGCGCCGCACTTCAGCATCATCGCCCCGGACACGCCGGGCTTCGGCGATTCGTCGCCGCTGGCGCTCGAAGCCCCGGAGTGCGAGGACTATGCCGACGCCGTCGTGGCGCTGCTAGATGCGCTGGGCCTGCCGAAGGTAGCCGCCTATGGCTTTCATTCCGGCGCCATCATCCTGGTGACCGCCGCCAAGCGCCATCCGGGCCGCTTCAGCAGCGTCGCCTGCGGCGGTTATGCCGTCTGGACCGAGGCCGAGAAGGCCGATTTCGGCGCCGACTATACCCCGCCCTTCCTGCCGCGACCTTACGGCGAGCATCTCGCCTGGCTGTGGGGCCGGGTGCAGGAGCAGAGCTGGTTCTTCCCCTGGTACCGCGCCGAGCCCGGCAGCCGGCTGGCCATGGCGACGATGGACCCTGGCGCGGCGCAGCCGATCGTGATGGAGTGCCTGAGCGCGGGAAACAGCTTCTCGCTGGGCTATGCAGCCGTGTTGCGCGCGAACCGCGATGTGCCGCGGCCCGGTGCGCCGACCCCGCCGGTGTTGATTTCCGCCTATGACGGGGACCCGCTGAAGGCGCATATCGAGCGGCTGGGCGAGGTCCCGCCGAGCTGGCGCATCGCGCCGGTGACCACGCCGACAGAGCTTGAGGCGGAGGCGCTGGCCTGGCTGCGCGCGCATCCCGCGCCCGAGGCGCCGGTCGCCGGGCCGGTGATCGACGAAGGCTTTGTTCGGGCAAATGCCGCCGGCTTCGCTGGCGAATTGCACTGGAAAGGCGCCGGCGATTTGTGGCTCCACGCCCCCGGGGCGGCGCTCACGGCAGCCCCCGCCGGCGTGCTTGCGCTCGACCTCCCCGGGCACGGCCTTTCGGCCGACTGGCCCGGCGCCCCTGCCGACATCGACCACTGGGCCCAAGTGGTGGCGCATGGTGTGGCCGCGCTGGGCGCCCGGCCGGCACGCGTGAGCGGGCAGGGCTGGAGCGATCTTCTGGCCGCCGAAGTCGCTCGCCGCCTTGATATCCGGCATGTCGCAACCGCCCGCCCCGCCGGAAGCCTCGCCGACTGGCGCTCGCACGGCCTCCCCGATCTCACGCCAGACTGGGCCGGCACGCATCTTCTGAAGGCGTGGCGCATGATCCGCGCCGAAACCTGCTTCGACCCCTGGTTCGCGGCGTCGGCTGCCACCGCGCGCCCGTTCGATCCGGCCGAGCTCGCCCCCGACGCGCTCGCCCGCCGCCATCTGGCGCTGATGCGCGCCGGCGCTGCCCAACCCTATCTGCATGCCTGCCTTGACGCCGCGGCCGCTGAAGCCTGACATTCGATCGAAGGAGGAAACGCCATGGGAATCCGCGAAGACATGCCGCTGCTGGCCCGCCACGAAGGCGTCTGGGAAGGCACCTACCGCTATTACAACGCGGCCGGCCAGATGGTGGACGAGCACAAGTCGCGCCTTCTCTGCCGCTTCCCGGACGACGGGCCGTTCCCCTACCACCAGACCAATCACTATAGCTGGGCAGACGGCCGCACCGAGATCCGAGACTTCCCGGCCGCCTATCGCGACAAGCGGGTCTGGTGGGACAATGACCTGATCCAGGGCTGGGCCGCCGAACTGCCGCTCGACGACAAGCAGCGCTCGGTGGTGCTTTACTGGCAGCGCACCGGCGATCCTGAGCTGTATCTCTACGAGATGATCCAGCTGTCGGACGACGGCAAAAAGCGCTGCCGCACCTGGCACTGGATCCGGAGCGGCGAGCTGGAAACGCGCACCGCGATCGAGGAAAAGCTGGTCACGCGCGACTGGCGGGCCGAAGACGAAAAGCTGAAGCGGGCCGCGTGAGGGCGCGGCCATGCCCGACCTCAACAGCCCGGCGCTGTGGCGCCTGCCGGTTCCAGCGCCCGATGCGCACAAATATCTGCGCGGCGGGGTTCTGGTCTGGTCCGGGCCCGCGCTTGCCACCGGGGCCTCGCGGCTGGCGGCCCAGGCCGCGCTCCGGGTCGGCGCCGGCGCCGTCACGCTGGCCGGACCGCGGGACGCGTTGCTGGTGCATGCCGCGCAGGTCACGGCCGTCATGCTGGCCGAAGCGGATCCTGCCGGGTTCGCGCGCCTGCTGGCCTCGCCGAAGTTTCACGCCGCCTGCGTCGGGCCGGGGGGCGGGGCTGGCGCCCGAGCCGTCGCCGTCGAAGCCCTGCAATCCGGGAAGCCGCTGCTGCTCGATGCCGATGCGCTGACGGCCTTCGCCGGCGATCCGCCGCACCTTGCCCGGCTGGTACGCCGCCGGCCTCGTCCGGTGGTGCTGACCCCGCACGAGGGCGAGTTCGCGCGGCTGTTCCCGAACCTTTGCGGCAGCAAGGCGGATCGGGCGCTGGCGGCGGCAGCGGCGACGGGCGCTGTCGTGGTTCTGAAGGGGCATGACGGCATCATCGCCGCGCCCGATGGGCGCGCCGTCGTCAACGCCGGTGCCCCGGTCTGGCTGGCGACGGCAGGTTCGGGCGATGTGCTGGCCGGCCTGATCGCCGGGCTGCTGGCACAGGGCATGCCGGGGTTCGAGGCGGCGGCCGCGGGCTGCCATCTCCACGCCAGGGCGGGCAGCCTTCTTGGCCCCGGGCTGATTGCGGAGGACCTTGCCGGCCCGGTCATGCGCCAGGTGCTGACCGATGTTCTGCCTCAGGGCTGAGCTTCGCCGTTCGCCTTTCCGTTCAAGAGATCGCGAGCCGCGCTCCGCACCGCCAGGCCGAGCTCCGCTTCACCGCCGGACACCCCGGTGCGCGCGCCGATGCGAACGTCGCCCGGCCCGCCGCTGTCGGAAAGATCATAGGCCATCACCCGCGCGTTCGCGATCAGCGCCTGCTGCGCCTCCAGCCGGTCCGCCGGCACCACGGCCACGAACTCGTCGCCCCCCCAGCGCGCCAACAGGCCCGGCGGCGCCATCGCCGCCGCCAGCCGTGCCGCCACCTGCCGCAGCAGCGCATCGCCCACGATATGGCCATGGCGGTCGTTCACTGCCTTGAAGCCCACCAGGTCGATCAGGATCAGCGCCTTGTCGCCCGGCATCGCGGCCCAATGGGCCGCCAGCCCGCGCCGGTTCGGCAGCCCGGTCAGGGGATCGTGCCGGGCCTCGAACGCCAGCTGCCGCAGTTCGCGGCGCTGGCGAAGGATGACCCAGCCCAGCCCGCCCGCCACCGCGACCAGCAGCGGCGACAGCCACATCAGCGCAATCAGGAGCAGCGCGCCGGTCATCGGCCGCGATCAGCCGATGGTTTCGGTGGGATAGGTCCCGAAGGCCTGCTCGCGCAGCAGATAGCCCGACCGCCCCTCGCCCTCCACCCGGCACCAGCGGTCGGTGCACATCGTCACCCGCATCACCACGCCCGGCTCGGCGCGAAGCACGATCGGCGACGACAGATCCGGCCGCGCGCGCAGCTCCTGCGTCTGCCGGGTGATCTGCACGGTGCGGTCGCCCGACAGCATGGCCCGGTCCATCCAGCCCTCGGTGCCCTCGGCGTCGCGAACCTTGCGCCAAACATTCCATTCGTTGGTGACTTCCAGCGGCGTGCCGGGGCGGACATAGACCCAGGTGACCGGATATTCCTTGCCCGGCCCGGCGCGCATATAGGCCCGCTTGGCGCGGAGCGACGCGAAGCGAGGCAAAGGAAGCCCGGAACGGTTCTTCAGCGCGTCCTTGCTGGAGGGACCGGACGTGCCGGCTGCCGACGTGCCTGCTGTCGGAGTGCCGGTTTTCGAAGCAGGTGCCGCCGCATCCTGCCATCCATCCTGCGCAACGCCCGGCCCGGCCGGCAGCAGCAACAGCAGGAGTGGCACAATGCGCATCGCGGCTTCCCTGCCAAGCCGCCGGCCCGCTTGCAAGGGGCGCGCTTGCAAGATGCGCATGGCCCAGCCTAGCATGAGCCCATGCCCGCACGTTTCACCAAATATGATCGCAAGCTCCGCGCCATCGTTACCCGCCGCCTGCCGCAGGCGGTGGAAACCCGGATGGCCGAGCTGTTCGATGTCGAGCTGAACTTCGCCGACACCGCTTTCGCTCGCGAACAGCTGGCCGAGGCGCTCGCCCGGGCCGACGTGCTGGTCCCGACCGTCACCGACGAGATCGACGCCGGCCTGATCGAAACGGCCGGCCCCGAGCTGAAGCTGATCGCCAATTTCGGCACCGGGGTCGATCATATCGACCTCGCGGCCGCCCGGGCCAGGGGCATCACCGTCACCAACACGCCGGGCGTCCTCACCGACGACACCGCGGACCTCGTCATGGCGCTGATCCTCTCGGTGCCGCGCCGGCTTTCCGAAGGCGAAAAGCTGGTCCGCGCCGGGCGGTGGTCGGGCTGGTCTCCCACCGGAATGCTCGGGCACCGGATTACGGGCAAGCGGCTGGGGATCGTCGGCATGGGGCGGATCGGCCAGGCGGTCGCGGCGCGGGCACGTTCGTTCGGCCTCACGATCCACTATCACAACCGCCACCGGCTGCCGGCCGCAATCGAAAAGGCGCTGGAGGCAACCTGGTGGCCGACGCTGGACGCGATGCTGGAGCGGGTCGACATCGTCAGCCTGAACTGCCCGGAAACGCCCGAGACGCGGCACATGATCGACGCCGACCGCCTGCGCCTGATGCCGGCGCACAGCTATCTGGTGAACGTGGCTCGCGGCACGCTGGTCGACGAGGAAGCGCTGGTCGCGGCGCTCTCCACCGGCGGGATCGCCGGCGCCGGGCTCGACGTGTTCGAGCAGGAGCCCGCGATTTCGCCGAAGCTGCTGAAGCTGCCCAACGTCGTGCTGCTGCCGCACATGGGCTCGGCCACATTCGAAGGCCGGCGCGCGATGGGCGAGAAGGTGATCGCCAACATGCGCGCTTTCGCGGATGGTCACCGGCCGCCCGACCAGGTCATCGCCGAATTTTGAGGTTCGGCCACCCTCGCTCTGTCATGCCAGCGAAGGCTGGCATCTCCCCGCTTGCCGCCTGAACCACGCCGGGACACCCCAGCCTTCGCTGGGGTGACAAACAATGTGCAGGGAGGGCATGATATGCCGTTCTGCACACCATGATCCGCGAAAAGGAACTCCGCCTCGCGCTGGTCTGCTATGGCGGGGTCAGCCTCGCCGTCTATATGCACGGCGTCACCAAGGAGCTGTGGAAACTCCTGAAGGCAAGCGAGGCACGCAAGCGCGAGGCCAACCGAAGGCCTTATGGCGCGCCCGATACCCATCTGATCGAAGGAGACACCGAAGCCGTCTGGCTCGACCTGCTTCGCGCCGTCGGCATCTCGACCGACCTCAGCGTCATCTGCGATATCCTGGCCGGCGCGTCCGCAGGCGGGCTGAACGCGGTGCTGCTGTCGAACGCGCTGTCGCAGGGGCATGATCTGGAGCCGCTGACCGCGATGTGGCTGGAGGAGGCCGACGTCGAGCATCTGCTCGCGCCCGAGGCGCGCAAGAGCGCGTTCACTCAGCGGCTGGCGCAATTCTACAAGGAGCCGGTCGCCTGGTTCGCGGCGCGCCAATCGGCCAGCCTGGCGTCGGTCGATGTGCCGGAGGTCCGCGCCGAAGTCGCACTGAAGCTCGCCCGCTTCGTGCGCAGCCGCTGGTTCAAGCCACCCTTTTCCGGCGATACGCTGACCCTGATGCTCGACAAGGCGATGGACGCGATGGCGGCCGGCAATTGCGGCCGGCCGCTCGTGCCGCCGACGCTGCCGCTCGATCTCTACGTCACCGTCACCGACTTTTGGGGCGTCAACGCCGAACTCGGGATCCACTCGCCGCCCAGCATCACCGAACGCGAGCATCGGCTGATCTTCGCTTTCGCGTCGCCCGCCGTCACTCGCCGCCACGGCGCCGACCGCGAGCGGGCGCTGTTCCCGCGCGAGCCTGCCGCCGAGCGCCCGGCGCTGCTGCTGGCGGCACGGGCAACCGCCAGCTTTCCCGGCGCCTTCCCGCCCGCCACTATCGGCGAAATCGACCAGCGAATGGCGGATCGCGGCGAGCCCTGGCCGGGCCGCGAAGCCTTTCTGGCGGCGCAGCTGCCGGGCGAACGGCCTGCCGGGGAGATATCGCTGATCGACGGCAGCGTCCTCAACAACGCGCCGTTCGGCCCGGCAATCGCTGCGATCCGGCTGCGCCCCGCCCACCGCGAAGTCGACCGCCGCTTCGTCTATATCGACCCGAAGCCCGGAATGGAGGGAGCGGCCGACGCACCTCCGGATGGCCGCCGGGTGCCGCGCGAGCCCGGCTTCTTCAGCACCATCTTCCGCGCGCTCGCCGACATCCCGCGCGAACAACCGATCCGCGACAGCCTGGAGGCGATCAGCGCCCTCTCGGCACGCATCCGCCGCGTGACCGACGTGACGGATGCGATGACGCCGGCAGTCGACGCCGCGATCCTGCGCGCAGTCGGCCTGCGCTTCTTCCTCCGCGCGGTCACGCCGGACCGGCTGCGGAAGGCGCGTTCGCGAATCCAGTCGCTCGCCGCGCGCGAGGCCGGGTTCGCTTATGCCGCCTACGCCCAGCTGAAGCTGCGCGCCGTGCTGGACGAGGGCGCCAGCCTGCTGGCGACCGCCGCCCGGCTCGGCCCGGCAGACCAGGCCCGGCTCAGGCTCGCGCTGCGCCGGGCCGCCGAGGCGCGCGGCGCCTTCCACCACGATGCCGCCGTCGGCCGCGATCCCGACAACAGCGCCTATGTGAAGCTCCTGAAGCAGCTCGACATCGCGTTCCGGGTGCGGCGGCTTCGCTTCTTCATCCGCCGGCTGTCGGCCGAGATCGCCGAGTCGTCCGATCCGGTGGAGCGGGCCAGCGCCGAAGCGCTGAAAGCGGCACTCTATGCCGTCGCCGCGCCGTTCCAGGCCCGCCGCACCCCGGCCGAACCGCCCGATATCCCGCAGCTGGCCGCAGCTGCGCGCAAGGTGCTGGAGGCCGCCCCGGAGGACACCGCCGAAGCCGCGTCCGTCGCGATCGACACGCTGGCCGACGCGCTCGGCCTCTCCACGCTGGATGCCGAGGCCGACCGGGTGCTGGTGCAGGCGGCGACCGACCCCGGCTTCGGCCGGCCGATGCTCCGCAACATGGTCCGCGCCTGGCTCGGTTTTCCCTTCTACGACATCGCGATCCTGCCGATGATGCTGGAGGATGCCGCCGACAGTTTCGACGAGCTGAAGGTGGACCGAATCTCGCCCGAGGATGCCGTGGCGCTTCGGACCGGCGGGGCGCGAGCCACGCTGAAGGGCTGGCAGCTGAACGCCTTCGCGGCCTTCTTCAGCCGGGCCTACCGCGAGAACGACTATCTGTGGGGCCGGCTGCACGCCGCCGAGCGGCTGGTCGACATCGTGTTGAGCAGCGTTCCCGCCGCCCGGCTCGACCCCGCGCACTGGAAGGCGCGGCTGTTCACGGCCGTCCTTGCCACGGAGCGCCCGCGTCTGGCAGACATCCAGCCGTTGTTCGACGATCTCGAGGGGGCCCTGGCCGCATGGAAACTGCACAATCTGCCGCCGGAGCCGGAGACGCCGGGCTGAACCTCGGCCAGTCGATGCTGAGCCGACCAGTCCTCAGCCGGCGCGGCCTGCTGGCGGCGATGGGATCGAGCACGCTGCTCGCCGGCGCGGCCACGCCGCTGTTCGCCCGGGCGTCGGCCTATCCCGCAACCCAGGCCCTTATCGACGGCTATGTCGCCAACGGCCGGGTGCCGGGCGCCGTCGTCGGCATCGTGAAGCCCGGCGCCTTCCGCCCGACCTGGCTGACGACAGGCAGGACTGCCTTCGAAGGCGGCGAACCGGTCACGCCGCAGACGATCTGGCGGGTCTATTCGATGACGAAGCCCATCACCGGCATCGCGGTTCTGCAGCAGGTCGAGGCGGGCAGGCTGACGCTGGACACCCCCATCGCCGACATCATGCCGGAGTTCCGGCAGATGCGGGTGCTGACCGACCCCGACAAGTCGCTGGAGACCCGGCCGGCGGTGAAGCCGATCCTGGTCCGCCACCTCCTCACCCACACGGCGGGCTTCACCTACACCATCATGGGCAACGGCCCGCTGGAGAAGGAATATGTCCGGCTCGGCCTGCAACCCATGTCGAGCGCGACTTTCGCGACCCCGGGCGATCCGCCCGCACCGGATCTCGCCACCTATATGGCGCGGCTGGCAACCGTCCCGCTTCGCACCGAGCCGGGCGAGGCAATCCGCTATTCGATCGCGCTGGATGTGGCGGGTGCGATGCTGGAGCGACTGACCGGAACCACGCTCGACCGGATTTTCGCCCGGCAGCTGTTCGACCCGCTGGGCATGGCCGATACCGGCTTCTGGGTGACACCGGCACAGCAGAAGCGGCTCGCCGGCCTCTACGCCTGGGTCGATGCGACCACCCGCAAGCCAGCCGACAAGCCGCTCCTGGTGGACAGTGCGGCGAAGAGCGAGTGGGCGGCCCGCCCCACGATGCTGGCCGGCGGCGCAGGCCTCGTCTCCTCGGCGGAAAATTATGCCCGTTTCGCGCAGATGATGCTGAACGACGGCATGTTTCAGGGCCGGCGGCTGCTGACCCGGGAAACAGCGCGGCTGGCGACTTCGAACCAGTTGCGCCCCGGCCTGTTCATGGCGCCGGGCGAAGGGCTGGCGAGCGGCGGACGGGCGACTGTCGCCGACCGGAGCGCCGCCGACGGATTTAATCCCGGCGTCTGGGGCTGGGGCGGCGCGGCGCGGACTTTGTTCCACATCGATCCGGTGCGCGGCGAAGGCGTGGTCTTGATGATGCAGTCGCTCTCCGACGAAGCCGGCCCCAAGGACGAGGATCTGAAGAAGGCGCTGAACGCTGACGCAAGAAGCTGAGCGCCCCCGTGCCGGGCCCGAGCGCCGCAGCCGGCGGCCGGAGCGCCTGCGCACGGCATTGCGCTGGCTGCTCGCAGCCGCATTCCTGCTGGCAGGCATCGGCCATCTCGTCGCGACCGACAGCTTTATGGCGATCGTGCCCCCCTGGGTGCCGTTCCCGCGCCAGACCGTGCTCGCCACCGGCATCGCCGAGATTGCAGGCGCGCTTGCGCTCCTCACGCCCCGCTGGCGGCGGCTCGCCGGCGGGGCGCTGGCGCTGTACGCTGTCTGCGTGTTCCCGGCCAACATCCGCCACGCAGTGGAAGGCATCGCCGTGGGCGGCACCGCACTCGGCTGGGGCTATCATGCGCCTCGCCTGCTGTTCCAGCCGGTGATCGTCTGGGCGGCGCTGTTCGCCGGCGGGCTGATCGACTGGCCCTGGCGGAACCGCTTGTGACGGGAAGCCGGCCATTTGGGCCAGCGTTCGGTGGCGGGAATCTGCCACTGCAAGCGCGACCGCGCGCCGGCGGCAGTCCCCCGAACGAACGGATGCGGAACCTCCGTGAGCTTGGCAAGAAGGTAATCCGATGACGCTCACCAACCATCCGCTGCGCGGCCGGGTCGTGTCCGAAATGCACATGCGCCGCATGCCTGCCCTGTCGGCGCCGTCACAGATGGTACAGGTGGTCCGCATCATCGACGCTGCCGACCAGGGCCGCGAGCGCGACCATGCCGCCGCCATGCCCGGGGTCGCCCGGGCCGAAGCGCAGCTCAGCGCGCGCCACATCTCGGGCCAGGCCCCGGGCGGTATCGAATATGTGTGGGAACGTCATTCGGAGGCCACCACCTCCACCGTCATCTTCCCGCGCAAGTCGCCGGGCGAGGTGTTCGCCGAACTTCAGGGCGACAAGGCGGCGATGCACTGGCTGACGGAAGCGCCCGGCGGAGTGCTTCGCGCGATCCGGATCGGGATCGTCGCCGATGAAGCGGAAGGCGTGCGGGTGGCCGCCGACGTCGGCTTCTCCGAAACCGACCTCGTCAGCTGCTATGTCGGCAAGGTGCGCGTCTGGTCCGATTTCCTGCTGCACGGCGACGGCTTCGGCCGCCTGCTGGTTACGGCCGAGGACATGTCGGCGATGGACCTCGGGCGCCTTGTCCAGAAGGTCCAGGAGCTGGGCAATTACCGCAACATGGCGCTGCTCGGGCTGCCGATGGCGCAGGAAAAGGCCCGCGATGTGGGCGAGGCCGAACTGGCGTTGGTCGATATCGCCGAGCGCATGGCCAAGGGGGAGGGCGACCGCGCCCTGCTGGACGAGCTGTGCGAACTGTCGTCGCGGGTCACCTCGATCACGGCGGCCACCGCGTTCCGGATGAGCGCGACGGCCGCCTACACCGCGATCGCGACCGACCGGCTGGAGGCGCTGTCGTGCACGGCGGTCGACGGCTATCCCACCCTGGAGGAGTTTACCGAGCGCCGCCTGCTGCCGGCCGCGCGCACCTGCGCCAGCTTCGTCAACCGGCTGGAGGCGCTGTCGGTCCGGATCGAGCGTGCCACCTCGTTGCTTCGCACCCGGGTCGAGATGTCGGTCGAGGAGCAGAATGTGGAACTGCTGCGTTCGATGAACGTCACCTCGGCCCGGCAGGTGCGGCTGCAGAAGCTGGTGGAGGGCCTGTCGGTGATGGCGGTCAGCTATTACGCTGTCGGGCTGACCCTCTACCTGCTGAAGGGCATCGCCCCGCCGCTCGGCGGCACGGCGGAGCTATGGACTGCCGTCGCCGTTGTCCCCATCTTCCTCGGCGTCTGGCTCTACATGCGCGCCAAGGTGCGCAGCATCGACCGGCCCGAGGCCTAGCCTGGCCAGTGCCCAACATGCCGCTTCGGCGACAGCCGGATCCGGATCGCCGACCAGTGCGTAAATCGACGGCCGCAAGGCGGAAAGCCCGCTGTTCCCGGCGGCATAGAGGCAGTTGCGCACGAACCGGTCGCGCCCGATGCGCTTGATGGGGGAGCCCGAGAAAATCTCGCGAAAGGCTGCGTCGTCCAGCCCGAGCAGGTCGGCGAGGCGCGGAGCCGCCAGCTCGGCGCGGGGCAGCAGCGCCTCCTCGGGCGGGGCGGCGGCGAACCGGTTCCAGGGGCAGGCGGCCAGGCAATCGTCGCAGCCGTAGATGCGGTTCCCCAATGCCGCCCGGTAGGGCTCGGGGATCGGGCCCTTATGCTCGATGGTGAGGTAGGAAATGCACGCCCGCGCATCAACCCGATAGGGCGCCACGATCGCGCCCGTCGGGCAGGCGACGATGCAGGCCGTGCAGCTGCCGCAGCTTGCGGTTGCGCCGGCATCGCGCACCGCCGGCAGCTCGGCCGTGGTGTAGATCGCGCCCAGGAACAGCCAGTTGCCGTGCCGCCTGGACAACAGGTTGCTATGCTTGCCCTGCCAGCCCAGCCCGGCTGCCTCGGCCAGCGGCTTCTCCATCACCGGCGCGGTATCCACGAACAGCTTCACCTGCTCGCCCGAGCGCGTTGCCAGCCACCCTGCAAGCGCCTTCAGCCGAGACTTCACCACATCGTGATAGTCGCGCCCCAGCGCATAGACCGAAATGGTCGCCCGGTCGGCGCGCGCCAGGTTCCGCGCCGGGTCCAGCGGCGGCGTGTAGGGCAGGCCCAGCATGATGACGGACCGCACCTCGGGCCACAGCGCCGTCGGGCTGCCCCGCCGTTCCGCGGTCTCGGCCATCCAGAGCATGCCGCCGTGGCAGCCGTCGGCCAGCCAGGCGTTCAGCCGCGCCGCGGTTTCGGGCGCCGCATCGGCGGGGGCAATCCCGAACGCCACGAAGCCGAGCCGACGTGCTTCGATCTTGAGTGCCCCCGGCAGATCGCTGTCACTCACCTTGAGCCGTTATCCCAGCGAAGGCTGGGATCCCCCAGCGTCGAGGTTGCGCACGGGTCGAGGGGGGAGATCCCAGCCTTCGCTGGGATGAGGGCGGTGGTTGCGGCGCGGGCAGCGGCCGGCCGAGCTCAGAAGTCGAGCTTGTCATAGTCCGGCGGCGGCCGCACGCCCTCCATCC
>JANPJJ010000081.1:0-8733 GCA_031425455.1 Sandaracinobacter sp. | reverse complement strand
GGGTTGGTAAGCACCACGGTCGCGTCCGCCATGGCGCCCCTGCTGGCGCGCTTCAGGCTTTCGCGCGCCATCCGGCGCATCGCGAATTTGGCCTCGGGCGACCCTTCCGTCTGCTTGGCTTCGTCCTTCAGCTCCTGCTTGGTCATGCGAAGGCGCTGCAGCCACTGCCGGATCTGCACCGGCAGGTCGCCGCCTGCGATCACGGCGAGGCCGAGGCTCAGCCAGAGCAGCAGCTTCAGCCCGAGGTCCGCCGCACTCGCCATCGCCGCGTTCAGGGGCATCGCCGAGAGCGAGCGCAGCACCGGCACGCTGTCGGCGATCAGCCAGGCCGACAGGCCGATCAGGATCAGCGCCTTGGCAAGGGCCTTCACCAGCTCGATCAGCCCCTTGGGCCCGAACATGCGGGCGAGCCCGGCGACCGGGTTCATTCGCTCGGCCTTGGGCGCCAGCAGCGACAGGTTGACTGCAAGGCCGCCGACCAGCGCCTGCCCGAAGACCGCCGCCAGCAGAACCATCGCGGCAAGCGCAAGCAGCGGGGCGGCCACCGGCCACAGGAACGCGGCGACTGCCTCCACCGGGCGGAAGGCGATGATCTCCGCACGACCGACGCTGAGCGCGCCGACCGCCGCCTGGCGCAGCCCGGCGGCAAGGTCGGCGGCGTATGTCGCCATCCAGACCGCCCCGGCGATCCCGCTCATCGCGGTGCCGAGTTCGCGGGACGACAGCCGGTCTCCCTTCTCGCGTGCCTGCTCGCGCCGGCGCTGGGTGGGCGCCTCGGTTTTTTCGCCGCCGCCGGCGGGGTCCTCAGCCAAGCAGCACCTCGGCCGCGCGCGACTGCATGCCGGTCAGCGCCGCTGTCAGGCTGTCGGCGAGCGCGGGCAGCGCCAGCGGCAGCCCGGCGAGCCCCACCAGCAGCATCAGCGGAAATCCGATCGAGAACAGGTTGAGCTGCGGTGCCGAGCGCGCCGCGACCGCGATGGCGAGGTTCACCAGCAGCAGCGCGGCCCCCAGCGGCAGCGCGGCGATCAGGCCGGAGGCGAAGGCGAAACTGCCCCAGCCGGCGATGGCCGCCAGTTTCTCCGGCTGGAACAGCGCCCCGGCGGACGGCATCGCCCGATAGCTTTCGACCAGCATCTGGATGAACAGCAGATGCCCGCCCGACGACAGGAACAGGGCCCACATCAACAGCGCGAACACGCCGGAGAGCACAGGAGCGGCACCGGCCCCCGGATCGATCATGGTGGCGAAACTGAGGCCCATCGCCTGCGCCAGCCAGTCCCCCGCGATCATCGCCGCGGCAAAGGCCGCATGCAGCGACAGCGCCGCCACGGCGCCGATCAGCAGTTCGCCCGCGATCGCCGCGAGGCCGGGAAGGCCCAGCAGGTCGGCGGGCGGCGCGGGGGCGAAGCCGGAGCCCATCACCAGGAAGCCGACCGTCCCGGCAAGCCCTACCCGAACGCGCACCGGGATGAGGGTCCCGCCGAGCGCCGGGAGCAGGGCCAGCGCCGCCCCGGTACGAAGCGAGGCGAACAGCAGCTCCAGGACGAACCGCTCGGGCGCCAGCGCCAGCGCGGCATCCATGGGCCTATTTCGCCATCATCGGGATCGCGGCCGCCATGTCGCGGGTGAAATCCATCATCAGCCCGCCGATGATCCCCCCGAACAGCATCAGGAGCAGGAACACCCCGATCAATTTGGGAACGAAGGTGAGCGTCGCTTCCTGGATCGAGGTCGCGGCCTGGAGCAGGCCGATGACGAGGCCGATCACCAGCGCCGGCACCAGTGCCGGAAGCGAGGCCAGCACCAGCACCCAGGCGGCCCGCGCCACACTGTCGTACAGTAGGTCCTCGCCGGTCATGTCGCGAAGGATTGGGCAAGGCTGGCCATCACCAGCGCCCAGCCATCCACGGCCACGAACAGCATCAGCTTGAACGGCAGCGCGATCATCACCGGCGAGACCATCATCATCCCCAAGGCCATCAGCACGCTGGCAACCACCAGGTCGATCACCAGGAAGGGCAGGAACAACAGCACCCCGATCTGGAACGCGGTCTTCAGCTCGGAGGTGGCATAGGCCGGCATCAGGATCCGCATCGGTACCTCGGCGTTGCTGGCGAACGGCGCGCTTCCGGCGAGGTCGGCAAACAGCTTCAGGTCGGTGGTGCGGGTGTTCGCCATCATGAAACCGTGCAGCACGTCGCCGGCCCGCCCGATCGCCTGTTCGGCCGGCATGGTATCGGCGACGAAAGGCTGCAGCGCGGTCGAGTTGATGTCGGCCAGCGCGGGCTGCATCACGAAAAAGGTCATGAACAAGGCAAGCCCCACCAGCAGCTGGTTGGGCGGCGCCTGCTGCAGCCCGATCGCCTGCCTCAGGATTGCGAGCACGATGACGATGCGGACAAATGCTGTCATCATCAGCAGTACCGACGGCAGCAGGGTCAGCAGCGTCATCAGCAGCAGCACCTGCATCGAAAGCGACAAGGCCCCCGAGCCGCCGCTGGAGGCAAGCGCGATCAGCCCGCCCAGTGCGGAGCCGGACGGGGCTGAGCCGGACGGGGCGGAGCCGGAAGGGGCCCAGTCGGGCGGAGCGGCCGCCGGCTGCGCCGCTACCGGAGCGGCGGCGAGCAGCAGCAGCGCAAGGCCCGCCGCGAACAGCGCGAGATGGGCAAGAGCGCGCGGGGTGCCGGACGGGCGGCTCAGGAGGGCCATCGTTCGGTTTCCTCTCCGGTGGGGGTGGATGGGCCGGAGCGCCCCTGCGCCTGGCAGGACGGCGCCTGCGCCTGGCCGGCCGCCGCCGCGAGCAGCACCACGCTGCTGCCGGCGACCGCCAGAAGATGGTCGCGCCCGTCGAACCGGACGACGGCGACCCGCGCGGCGGGGCCGAGCGACTTCACGCAGGAGACAGCAAGAACCGGCGCTGCCGATGCGGCGGCGGCCGGGCGCGGGCCTTTCAACATGAAGCGGGGCAGGCCGATCCAGCCCCGCCGAACGGCGATCAGCGACAGCGCGGCTGCTGCACAGACCAGCGGGAGCGCCACGGCGAGCCGGGCCAGGAATTCGCCTAGCATGGGTCGTCGTCCGCGCCGAGGATGTCGAGCAGGCGCACCCCGAAGCGGTCGCCGATCGCAACCACCTCGCCCCGCGCGAACGGCCGGCCGTTGACCAGGATGGCGACCGGCTCCGACGTCATTCGATCGAGCGGAAACAACTGCCCCGGATCGACCGAGAGCAGGTCCTTGAGCGGCAGACGATGCGAGCCGATTTCGACCGAGAGGGTGACTTCGATGCCGGCGAGCTGTGCCGGCATCGCCCCCATGGTCTTGCGGCGGGCCGACGTGCCTAGGCCGGAGGCGTCCGGCGCTGCACCGGCGTTCGGGCCGGACGCTCCCGCACCTGGCGCCGCGGAGGCGCGCCCGGCGGCGGCGCGGCCCGGGTCCGGCCCGGCCGCTGCGCGCGATGGCACATCCTCGAGCGCCGCGCGAGGGGCCTCGACCCCGTCCGCCCAGGGGTCGGGGACAGCTGCCGCGCTGTCGGTCCCGTCGGGTCTGTCATGAAATGCGTCGCGGGGTCGGGCGCCGGGTTGATCGACAGCATCGTCCTCATCGAAATCGATCGTCAGGCGAACGCCTTCCGTCTCGGCCGCCTGTCCGCGCAGGCGCTTTTCGGCGCGGAGCGACTTGTCGGGAATCGCGTTCATCGATCCTGGCCTTCGGGCGAAAAGCGGGTCGCAGGCACGTCGGCGAAGCGCTTGCCGCCCACCAGCACCGAGAGCATTTGCGGCGGCGTCAGCGGGATGATGTCGCCGGCTCGAAGGGCGGCCACCTCGGCCACCGGCATTCGCTGATCGGCGAGGCGGAGCGTGACCGGCAGGTCCAGCGCGAAGGCGCGGGCCCGGGCGCGTTCACGCCACGCGGGAAGGTCGGGCGCGGTGGCCTGCACCGGCGGCGGCGGGAGAGCGGGGGTCGACGGGTCGACCAGCAGCAGCCGGGTCACGGCGCCGTCGATGTCCAGCTCGAGATCGATCAGTGTCGCGCCCGGCGCCACCTCCGCCGCGATGGCGCGCTGCGGCAGCAGCGGCGCGCCGGCCACGGCATGGCCGATCGCCGCCATCGCACGGCTCGCGGCGCTGGTGAGGAACCGGCACAGTGTCGCCCAGGAGCCGCTGCCGGGCGGAAGCGAGGCGAGCGCCGGGGCGAAGCCTGCGCCCGTCGCGCCGGCCGCGGGACGGCTTCCGAACAGGTGCTCGATCAGGGCTTCGGCGCCGGCAGCCCCCAGCATCAGGTCCAGCAACTGCGGCCCCGCGCCCCCCGACACCCCCAACTGCCCGACGGCGACGAACGGCCCAGCGGCGCTGCCGCCGGCCAGCGGGGCGCCACCACCCGCCAGTCGGCCGCTGATCCGTGTGCCGACCAGCCGGGACAGTTCGGGGCCAATGCCCGCGGCCAAGCCGGGGGCATCGATCAGGTCCAGCCAGCTGCCCGGCGCCGGTGCTTCCATCTCGTCCACGGCAACGCGGGCAGACGGCCAGGTCATCGCGCGCGCCATCTACTGCAGCACAAAGCTGGTGAGGAACACGTCGTCGATCCCGGCAATGCCACTCTTGCGCTGCAGCACATCGTTGATCGCGATCCGCATCCGGCGAGTCAGCGCCTCGCGGCCCCCCGGCACGCTGATGTCGGCCTCGCCGGTTTCGGCCAGCACGCCCAGCACTGCCGAAACGATCGCGACCCGGTGCCGTTCGACCGCTTCCACCACCGGCGGCCCGCCCTGGGTGGAAATGGCGATCCGCACCTGGATGAAGCGGCCGGTGTCCTTCAGGTTCGCCGTGAAGCTGTTGTCGATCTCGACATATTCCAGCGGCGCCACCGTGGGCGCCGGCGGCTTCTGGGTGCCGTCCTGCGGTTTCAGGTCGGGCATGAACATCATGCCGGCAGCGCCCGCCCCGGCGCCCGCCAGCAACAGGATCAGCGGCAACAGGAGCTTGCCGATCAGGCCCTTCTTCTTGGGCGGCGGTGTCGCGTCTGCGGCGGTGGCGGCGTCAGCCATGGGCGGGGCTCCTCGGGAAAACGGACGGGCAAAGGCCAGCGTCAGGCATATCGATCCACCCGCACGGGGATCGCGGCCGCGTCGGGCCCGGCGGGGCCCGACGCGGGAGGCAGCGCCCGGCGCTCGTGGCCGCGACCCGCCGGGTGTGCCGATTGTTCGCGCATGGATTGCCCCTCCTGCCGCTGTTGCTGCCCATCCGGCTGAGACCCGGCCCCCGCCCTGTCCTGAAGCGTCCCCCCGCTGCCGTGCGACAGGGCATCGACCGTGGCCGGATCAGGCGCCCGTTGCGGCCGGACTTCCACAGTTACTGCCTCCACTTCGGAGCCAAGCGCCGCGAGGTCGCGCATCAGGTCGCCGCGGGCTGCTTCCACCCGATCTGCGGCCTCCCGCGTTCGCGTGGCGATCAACACATCGAGCCGCTGCTCGGAATCGAGCCCGATCACGATGTCGGCGCCGGGCAGAAGCGGGTCGGCATCCCCCAGGGGCGCGGCGGCAGCGTTGCCTTCGGGCAGCGGCTGAGCGCCGGGCTCGTCTGCCGTGCGGGCGTCGGCAGGCGCGGCGAATTCCAACCGGAACGGGCCGGATTCCGGGCTCGCCGCGCTGAACTTCGGTGCAATTGCGACACTGGCACTGCGCATCCGCGACTCGCCCCCTTTCGGCTCGCTGCCGGCGTCCTCGCCGAATCCGCCCCTGGCATCCCTTGCCGGGCGCGCGCCTGCCGACCACAGCGCCATTCCCTGCGCCGGCGGCGCAACCGGTGCGCCGGGCAGGGCCGTCGCAAGAGCCGCCGTCACGGCCGGAGTTGCCGCCGGATCGGGCGTGGGTGCGGCCTTTCCGGCGCGAGTGCCGGCCGTTGTCGAAAGGGACTGTGCTGACAGAGCCGGTGCTAAAAGGGACGGGGCCGTCGCTGGAAACGGCAGCGCCGTTGGCGGAAGCGGCGGGGCGGTGGGGGGGAGCGGCGCACGCGGCTCAGCAGGGTCGAGGCCCGGCGTTCTGCTCTGCGGAAGCAACGGTGTACCGGTTCCCGGCGGCGGCGATGCGGCCGCAGGGATCGTGGCAACTGGCGCCGGTGTCGGCGGCAGAAGATCGAGGGCGGCAACCGGGGGTGCGTCTGTCGCCGGGCTTGGCTTTCGCTTGCCGTCCACAATTCGGCCCGGCGCGGCGTCTGCGTCTTCGGCCACCGGATGGGGCGGCAGCAGCTTCGGAAACGGCGCACCCGGGCCCCGGTTGCCCCTGCGCTGTGCGGGGGAAACCAGGGGATCGCCGGTCAGAGCGCCGGCGGCTGGGAGGGCCATCGTCATGCGTCGACACGCCCGTGGACCGGGAACCGGGCCGGGAACGGGCGATCGTCTGCCTCGCGCTGGTCGACCGCACGGCCGGCCAGCAGGCGCGCGCGCCGAACCGCATCGTCCAGCAGGCGCGCGCGAGCCCGGGCGTCGGCGAGGCGTGTCTCGGCTTCGCCGCGCGCCACCACTGCCGACCGCAGCCGGGCTTCGGCCATTTCCGCCGCCGGCAGCAGCAACACACGAAGCTGGGCCGCCGCCGCCAGGCCCGCCACGCCGCCGGCGCGGTCCAGCGGCGCCGACGTCAGGATCAGTCCCTCGATGTGGGACAGTCGCGCCGCGGCATCGGCGGCATCGCAGACGGCGCGGGCGAAGGCGCGCTCGTGGCGGCGTGCATGGCCGGCCTCCATGGCGCGAATCCGATCGAGCCGTCGGGTGCGTTGCTGCGGGCTGGTCATAGGCGTCCCCAGGTCTGGAGGAGGGTATCGAGGCTGGCACCGAACCCGGCGCGCTCCTCGCGGGACTGGGCGACGAAGGCGTCCAGCGCGTCCTGCCGGGCGAGCGCACCGTCCAGCGCCGGGTCCTGCCCCGGCGCGTAGGCGCCCATCGCCACCAGATCGCGGTTGGCCTCGATCAGGGCGGCATCGCGCTTCAGCGCGGCGGCGGCGGCGAGCTGTGCCGGCGTCACGCAGGCCGCCATGGTGCGGCTGACCGAATGGCCAAGGTCGATCGCAGGGAAGCGCCCGCGCGCGGCGAGCCCGCGGTCCAGAATGATGTGGCCGTCCAGCACGCCGCGCGCGGTGTCGACTACAGGGTCGGCCACCACGTCGTCGCCGTCGGCCAGCACGGTCAGGATCGCCGTGATGGCACCGCAATGCACGGCATCGTTGCCGGCGCGCTCCACCAGCCGGGCGATCAACGCCAGCGCCGAGGCGGGGTAGCCGCGCATCCCGGCAGGCTCGCCCACGGCAAGGCCAAGCTCGCGCTGGGCATGGGCGACGCGGGTGAGGCTGTCGACGAGGAGCAGCACATGAAGGCCCTCGCGGCGCAGCCATTCGGCCACCGCAAAGGCGCGGAGCGCGCCCCGCACCCGGAGCGGCGCGGCCTTGTCCGCCGGGACGGCGACAACATGGGTCCGGGCACGGGCTTCGGGCGACAGCGTCGCGACGAAGCCGGCGATCTCGCGGCCACGCTCGCCCACCAGGGCGACCACCACGGCGTCGGCGGCGGCCCCCTGCACCAGCTGCTGCATCAGAACCGACTTGCCCACGCCGCTGCCCGCGATCAGCCCGACCCGCTGGCCCCGTCCCAGCGTGAGCAGCGCGTCGATGGCGCGGACGCCGGTTACCACCGGCTCCGACACATCGCTCCGATCCAGCGGCGGCAGCGACCGGCCGTGCAGCGGCCAGCGGGCCGGCATCGCCAGCGGGCCACCGCCGATCCCGTCGCCGTCGATGCTCGCGCCCATCGCATCGACCACCCGGCCCATCAGCCCGGGCCCGACCGGCACTTCATCGGCCCGGCCCTCCAGCACGACCCGGGCGCCCGGGGCGACGGGCCCTCGTGCCAGCGCCATCAGCAGCAGCCTCTCGTTGCGAAACCCGACCACCTCGGCGGGCAGCGTCTCGCCCTCGGTCTCCACCCGCACCAGCGCGCCGACCGGGGCCGACAGGCCCTCGGCGGTCAGCAGCACGCCGTCATAGGCGCTGATCCGGCCCGAGCGTTCGGGCGCGGGGCGGAACGCGGCAATCCGCGACGACAGGTCGGACCGGCGCTGAAGCAAGGTGGCGGTCATGCCCGATCCCCGGCGAGGTGCGCGGAAAGTTGCGTGATGCGGAGCGCGAGACTGGCCGTGACGGTTGCGCCGTCCACCTGGGCTCGCACCGTTCCCGGTGGAATCGCGGCATCCGGCTCGATCCGCCAGCCGGCAGGGAGGCAGGCAGCCAGCTGCGGCGCCGCTTCGGGGTGCAGGCAAAGCGCGCCGAGCGAGCCCGGCGGCACGTTCGCCAGCGCCTCGTCGGCAAGGCTTTGCAGCGTCTCTGCCGAGGCGGCCGGCTCGGCCCGGAGCACGGCACGGGCGAACTCCGCCGCGAGCGATCCCAGGGCCTCGGCCAGCGCGGTTTCCAGCGTGAAGATGGCCGCCCGCGCGGCCTCGGCCTGACTGGCCAGCTCGGCCGCGTGCCGGGCCAGCAAGGCCTGTCGCGCGCCGGCTTGCTCGATGTCCTTCTTGCGCAAGCGCGCCTCGGCCTCGGCCTTCCCGCGCGCGGCGCCTGCGGCCTCGCGCTCCGCCAGCAGGGCTTCCAGGCCCGGCCCGGCAAGCGGTGCGGGCCGGAACAGGGTCGCGATCGGGATGGCCCGCGCTTCGGCGGCAAGGGCCTCAGACAAAGGCCGGCCCCTTGCCGGG
>JANPJJ010000080.1:0-2654 GCA_031425455.1 Sandaracinobacter sp. | reverse complement strand
GCGCCGCCGCCCACGCGCGGGCCGTTCACCGACGAGGAGCTGCCGGCGATCGAGGCGGAAATGCGCTCGATCATCGCTGCCGACAAGCCGCTGCGCCGCGAGGTGTGGAAGCGCGACGCCCTGATCGAGCGCTGGGCGGCGCAAGGCGAGCGATTCAAGGCCGAATGGGCGAGCGAGCTTCCCGAGGGGGAGGAGATTTCGGTCTACTGGTCTGGCCAACCGAACCAGCCGGACTCGTGGATGGACATGTGCCGGGGGCCGCACCTGCCCTCCACCGGCAAGCTGGACCCGGCCGCGTTCAAGCTGACGCGGGTATCGGGTGCCTATTGGCGCGGCGACCAGAACAACCCGCAGCTGAGCCGGATCTACGGCACCGGCTGGCTGACGAAGAAGCAGCTGGATCAGCACCTGACGATGCTGGAGGAGGCGGCGAAGCGCGACCATCGCCGGCTCGGGGCCGAGATGGACCTGTTCCACCTGCAGCCCGAGGCGCAGGGGTCGGTGTTCTGGCATCCCAAGGGCTATGTGATCTGGCGCACGCTGGAGGCCTATATGCGGCGCCGGCTGGACGCCGCCGGCTATCAGGAGGTGAAGACCCCGCAGCTGATGGATGCGCGGCAATGGGAGCAGTCCGGTCACTGGGGCAAGTATCGCGAGAATATGTTCGTGGTGCCGGACGAGATCCCGTCCGGCGAAGATGAAGGGCCGATCTTTTCCGGAACGGCCGATCTGATGGCGCTGAAGCCGATGAACTGCCCGGCGCATGTGCTGATCTTTCGCCAGGGCATCCCCAGCTATCGCGATCTGCCGATCCGGATGGCCGAGTTCGGCTGCTGCCACAGGAACGAGCCGCACGGCGCTTTGCACGGCCTCCTGCGGGTGCGCCAGTTCACCCAGGACGACGCGCATATCTTCTGCCGCGAGGACCAGGTGATCGGCGAGGTCTCCGCCTTCATCGACCTGCTGCACGCGATCTACGCCGACCTGGGCTTCGACAGCTATGCCGTGAAGCTGGCGCTGCGGCCCGAGAAGCGGTTCGGGGCGGAGGCGATGTGGGACCTGTCGGAGGAGGAGCTGCGCCGGGCGGTCCGCGGCTCCAACCTGCCGGAGACGATCAAGGCCGGGTTCGAGGAGCTGCCGGGCGAGGGCGCCTTCTATGCGCCGAAGCTGGAGTTTCACCTGACCGACGCGATCGGGCGGACCTGGCAGGTGGGGACGATCCAGTCCGACCGGGTGCTGCCCGACCGGCTCGACGCCAGCTATGTCGGCGAGGACGGCGAGCGGCACCGGCCGGTGATGCTGCACCGGGCGATCCTGGGCACGTTCGAGCGATTCATCGGCATCCTGATCGAGCATCATGCCGGGCGCTTCCCGCTGTGGCTGGCGCCAGTGCAGGTGGTGGTGGCGACGATCGTGTCCGACGCGGACGACTATGCGCAGGCGCTGCTGGCGCAGCTGAGGGCAGCCGGCATCCGTGCCGAGGCCGACCTTCGCAACGAGAAGATCAACTACAAGGTGCGCGAGCACAGCCTGGCGAAGGTGCCGGTGCTGTTGGTGGTGGGCCGGCGCGAGGCCGAGGAGGGCAGTGTTGCGATCCGGCGGCTGGGCTCGGACGGGCAGCAGATGCTGGCTTTCCCAGAGGCGCTGGCGGTGCTCGGGTCCGAGGCGCTGCCGCCCGACCTGAGGGGCGCGGCATGATCGACGAGCGCAAGCTGACGCCGGCCTTCACGGCGGCGCCGCAGATCGAGCCCGGGGATTGCGCCCGGCTGGCGGCGCTGGGCTATGGCTTCATCGTCAACAATAGGCCCGACGACGAGGTGCCGGCGGAGCTGGCCGGGGCCGAGATCGAGGCCGCCGCGCTGGCGGCGGGCCTCGGCTATCTGGCGATCCCGATCGACCACAGCGGGCTCACGGTGGAGCAGGTGTCGGCGCTGGCGGCGGTACTGGTTCATCCCAAGCCGGTGTTCGGCTATTGCCGGTCGGGCACGCGGTCCACCAACCTCTGGGCGCTGGCCGAAGCGGCGCGGGGCGGCGACGTGGCCACTATCGTGTCGGCGGCGGCTGGTGCAGGCTATGATGTGCGCGGGCTGGTGCCCGCGATGGAGCGGCTTTCGCGGGGGTAATAGGATGGCAACGGCGGCGCGTACGAAGACGAGACCTCCGGCGCCCGCGCCGAGGCCGCTGAAACCCTCGGCAGATGCCACGCCCCCGCTGGTGTCGGCGGTGCCACGTGCTCCCCACCTGAACGTCCTCGTGTTGCAAGGCGGCGGCGCGCTCGGTGCCTATCACCTGGGCGTGTGCGAGGCGCTGGCCGAAATGGGGATCGCACCGGACTGGGTGGCGGGCATTTCCATCGGCGCGATCAACGCCGCCCTCATCGCCGGCAATCCGCCCGGCCGGCGGCTGCAGGCGCTCGCCACCTTCTGGGAGCGTATCTCGTCGGGGCTGATCCCCGCATTTCCACTTATGGAGGGCATGGCACAGGATGCCTGGTCGCAAGGGGCGGCGCTGTGGATCGCGACCATGGGCGTTCCCGGCTTCTTCAAACCGCGCTTTCCGCCCTCCAAGCTGCAACCCCGAGGCAGCATGGGCGCGATCAGCTATTACGATACCGAGCCGCTGCGCCGGACGCTGGACGAGCTGATCGACTGGGA
>JANPJJ010000079.1:0-3089 GCA_031425455.1 Sandaracinobacter sp. | reverse complement strand
TCATAGCCCGTGCCGAGATGATCGAGGATGGCGATTGCGCGGCTGGAGAAGCCGCATTGCGGGAACAGGGCGGTGCCCTTCATGAACAGGACGACGTCGTTCGATTTGACGAGTGCGTCGATCTTGTCGTGGGCGGGGGTGACTTCGGTCATTTCAATTCTCACTCCTGGGGCGCGGCGGTGGTCAGCTGCAGCGCGTGCAATTCGCCGCCCATCCGCGTTCCCAACGCACGATAAACGAGCTGGTGCTGGCGGACGCGCGGGAGGCCGGCAAAGGCGGCACTGACCACGGTCGCCGCATAATGATCGCCGTCGCCGCGCAGATCCTCGATCCGGATCTCGGCATCGGGCAAGGCGGCACGGATCAGCGCCTCGATGTCCTCGGCGGCCATCGGCATCGGGTCAGCCGTGCGCTTCGAGGAGCTGGCGGCGGGCCTCGATCATGCGGTCGGCCATGGCGGCGCGGATCTCGGCTTCGTCGGTCTCGGCCCCGGCCGAAGTCAGGTCGCCGAGCAGCTTGCGGATGACATCCTCGTCGCCATTGTCCTCAAACTCGGCGCGGACGACATCCTTGGCATAGGCCTCGGCCTCGACTGCGGACAGCTTCATCCGATCGGCTGCCCAATGACCAAGCAACTTGTTGCGGCGTGCCATAACGCGGAATTTCATTTCCTCGTCGTGGGCGAACTTGGCCTCGAACGCGCGTTCGCGATCGTCGAAAGTGGTCACATGCGGCTCCCGCTCGATGGTTGGAGCGGGAGATAGGCGCTTGAGCCCGGCGCGTCCAGCAGAGCGACAGGGCGGCGGGGAGATCGCAACGAGCGTCCCGCCGCCACGTCAGAATCAGGGCATTACCACCGTGTCGATGGCATGGATCACGCCGTTGCTCGCCTTGACGTCGGTCGCGATAACGCGGCTGCGACCGCCCTTGGCGTCGGTCAGGACGACGGTCTTGCCATGCAGGCGCGCGCGCAGCTTGCCGCCCTGGACGGTGGTCAGCGTGGTCGATCCACCGCCGCGACGGATCGCCTGGACCAGGCGAGCGGCGGGGTAGCGGCCGGCGACCACGTGATAGGTCAGGATCGAGGTCAGCGTGCCCTTGTTAGCAGGCTGGACCAAGGTCTCGACGGTGCCGGCGGGGAGCTTGCCGAATGCGGCATTGGTCGGCGCGAAGACGGTGAAGGGGCCGGCGCTTGAAAGGGTGCCGGCAAGGTCGGCAGCAGTGACCGCGGCGACGAGAGTGGAGAAGTCGGGATTGCCAACCGCGACGTCGACGATCGTGCCCGTGGCCTTGGCAGCGTGTTGGCCGTGCTGGTGGGCCGCGGCGGGAACGGCGCCGAGGGCAGCGAGGCTGGCGGCGGCGAGAAGAAGGATGCGCATCGAGTGAAACTCCGGTGCTTGGTCGGACGCGCGGCGGGGTGCCGGTGTCGGCTGGTAAGTCGTGCCGGGGACGCCCGCTTATCAGCTGGCCTTTAGACGGTGCGAGCCTTGCCAGAAGGGGCCAGAAAGGGCAGACCTCCATCGAATTTCGTCGCGGGGGCGGCGGCAAGGGGGAAGCCAAGCCATGGACCAGACGACCTCGATCACCCCCGTTGCCGACAGTGAGCGGATCGCGTCGCTCGATATCATTCGCGGGGTCGCGATCCTGTTCATTCTGTTCCTCAACATTCCAGGCATGGGCAGCTTCGAGCGGATCCTCCAGGATCCACGTTATCCAAGCTGGACCACTGCCGACTGGTGGACGACGCTGGTCGTCCAGACTGCGCTCTACGGGACGCAGCGAGGGCTGCTGGAGCTGTTGTTCGGGGCGGGGATCATCATCATGGCGCGCCGTGCGATGTCTCCCGACGGCCCGGTAGTGGTCGCCGACCTCCATTACCGGCGCAACCTGCTGCTGATTTTGCTCGGCCTGTTCAACGCGTTTGTGCTGATGTGGTGGGGCGACATCTTGCTGCTCTACGGGATCGTCGCGGTCTTCCTATTCGCCTTCCGGCAGTGGAGCGCCAAGGCGCAACTCGGCCTGGCCGGGCTGGTGTTCGCCTCCTTGCTGTGGTTTTCGGTGATCGGCCACCAGCAGGCTAATCGCGATCTTTCCCGGGTGAACGCCATCGCGACGGCGAGTGCGGCGGGGAAGCCGGTCAGCGCCGAGGACAAGAAGCTACTCGAGCAGCACCGCGACCGGGTCGAGCGGCGGCGGCTGCTTCCGGCCGATAATCCCAAGCTCAAGAGCAAGATCGCCGACGGCGTGAAGGCGCATCATTCGACCTTTGAGGCTTATTGGAAGGCGCAGGCCGAGGGCTGGCGCTATGTCATGAGCTGGTTCTGGGCGATCGAGGGCGAGGTTGCCGGGACCATGCTGGTCGGCATGGCGCTGACGCAGATGGGGGTGCTGCAGGGGCGCGCGCGGACGGCCACCTACGCGGCGATGGTGATCCTTGGCTACGGCTTCGGGGGCTATGCCCGGGCGACGGGCGCGCTTGGCTTCCTGGCGGGCGATCTCGCGCCGGGGTGGCAAAGGGTCGTCGCGGACCTTAGCCGGCTGGCGGTGACGCTGGGGCATCTGGGCCTGGTCCACCTCGCCCTGCGCAGTGCAGCGGGGCGCGCATTGCTTCGCCCGTTCGCGGCGGCGGGCAAAATCCCGCTGACCATTTACCTAGGGACGTCGCTGCTGATGATGTGGGTAGTGTTCGCGCCGTGGGGCCTTGGGCTGTGGGGTCGATTCGGGGCGGCCGATCTGGCGGGAATCGCGGCCATCGTCATCGCGCTCGAGCTGATCGCCGCCAACCTGTGGGTGCGGCGCTTCGCCAACGGCCCGATGGAGTGGCTGTGGAAAAGCCTCGCCTATCAGCAGCGCCAGCCGTTCCGGCGGCCGCGGGTCGCGGCGGGCGGGGCATCGCCGCTTCCGGCGGAGTGAGGGGTCAGAGCTCGACTACCAATTTCCCGATCACCTGGCGCGCGGCCATGGCGGCGATGGCCTCGCCCGCGCGATCGAGCGGGTAGGTGGCGCTGACGACGGGGGCGATCTTGCCGGCGTCCCAGAGCGCGAACAACTCCTCGACATGGGCCTGGTTGGCGGCCGGATCGCGGGCC
>JANPJJ010000078.1:0-20736 GCA_031425455.1 Sandaracinobacter sp. | reverse complement strand
GCGATCGCCTTCAACGGGAAGGCAGCCGCCCGCGCCGGGAGGTCATGGGCAGCGGCCCTTTCTGTGCCGATGCTGGTGCTGCCATCGTCCAGCGCCGCGATGACGCTGCCTTACGCTCGCAAGCTGGCCGCATGGATGGAGCTGGAGAGCTTTCTGTCATAGCCGGCAGATAGCTCAGCGCGGCATCGGCTCGCCGACCACCCGCCCGTCCTCGCCCATCTTCAACTGGACGCGCTTGCCGTTCTGCATCCCGCTTGCGATCCAGCCGGTGCCGGATCGGCGGACATTCTGGATATCGGTAGCGCCGCCGGCCTGGAATGCGGCCCGGGCCGATGCCTCGGACGTTGCAGGCGTGGAAGGGGTGCTGCCCATGGCTCCATCGCTGCTGGAAGAGGCTCCGGCGGCCGAGCTGCCCGATGTGGGATCGGCCGGATCGGTGCTCTGCGGATTGTCGGACTGGCCAGAGGGCGGGACCTGGGCGATCGCAGTGCACCCGATCGCCAGCGCAGCAAAAGCGGCCAGTGTGCGGCCAGCTCCTGGGATGATGTCAGGCATAGAGGTTCTCCGAACCGTTGCGTGTGCCGTGCAAAGGTTCGTGACGGGCGATGGTTGCACCTGCCGCTTCCAGCCAGGACGAAGCGTGCGATCCGCGGGGCCGCCATTGCCGGGAACCTCCTGGCAACGGCTGCGATGTGGATTTCGGGGTGGGCCTTCAGGTCACCGCGTCTCGCACCTGATAGGCCGGTCGACGCCAGGCCTCCGTCGCCATGATCCGGGCCAGCACGGCCACGGCCTCCACCACGTCGACATGCCGCACATAGAGCGGCGCGAAGCCGAAGCGCAGGATGTCGGGCGCCCTGAAATCGCCCACCACGCCCGCATCGATCAACGCTCGCATGATGGCGTAGCCTTGCGGATGGGTCAGCGCGATCTGGCTGCCCCGCCGGGCGGGATCGCGCGGCGAGGCAAGCCCGAAGCCATGGCCGGCGCAACGGGTTTCCACCAGGCGGATGAAAAGCTCGGTCAGCGAAACCGACTTCGCCCGGACAGCCTCGATATCGGCGGCAAGCGCGATCTCGAGCCCGAGTTCCACCATCGCCAGGCTGAGAACAGGCTGCGTGCCGCTCAGATACTGGCCGATGTCGGCCGCCGGGCGGTAGCCGGGCTCGAACCCGAACGGCGCCGCGTGGCCCCACCAGCCGGTCAGCGGCTGCTGCACCTGGCCATGATGGCGCGCCGCCGCGAACAGGAAGGCCGGTGCGCCGGGGCCGCCGTTCAGATATTTATAGGTGCAGCCGACCGCGAAGTCGGCTGCGCAGTCGTTCAAGGCGACCGGCATGGCACCGGCGGTGTGGCACAGGTCCCAGATGGCAAGCGCACCGGCGCGGTGGGCGGCAGCCGTGATCGCGGCCATGTCGTGGACGAACCCGGTCTTGTAATGCGCATGGGTAATGGCGACGGCAGCCGTCCGCCCATCGATCGACCGCAGGATATCGTCGCCTTCGGACAGCCGCACCTCCAGCCGGCCCCCGCTCAGCTGCGCCAGCCCCTGCGCGATATAATTGTTGGTCGGGAAGTTGCTTCCCTCCAGGATCAGAACATTGCGGTCGGGCTTCAGCTGGACGGCTGCGGCCAGCACCTTGAAGAGGTTGATGCTGGTGGAATCGCAGACCACCACCTCGTCCGGCGCGGCACCGATCAGCGGCGCAAGCCTGCCGCCGAGCCGGCGGGGCAGATCGAACCAGCCGGCCTCGTTCCAGCTCCGGATCAGCCCCTCGCCCCATTCCCGCTCGATCAGCCGGGCTGCTCGCGCCGCGGCGCCCGCCGGCAGCGGGCCCAGCGAATTGCCGTCGAGATAAATGAGGCCTTCCGGCATCGTGAAGCGCGCCCGGAACAAGGCCAACGGGTCCGCGGCGTCCAGCGCTGCCGCTGCGGCATGTTCGGCATCGTCGAAGGCTGTCGGCATCGGGCGCCTCCATGGGACGACTATGCAGGTTGCCCGATACAGGCTGGCGGAGTCGCCGGGATTCGAACCCGGGGTGCCGGTTACCCAGCACGGCAGTTTAGCAAACTGCTGGTTTCAGCCACTCACCCACGACTCCGGAACCGGTCCGGCACGACTCCCACCGGACAGCCTCGCGGCTCGGCAGGAGGGCGGCTATAGCCAGCCTGCCGCGGCCCTGCAACCTTGCGCGCTCAGCGGCCGATCCCGGTATATTGCAGGCCGTGGCGCGCCATCTCCTCGGGCCGGTAGATGTTGCGCAGGTCGACCACCACCGGCGCCTTCAACAGTGACTTGACGCGGCCGAGGTCGAGCGCCCGGAACGCGTCCCACTCGGTCACCAGCACCATCGCGTCGGCGCCGTCCAGGGCAGCATAGGCACTGTCGGCATAGTGTACCCCGTCCAGCACCAGCCGGGCCTGCGCCACGCCCTCCGGGTCATAGGCCACCACTTCCGCGCCGGCGTCCTGCAAGGTCTGGATCACGGCGATCGCCGGGCTGTCGCGCATATCGTCGGTGTTCGGCTTGAACGTCAGGCCCAGCACTGCGACCCGGCGGCCGCGCACGTCGCCCCCCATCGCCGTCACCACCTTGCGACCCATCGCGCGCTTGCGCTGGTCGTTCACCAGGGCGACCGTCTCGACGATGCGCACCGGGGCGTCATAATCCTGCGCCGTCTTGATCAGCGCCAGCGTGTCCTTGGGGAAACAGCTGCCGCCATAGCCCGGGCCGGCGTTCAGAAACTTGGAGCCGATGCGCTTGTCCAGCCCGATCCCGCGCGCCACATCCTGCACGTTGGCGCCGACCTTTTCGCACAGGTCGGCCATCTCGTTGATGAAGCTTATCTTGGTCGCCAGGAACGCGTTGGCGGCATATTTGGTGAGCTCGGCCGTGCGGCGGCTGGTCACCATGATCGGCGCCTGGTTCAGATAGAGCGGCCGATACAGTTCCTCCAACACCTGGCGGGCGCGGTCGTCCTCCACCCCGATCACGATCCGGTCGGGGCGCTTGAAGTCGGCGATGGCCGCCCCTTCGCGCAGGAACTCGGGATTGGAGGCAACCGCGAACTGCGCCGCCGGATTGGCTTCCCGAATGGTGCGCTCCACCTCGTCGCCGGTCCCCACGGGCACGGTGGACTTGGTGACAACCACTGCGAAGTTCCCGAGATTGGCGGCAATTTCCCCGGCCGCCGCATAGACATAGCTGAGGTCGGCGTGGCCGTCGCCGCGCCTGGACGGCGTGCCCACCGCGATGAAAATCGCTTCCGCGCCGGCCATCCCCTCGGCGAGGTCGGTGGTGAACGAAAGCCGGCCGGCCCTCACGTTGGAAAGCACCAGGTCGTCGAGGCCGGGCTCGTAGATCGGCATCACATTGGCGTTCAGGCGCTCGATCTTGCCCGGATCCTTGTCGACGCACACGACATCGTGGCCGAAGTCGGCAAAGCAGGCGCCGGACACCAGCCCGACATATCCCGACCCGATCATTGCTACGCGCATGCTGCCCCCTGGCTGGCTGACAAGTTGAAGTGCCCGTGTGAAGTGCCCGTGTGACGTGCCCGGGCGGCTTAGCCGGTGGCTGCACGGCCCGGCAACCCCGTGCGCCGCTTCAGGGCGCCGGCGAATTCAGTGGCGGCGGCGCCCCGACAGGCGGCGGCAGCGCGTTGACCGGGGGCGGAACCACCAGCGCGGGCCTGTTGACAGGTGGCGAGGCGATCGCAGGCGCCCTGGCGATCGCCGACTGGACGAGGCCGAATTCCAGCCGGTCCAGCGCAGCCTCCGCCGCCAGCAGCGATTGCGCATCGGCGATCCACTGGTCCCGCGCGGGCCCGGCGGGCCCCCTCTGCAACCGGCTGACCGCAAGCGCGACATCGCCGCCCCCCAGCGCGGCCGAGGCGCCGGCCTGCGCGCCGGGATCGATCACGCCGGGCGACGAGGAGGTGCCGACGGTGATCAGGCCGGACAGCTTCGAGCGAAGCCGCGCCCACCAGCCCTCGGCCGCCGCAGTCCGGCTCGCCGTCAGGTCGAGCGTTTCCAGTCGGGCGGCAAGGGTGGCCCGGGTCTGCGGCACGCGCGACCACGCGGCAAGTGCCTCTACGGCAGCTTGGTCCCGCGCGCCGAACCGGGCGTCGAGCGCCGGCTCCAGGAGAGCGAGCGAGCGGCCGGACTCCAGCATGCGCCGCGCAACGGCGACGAGAAACAGCTCGCCGACCTGCCGGTCGGCCACTTCGGCTTCGCCGCTGGCCCGAAGCAGCGCGGCCGCCAGCTGGTCTACCCGCGCCGTCGTGCTGGCATCGATCGCCTGCAACGCAGCGGCCTGCGTCTCCAGCGCAGCCAGGCGCGCCGGATCCGGTGCGGTTCCGCTTTCCAGCGCCGAGGCGGGGGAAGGCGGCGAAGCTTCCAGCCGCGCAATTCGGACAGCAAGCGCATCGATCCGCAGTTGCACGCCGGTGTCTCCCTGCAACGCAGGCGGCAACTGGCGGCGGACATTGGCTTCGAACCAGGGGCTGCCGATCATGCCGAGCACGAAGGAGAACAGCATGGCAGCGATGATCCAAGGCCACACCGGCCGGGCCGGGCGGTCGGAATTTCCCCGTGCCGCGGATCCTTCCGTCGGATCGGGGCTCCGGCCGACGGAGCTTGGCATCGGGTCAGTCATCCCCTTTGCTTTGCCACAGGGAACGGGCTGCCGCCAAGGCCTGTGCAAGGCCCGGCGCGGCAGCGACGGCCACGCCCCCCCACCCGGGCCCCGCCGCGCCGGCGATCGCCGGGCTCAGCGCAACCAAGCGCGCCGTATCGCGCCGCAATCCGGCCGCGTCGTGGAGATCGGCGAAATGCCGAGCCGACCGGGCCGAGAACAACAGCGTCGCGGTCCAATCGTCCCCGGCAAGCGCCCGGATAGCATCCGCCGGCAGCCGTTCGACCCGCCGGGCGGCATAGACCGGCGTACGGGTCAGCTGGATCCCGGGTGGCACGTCCAGAACCGCTGTGGCCTCGCCGGCCGCATGCCACACCGACCGCACGCCTGCACCGCCGGCCCGCGCCAGCACGGCGCTGCCATCGTCGTTCCCGATCGCCGCCAGCCTGAACCCTGCGTCGGCCGCAAGCTCGGCAGTTCGGGCGCCGACCGCATAGGCCGGGCAGGCGCGCGCCTCCGGCCAGATGGCTGCCACCAGCGCCGGGCTGCGGCCGCTGGTAAAAAGGATCGCATCGGGAAGCATCGCCGGCGGCTGCCAGACCAGCGGTTCGATGCGGAGCAGCGGTGCCGGCAGCGTGTCGAACCCAGCCTCGGTGGCCGCGCTGACGGTGCGCGCCGCCTCCTCGAGGGGCCGCGTCACCAGCAGCAGCGGCCGGGTCACGCCGCGGCCGCCGGCTCCAGCGAGCGGCGGATGGCCGGGGTGGCGGCCGCCAGCAGCTCGGCCGCGACCGCCTGTCCGAGGGCGGCCGGGTCCCCGTCTGTCGAGGTGCGAGTTGCGGAAATGCTGTCGCGGCCGTCCGGGCTCAACAGCTCCGCCCGGAGGGTGAGGCTGCCAGACAGGCTGGCGTGGGCTGCAACCGAGGTGTGGCAGCTTCCACCCAGGGCCTCTAGAACGGCCCGCTCCGCCTTCAGGCAGGTCATCGTCTCGGCATCATCGATCGCCCGCAGCAGGGCGAGTGTCGCCACGTCGTCGGCCCGGCAGGTGATGCCGACCACCCCCTGCGACGCGGCGGGCAGCCAGTCGTCGATCGGAAGGGTGTGGCCGGCCTCGATTGTCAGCCGGTCCAGCCCGGCGGCGGCCAGGAACGTCGCGGCCACCCGCCCTTCCGACACATGGCGCAGCCGCGTTTCGACATTGCCGCGAAGCAAGACGACGGCCAGGTCGGGCCTGCGGTTCCGCAGCTGGGCCTGGCGGCGCGGGCTGGACGTGCCCACGGTGGCACCCGGCGGGATGGCGGCAATGGAGGTCGCGCCGACGATGCGGTCGCGCGGATCGGCGCGCGGCAGCACGGCTGCCAGCGCGACGCCCGCGGCAAGCACGGTTTCCACGTCTTTCATGGAATGCACGGCGAAATCGATCTCGCCGTTCAGCAGCGCGCCGTCCAGCTCCTTGGTCCAGAGCGCCTTGCCGCCGATCTCGGCGAGCGGCCGGTCCTGCACCCGGTCACCCAGGGTCTGGACGACGGTGAGAGCGATGGCGTCGTCGGAAAGCCGATGTGAGGCCTTCAGCGCGGCGGCCACCATGCGCGACTGGGCGAGCGCAAGCGGCGATCCCCGCGTGCCGAGACGAAGCGGGCGGTCGGGCGAAGGCAGGATCGATGTCATGCGCCTCTCTAGCCCGCCCGCCGCCGCCGAGCCAAGCCCGGGCAGAAGATGGGCTCATCAATCCCGGCGCAAAGCGCCGCAAGCGCAACCGCACGCCCGCGCAATGCGCCGAACCGGCCGCCGGCCGCCCTAGAAACACCGGCCGCAGGCCGCAAGCGCGACCGCGCGCCCGCGCCAATGCGCGGAAAGGGCGACAGCCCGCGAAGAAAAATCGGCCGCAATGCCGACGGCCGCCCGCGCCAAATGCGCGGAACCGGCCGCAGACCGCCACATAGATTGTCAACAAAGGGGCTTGAATTTGTGGCACTGCTATTGCAAGGGCGCCTCGCATCGGTCCGGACCGTGCCCCCGGGTACGCCACGGAATGAGCTTGCGGTCGCAAGGTCCCACGCCACGGCCTGCAACATATGGGCAATCATGCCCCTTAGGAGGTCAGAATGAACAAGTTTGCTACTCTCGCCGCTGTCGCGAGCCTTGCCCTGGTTGCCGCTTGCGGCGAAAAGAAGGCCGCCGACGCGACTGTCGAAGCTGCTGCTGACACCACTGCCGCTGCCGACGCTACGGTCGATGCCGCCAACACGACGATCGACGCCGCAGCCGACACGACTGCCGCTGCCGCCGACGCCACTGTCGATTCCGCTGCTGCGACGACCGACGCTGCTGCCGCCGGCGCCACCACGACGGCTGCCGACGCAATGGCCGCCGGTGCCGACAAGATGGCCGCGGGCGCTGCCAAGATGGACGCCGCTGCCGGCGCGATGAAGGACAAGGCAGCAGAAATGGCGAAGTAACGCCGAAGGCGGCTGTGGTTAGTGCAAAGCACTAATCCACAGACTCGCCGAAGGCACGGCCGGCCTGCGGCAGAGTGGCAAAGCCGCTCTGCCGACAGGACCGACGGGGGGCGGCTCTGCCGCCCTTTTTTTTGCCTTCTTCCTACCGGTCACCCAGCCGGACTCGCGCGGCTTTGCCGAGCGGCCGGCGCTTGCCGCACGGAGCTAGGGCGACGGCGCTAGGGGCCGGCCGGCGGCAAAGCCGCCGAGTCCGGCTGGGTACAGGCAGAAGCAAGCAAGAGCGCGGCGGAGCCACGCCGTCGGTCGGGTTCTGAGGCCTGAGGGCCTCAGCCCCGCCGGCCGAGATTACGGCGAGTCCGCGGATCAGTGCTGCGCACTGACCGCGGCCGCCTTAAATCTCAACCTGACTCCCCAACTCCACAACTCGGTTCGTCGGCAGCTTGAAGAACTCCATCGCGCTTTCCGCGTTTCGCAGCATCCAGGCGAACAGTTTCTCGCGCCAGATCGCCATGCCGGGCCGCTCCGAGGCCAGCAGGGTCTGGCGGGCGAGGAAGAAGCTGGTGTCCATCATCCGGATCTGCGGTCCGCAATTTTCCACGACTTTCAGCGTGGCGGGCACGTCCGGCTGCTGCATGAAGCCATAGCGCAGGATCATGCGATAGAAATTCTCGCCCAGGTCGATCACCTCGATCCGGTCTTCCATATCGATGAAGGGGATCTCGTCGATCACCACGGTCAGCACCAGGATGCGCTCGTGCAGCACCTTGTTGTGCTTCAGATTGTGCAGCAGCGCGTGCGGAACGCCTTCGGGGGACGAGGTCATGAACACCGCCGTGCCCGGCACCCGGGTGGCCGCTCGCGAAGCAGACTTGATGAAGACCTCCATCGGCATGGCTGATTCCTTCAGCCGCTGCTGCATCAGGTAGCGGCCGCGCGACCATGTCGTCAGCAGGATGAACACGACGATCCCGATCAGCAACGGGAACCACCCCCCGTCGGGGATCTTGGTCAGGTTGGCTGCGAAATAGGCGCCGTCGATGATCAGGTAGGTCCCGATCACCAGCCCCGCCAGCCACTTGTTCCATTTCCAGACCGACACGATCAGGATGCCCATCATGCACGTGGAAATGAACATCGTGCCCGTCACGGAGATGCCATAGGCCGCAGCCAGGTTGGACGAGGTCTCGAAGCCGAGCACCAGCATGATGACCAGCACCAGCAGGGTCCAGTTGACGAACGGGATATAGATCTGGCCCTCGGTCCGGGCCGAAGTGTGGAGGATGCGAAGCCGGGGCAGGAACCCCAGTTGCACCGCCTGGCGAGTAACCGAAAAGGCCCCCGAGATGACCGCCTGCGATGCGATCACGGTTGCCAGCGTCGCCAGGATGACGAGCGGCAGGCGCAGTTCCTCGGGCGCGAGCAGGAAGAAGGGGTTGCGGATCGCCTCCGGGTTTTCGATCAGCAGTGCGCCTTGTCCCAGATAGTTCAGCATCAGGGCGGGCATTACCACCGTCAGCCAGCCGACCTTGATCGGATTGCGCCCGAAATGCCCCATGTCGGCATAAAGCGCTTCGGCCCCCGTGACCGCCAGCACGACGGAGGACAGGGCCAGGAACGCGAGCAGCCCATCGGATCGGAAGAACATCACGGCATGATGCGGAGACAGCGCGTAGAGGATGTCCGGATTGCCCGCGATGTTATAGCAGCCAAGTGCCGCCAGCGTCAGGAAATAGACCAGGGTGATCGGGCCGAAGAAGGCGCCGACGCGGGCCGTGCCGAACCCCTGGATCAGGAACAGGGCGACGATGATCCCGATCGCGATGGGCAGCACCAGCGGCTGCAGCTTGGCCTCCACCACGGTCAATCCCTCAACCGCGGACAGCACCGAGATCGCCGGCGTGATGATGCTTTCGCCGAAGAACAGGGCCGTCGCCAGGATGCCGAGCACGATCACCCAGGGCGCCCAGCGCCGGCCGTGGGAATTGCGCATCAGCAGCGCCTGCAGCGCGATAGTGCCGCCTTCGCCGCGGTTGTCGGCACGAAGGATGATGCCGACATATTTCACCGTCACGATCATCATCATCGTCCAGAAGATCAGGCTGATGATGCCGTACAGATGATAGGCGTCCACCGGCAGCGGATGGTGGCCGATGAAGGTTTCACGAAGGGCGTAAAGCGGAGAGGTGCCGATGTCGCCGAACACAACGCCGAGCGCGCCCAGCATCAGCTTGCCGACGCTGTCCTGCCCATGGCCGCCGCGCTCGGCACCATCCGACACGGCAGCCTTGCTCATGACATGCGCCTGTCGGACTCTTGCAACAGAAACATGTTCGACGTCACGACACCACCGCTGAAAAACGCCCCCAGAGGGGCCGAACGGCCGGTGGCGCTAGCAGCTATTCGCATGTGCAGCAACGCCCGCCTCCCCACCAGAACACTTACAGGAAATTATAGGTTCCACCCTTTTCCAGCGCACGCTGGTAGGCCGGCCGCGCCTGGAAACGCTTTACCCAGGCTTCCATCGCGGGAAGCTTTGCCCTGAGGCCATACACGCCCGCGATTTCACCGACGAAACTCATCTGGATGTCGGCCCCGGTCAGGCTATCCCCAACCAGCCAGTCCCGACCTTGCAGTTCGCTTTCCACCCAGCCCAGGTGGCGCTGCAATTCGCTGTCGATCCGGGGCTTCAGCGGCGCTGCGCCCTCGCCAAGCCGGCCGGTATACAAGAGCAGCATCAGCGGCAGCATCGCCGACCCCTCGGCATAGTGCAGCCACATCCGGTACCGATCATGATCTGCGGTACCCGGGCCGGGCGCCAGCCGGCCCGCGCCGAGCTGGTCGATCACCGTCTCGACGATCGCGCCGGATTCGATCAGCAACCGCCCGTCCAGTTCCAGCATCGGGGACTTGCCCAGCGGATGCACCGCCTCCAGCTCGGGCGGAGCCAGCCGGGTTTCGACGTCGCGCTGATACTTCACCAGCTCATAGGAAAGCTCCAGCTCCTCCAGCAGCCAAAGGATGCGCTGCGACCGGCTGTCGTTCAGGTGATGAACGCGAATCATGCTTGCGGTGTCCCTTGCTGTGGCGGTCGCTGGCCTGCCGGAGGCAGCCCCATCATGCCCGAACCCATGCCCATTTGCTGCATCATTTCGGCGGCTTCGATCTGCCGTTCCAGCATCGTGCGCCAGGGCGCGTCGTCGCTGCTGCGATCGCGGAGCGTGCGCCAGGCCTTCAGCGCCTTTTCCGGCTCGCCGGCCTGCAGCCATGACAAGCCGAGGAAATAGGCCGGTGCCGGGTGATCGGGCGCGAGCCGGCTGGCCCGGTCGAACGCAAGCCGGGCGGCGGGCACCACTTCGCCATTGGCGTGCGCCACCAGCGCAACCCCGGTCTGCACCCACAGGTCGGCGTTCCCGGGGATCGCCTGCAGGCCCGAATCCAGTGCCACAACGGCGGTCTCGGTACGGCCGGCGCGGATCAGGGCATCCGACAGCGTCAGCCAGGCCCGCACGTCCCCGAAATTCTCCATCAGCGCCTTGGAGGCCGTTTCCGCTTCGGGGGTCAGGTCCGGATTGATGCTGGTGGCCGGGGCAGGAACCGCCGGCAGGCCGGGATTCCCGGTCAGCGCATAGCCAGCGACGGCAGCACAGAGCGAGAGCCCGATGAGGGCCGGCACCTGCCACTTCATCGCCGGATCCGCCGCAGCAGAAACACGCTGCCGAGCGCCAGGAACAGGAGCGGCGCGCCCCACAGCAGCGCCGTGTCGGCGCGGGCCGGCGGCGCGAAGCTCACCCAGTCGCCGTAGCGCTCGACAAACCAGTCGCGCACGTCGTCGGGGGCTTCCCCGGCGGCGATCCGCTCGCGGACTTCGGCGCGCATCGTCTGCGCCTGGGGCGCATTGCTGTCGGCGATGCTCTGGTTCTGGCACGTCAGGCAGCGCAGCTCGCCCATAAGCGCCTTGGCCCGCGCCTCCGCCGCCTGGTCCGCGAGCGGCCGATCGGCGACGAACACCGGCTCGGCCGCCGACAGCGGCAGCGACAGCGACAGCGCTACCAGCAGCGCCAGCGCACTCAACAGCGGCTTCACCGCGCCTTCTCCAGCTCGGCCAGCAGCTGCGGCACATGCTCGGGCCGGATTTCGCCCAGATGCTGATGGCGGATAATGCCCCGGCCATCGACGACATAGGTTTCCGGAACCCCCGACGCGCCGACCGCCAGCAGGATGCGACCCTCGGAGTCCATGGCGATGCGCGTGAACGGATTGCCGTGCTTGCCCAGGAACCCGCCGACATTCTCGGGCGTGTCGCGGATTGCGATCGCATGGATCGTGGCACCCTTGGCCTGCAAAGCCTTCAGTTGCGGCGCTTCCACCGCACAGGGCAGGCACCAGCTGGCGAAGATGTTGACGAGAACCGGACGACCGGCGGCAAGATCGGCGCTCGACAGCCCGGGCCCGCCGTCGAGCCCGGGAAATGCGAACTCCGGAACCGGCTTGCCGATCATGTGGCTGGTCACCACCGCCTGGGTCGGCTGGCCGAGATGGCTCGCCATCAGAGCGAACAGCAGCGCGAACAGCAGCAGCGGCAGCGCCCACAGCAGGCGTGGACCCGCCCTGCGGCCCACCGAAGGGCCTGTCGAGGGCGAAGCCATCCGGGCGTTCAGGCCGGTTGCGGCACGGGCAAAGCGTCCGGCAACCGAGCCCGGCGTGGCCCGAACGCGCGAACCCGGCCGCCCAGCGCCAGCAGGCCGCCGAACGCCATCAGCAGGCCGCCCCACCAGATCAGCCGGATCAGCGGCTTGAACCACAGGTGCACTTGCCATTTGCCGGTGCCGTCGGGCTGCCCGAGCACCGCGTAAAGTTCCCCGCCCCACCAACCGGCACGGCTGGATTCGGTGGTTTCCTGCGCCGGTGCCACGAACATGCGCGACTGCGGCGCCAGCTCGGCCACCGGAACACCGTTGCGCCGCACATCGAGGGTTGCCTCCACGGCGGTCCAGTTCGGCCCTGCGATCGGCCGCACATCCGCCAGCTCGGCGCGCCAGGCCCCCATCTGCACGGCATCGCCGACCCGCATCGCCACCAACGCCTCCTGCTGCAACGCACCCGAGGCAGTTGCCCCCAGCATCGAGACCGCGACGCCGAGATGCGCCAGCGCCATGCCGGCCGTATTGAGGCTCCGCCCCCCGCGCGCCAGGATGGTAACACTCGCCACCGCCAGCCAGGCCGCCGCGCCGAAGCCGAGCAGGGCCCCCAGCCCGCGCACCCCGAACAGCGCCAGCGCGACGACCACGGCGGCAGCCGCCGCAACGGCAGCGGGCGCAAGCCGTGCCGACAGATGCCCGGTCGCGCTGCGCCGCCAGCCCAGGAACGGCGCAATGCCCATCAGCAGCGCCATCACCAGCAGCATCGGCACGATGACCCGGTTGAAATAGGGCGGCCCGACGGAAATCTGCGCCCCGCCCATCGCCTGCAATGCCATCGGATAGAGGGTGCCCACCAGCACCACCCCCAGGATCGCGCACAGCAGCAGGTTGTTGACCACGAGGGCCGATTCGCGGCTGACGGCAGCGAACTGCCTCCCTTCCGCCACCCGGCCGGCCGCAAAGGCATAGATCGTCAGCGCGCCACCGATATAGAGCGCCATCAAGACCATCAGGAACAGCCCGCGCGCCGGATCGACCGCAAAGGCATGCACCGAGGTCAAGAGGCCGGAGCGGACGATGAAAGTACCCATCATGGAAAGCGAAAAGGCCGCAACCGCCAGCAGCAGCGTCCAGGCGCGGAGCGCATCCCGCTTCATCACCACCGCGATCGAATGCAGCAGCGCGGTCGCCGCCAGCCAGGGCATGATCGCGGCATTCTCCACAGGGTCCCAGAACCACCAGCCGCCCCAGCCAAGCTCGTAATAGGCCCACCAGGAGCCGAGCGCGATGCCGAGCGTGAGAAAGGCCCAGGCCCCCGCCACCCAGGGGCGGGTCGCCCGCGCCCAGGCCGGGCCGACCTTGTTTTCCAGCATCCCCGCGACGGCGAAGGCGAAGGCGACCGACAGGCCGACATAGCCGATGTAGAGCAGCGGGGGGTGGAAGGCGAGCCCGGGGTCCTGCAACAGCGGGTTCAGCCCCTGGCCCTCGGTCGGGGCCGGCGACAGCCGTTCGAACGGGTTCGATGCGAACAGCAGGAAGGCGAAAAAGCCGAGCGCGACCGCCCCCTGCACCGACAGCACGCGCGCCTTGAACCGAGCCCCGAGCGCCGCCGGCGCCAGCGCGACCGCCATCCCAGCCAGCGCCATCACCAGCACCCAAAGCAGCAGCGAGCCCTCGTGATTGGCCCAGACCCCGGTGTAGAGATACATTGTCGGCTTCATCGTATGGCTGTTCGCCACCACCAGCTTCACCGAAAAGTCCGAGACGACGAAAGCCCAGGTCAGCGCCGCGAACGCCCCCGCCGTGAACAGGCCCTGCGCGATCGCAGACGGGGTGCCGAGGCCGCTCAGCGCCTCGTCGTCGCGCCACAACCCGAAGGTCGGTGCAGCGAACTGCAACAGCGCCGCCGCCGCGGCGAGCCACAGCAGGAAATGGCCGAGTTCGGGGATCATCTTGGCGGTGTCACGCGGCCGGTCCGGCCGCGCCCTGCGGATGGCCGGGCGCCTTCTTCAGCGCACGAGCCACTTCGGGCGGCATATATTTCTCGTCGTGCTTGGCGAGCAGTTCCTGCGCCTCGAACCGGCCCGCCGGCGTGAAGGCGCCGGTCGCGATCACGCCCTGCCCTTCGCGGAACAGGTCGGGCACAAGGCCGCGGTAAGTCACTTCGGTGTCAGCACTGAAGTCGGTCACAGTGAAGTTCAGCACCAGCCCATTGTCGGACCGGTGGACCGAGCCATCCTTCACCAGACCGCCCAGCCGGATGCTCTGCCCCGGCTCGGGCGGGGCGCTGGCAATGTCGGACGGGGCCTTGAAATAGGCGGCCGTGTCCTGCAGCGCGACCACCGCGACCAGCCCGGCAACCAGCAGAACCGCAGCCGCGATTCCGGCCAGGATCAGGCGCTGCTGCTTGGGTTTTGCCGCCGCCATCAGGGCTCTCCGTCGAGCGCGCGCTCGGCACGCTTCATCCGCCGCCACGACAGCATCAGCAACGCGCCCAGCCCGCCAAGGGTGACCGTATAGGCCGCAACGATGAAGGGGAGGTGAGGCATCGCGGTCACCCGGCTCGCGCTACGCGGCGCAGGCTTCTCACCTCGAGCCGCTGCTCGGCAATCAGGGCACGCATCCGCATGAATACCAATGCCGCAAACAGCAGCAGGAAGCCGACCGCGGAGAACATCAGCGGCGTCAGCATGTCCGGATGGATCGAGCTCCCCGACAGGCGGATCGACGCCGGCTGGTGCAGCGTGTTCCACCATTCCACGCTGAACTTGATGATCGGCAGGTTGATGCTGCCGACAACCGCCAGCACGCCCGCCATCTTCAGGCCCCTCGCCTTGTCGTCGTGCAGATGGATCAGTGCGATCACGCCCAGATAGAGCAGGAACAGCACCAGCATCGAGGTCAGCCGGCCATCCCACACCCACCAGGTGCCCCAGGTCGGACGGCCCCAGATCGAGCCGGTGACGAGGCAGATCGCCGCGAAGGTCGCCCCCACCGGCGCGATGGCGCGAACCGACAGGCTTGCCAGCGGATGCTTCCAGATCATCGCGGCAAGGCTCGCCAGCATCATGCCAAGATAGCCGCCCATCGCGAACCAGGCCGAAGGCACATGGACGTAGAGGATCCGAACCGTCTCGCCCTGGAGATAATCCGGCGGCGCCACGAACAGGCCGATTCCAAGCCCCACGGCCAGGAATCCGAGCCCGAGCGCCAGGAGCCAGGGCGTCAGCGCCACGGCAAGTCGCTGGAACCTGAGCGGGTTGGCAAGCGCATGGAAATCGGGTGCAGCCATGATCAAGCGCGCCCTAGCACGGTCGATCGGGGGCTGACAGCCCTCCCGCTTGCCGCAGGGCCCGAGAAACACACATGGCTCGCCATCACCCCCGCCCTGCCCTGAGCGCGGCGCCGGCGGCGAACGGCGCAACAGCGGCGAGCAGCAGCGAACTCGCCAGCGCCAGACCCGGCGCGCCGGGTTCCATCGGGCGGCTGCCGAACAGCAGCACCGGGATCGCCAGCGGCACCACCAGCAGGGCTACCAGTCCGCCGCCGCCGCGGGCGCCCAGCGTCACGCTCGCCGCGACCACCGCCAGCGCCGACAGGCCGAGCGTTCCCGCCGCCAGACCCGGCAGCAGTTTCAAAAGCACATCCGCCTCGAGATTCAGCAGCATCGCCGCCAGCGGCGCCGCCAGCAGCAGCGGCAGGCCGAATCCGATCCACAAGGCCAGCATCCGCGCCGTCGCCAGGGTTTCGGTGGCGATGCCGCGCACCGCCAGCTGGTCCAGCGTGCCGTCGGCGGCATCCAGCGCGAACAGCCCTGACACCGGCATCAGGCTGGCGAGCAGCGCCCCCACCCAGAGCAGGCCCGGCGCCAGCCGCGCCAGCAATCTTGGCTCGGGACCGATCGCGAAGGGCAGCAGGATCGCAACCAGCAGGAAGAACATCAGCGGCATCAGCCACTCGCCGGGCCGCCCCGCCATCAGCTGCAGGTCGCGCCGGATCAACCGCCACAGCAGGCTCATTTGCGAAACAGGCCGTCCGCGACCGAGCGGAACGAGGTCGCCGAGTCGCGCTTCGCCTTGCAGCGGGCGATCTCGCCCTCCAGCGCCGCGATCCGCGCGGTCAGCTCATCGACGCTGAGCGGGTCCAGATCCTCGCGCACCAGCTGCGCCAGCAGGCTCTGCGGCCGTTTCGAGAGCACATCTTCAAGGTCCATGTCGCCAACCTTTCCAGCTGCCGGTCTTGCACTTTCGCGGGCGCCGCAGCAACGGGTCGGCATGACCGACCTTCCAGCTTCCACGATCCCGGGCGCGATGCGCGCCATCGACCCCGCCGCCCCGGGTGGCCCAGACGTTCTCGCCGTCGTGGAGCGCCCCGTCCCCGTGCCCGGCCCGGGCGAGGTCCTGATCCGTGTCCATGCCGCCGGGGTCAACCGCCCCGACATCCTGCAGCGGATGGGCCTGTATCCGATGCCGCCCGGTGCCCCTACCATCATGGGGCTGGAGGCCGCCGGCGAGATCGTGGCGCTGGGCGAGGGCGTGACGACACTGGGGATGGGCGATGCCGTCACGGCGCTGGTCGCCGGGGGCGCCTATGCCGAATATGTGGCGGCGCCGGCGCCGCAGTGCCTCCCCGTTCCGCCCGGAATGCGGTTCGACGAAGCCGCGACCCTCCCTGAAACCTGGTTCACCGTCTGGGCCAACCTCCACGACCTTGCCGGCGCGCAAGCCGGCGAGACGCTGCTGGTGCATGGCGGCACATCGGGCATCGGCACTACCGCGATCGATTTTGCCCGGGTGCGCGGCCTGTCGATCATCGTGACCTGCGGGACCGATGCGAAATGCGCCGCCGCCCGCGAGGCCGGCGCCACCCATGCGCTGAACTATAACGACGGCGATTTCGCACCCAAGGTCCGCGAGCTGACCGGCGGACGCGGGGTGGACATCGTGCTCGACATGGTGGGCGGCGAATATTTCCCGCGCAACCTCGCTTCCCTTCGCGACGGCGGCCGCCACGTCTCGATCGCCTTTCAAAAGGGCAACCGGCTCGAGCTGGACGTCGCCTTCCTGATGCGAAAGCGCCTGCACGTGACAGGCTCGCTGCTGCGCCCGCGTAGTGTCGCCGAGAAAGGCGCCATCGCCGAGGCGCTGGGCCGCGAAATCTGGCCGCTTTATGCCGACGGCACGCTGAAGCCGCGACTGTTCAAGACCTTCCCGCTGGCGCAGGCGGACGACGCGCACCGGCTGATGGAATCGGGCGGGCATGTCGGCAAGATTGCGCTCACCCTCGCCTGACAGGCAGGTTGCGCCCCCGCCGGCAAAGAGGCCATCTGAAACCATGCGTCACGCATCCGCAATCAAGCAGGAACTCGCCATACTCGGCGCCGCGACCGAAGTCGGGTTCCGCGCCGACGCGGGGGATGCGTCTCGGATCAAAAGCCTGGCCGCCGAGCTGGAGGGAATGAACCCGACGCCCGAGCCAGCCCGGGCGGCCGCCCTGCTGCGCGGCCGCTGGCGGCTGCTCTACTCCAATTTCGACTTGCAGCGTCGCACCACATTGGCCCGGCTCAGCCTCAACATCCTGCCGCCGACCGACATCGAGGTGACGGAGCTCTACAACGAGATCGACCCTGCGACCGGGCTTTATGACAATGTCATCCACTTCCTGTTCGACGACGGCAGCCCCGGCGTGCAGGTGATGGCGGGCGGCTACGAGGTGGAGGACGACCGCACCCTCGATGTCCGATATGCCGACGCCATCGTGATCGGCCCCGGCGCGCCCGTGCGCCTGCCGACGGACGGCGCCCGCGTCGCATCGCTGAAAACCGAAATCACCTATCTTGACGACGGCTTCCGCCTGGTGCGGGGTGCCTATGGCAGCCTCTATGTGCTTGAAAGACTAGATCCGGCGCCAATGCGCTGGGCACGCGACGTTTGAACCTGGAGAGGCCCAAATGACCCAGCCGTTTCCCGACAATCCCTATCTGAAGGGCTATTACCGGCCGTTCGGGGCCGAGATGGAAGCCGACAATCTGGTGGTGGAGGGCACCATCCCGGAGGGGCTTTCCGGCACTTTTTATCGCAATGGCCCCGATCCGCAGCATCCACCGCATCCGGACGACCGTTATCATGTGTTCGACGGCGACGGCATGATCTACGCGATCCGGCTGGGCGGCGGGAAGGCCGCGATGCGCAACCGCTATGTCCGCACGCGCAAGTTCGAGCTGGAGCGCGCCGCCGGCAAGCGGCTCTTCGGCGTGTTCGGCAACCCGCGCTTCAACGATCCCTCGGTCAGCCCGATGGAGTATAACACCGCCAACACCCATATCTGGCCTCACGGCAACTCGCTCTATGCCCTGATGGAAGGCTGCCCGCCAACCCGGTTGGACCCGGACACGCTGGAAACGCGCGGCACCGAGACGTTCGACAACACGGTCACCGGCCCGTTTACGGCCCATCCCAAGACCGACCCGGCGGACGGCGCGATGCACGCCTTCGGCTATTCGGCGAAAGGCCCCGGCAGCACGGCGATCCGCTATAACGTGATCGACGCCGCCGGCCGTCCCCGCCATGTCGCCTGGGTCGATCAGCCCTATGCCTCGATGATGCACGACTTCGCACTGACCGAGCGCCATGTCGTGTTCCCCTGCCTCCCCGTCGTGATCTCGATGGAGCGGGCGATGACGGGAAAGCCGATGGCCGCCTGGGAAAGTGACCGCGCCTCGGTGTTCGGCGTGATGGCGAAATCGGGAGACGGCAGCGACATCCGCTGGGTGGAGACCGACCCGACCTTCATGTTCCACATCGCCAACAGCTTCGACGACGGCGAGGATGTCGTGGTGGATGTCGCCGGATCGAAGCGCGCCCCGTTGATGCCGGCGGCCGACGGCAGCCTGCCCGACCCGCAGCAGACCCGCTTCACGCTGAAGCGCTGGCGGATCGGACCCAGTCACAACGGAACGGGGGGATCGTTCCGCGAAGAGCAGCTCGACGACCTCGACCTGCAATTCCCCCGCATCGACGACCGGATGCAGGGCCGCCGCTATGGCCGCGCCTTCGTGAACGGCACCGCGCGACCCACCGCGGGCCGGCTCGACGGGTTCGATTCGATCGCCACGATCGACCTGGAACGCAACCTCCGCGACGAACACAGCTTCGGCGACGGTGCTTATTGCGGAGAGCCGGTGTTCGTCGCGTCCGGCTCGGGCGAAGGCGAAGGCTGGTTGTTGAACCTGGTGTGGGACAGCCACGCCAACGAGAGCTTCCTGGCCATTTCAGATGCCCGGAACGTGGCGGCCGGGCCGGTCGCGAAGGTGCACATGCCGGCGCGCGTCCCCGGCGGATTCCACTGCCACTGGCGCAACGCAGCCTGACGTCGAGAGAGAACAACATGTCGGAAAAACCCGGTTCGGTCGGCCGCGAGGTCCTTTACGATGTCGTCGAAGGCCACATCGGCCTCATCCGGCTGAACCGGCCGGACAAGCGCAACGCCGTCAACGGCGATGTCGCCACCGCAATGGACTGGATCGTGAAAGCGACCGAGGCCGACGAGGCGATCCGCGTCTGCATCCTGACATCCTCGTCGCCGGACTTCTTCTGCGCCGGGGCCGATCTTTCCGAAATCTCCAAGGGCCGCGGGCATCTGCTCTCCACGCCCGACGGCGGTTTCGCCGGTTTCGCGCAGCACCCGCGCGACAAGCCCTGGATCGCCGCCGTCGTCGGCGCCGGGCTGGCGGGGGGCTGCGAGATTGCGCTGACCTGCGACATGATCGTCGCGTCGGATACCGCCCGCTTCGGCCTTCCCGAGGTGAAGCGCGGCCTCTATGCCGGCGCCGGCGGCGTGTTCCGCCTGCCGAGAAAATTGCCGGCCGCAATCGCCATGGAGCTGATCGCGACCGGGGACCCGCTGGATGCGGCGCGCGCGTTTCAGCTCGGGCTGGTGAACCGGCTGGTCCCCGCGGCCGAGGTGCAGTCCGCCGCAGTCGAACTGGCCAAGGCGATCAGCGTCAACGCACCGCTATCGGTGCGCGAATCGCTGAAGGTGGCGCGCATGGCCTATGAGCTGCCGGAGTCCGAGCTGTGGCCGATCAGCCGCAAGGTCTCGGCCATGGTGTTCGGCTCGGAAGACGCCCGCGAAGGGCCGGTTGCCTTCCTGGAAAAGCGCGCGCCGGTGTGGAAGGGGCGCTAGGCCAAGCGCGGCCGTGAGTCAGTGCGCAGCACTGATCCACGGACTCGCGCGCAGCGCCCGGCCGGCGGGGCGTCGGGTGGCAGCCCGACGAACCCGTTCGACGCCGGCTTTGCCTGCGCTCTTCCTTCCCTGTCCTTCGTTACATGGTCGGACTCGCGCGGCTTTGCCGCGCGGCCGGCTCCCACCCACGGTGATTGCATTACTCGGAACCAGGCTCCAGCAGCCGGTGCAGGTGCACCACCACATATTTCATCGCCGCGTCGTCCACGGTCCGCTGCGCCTCGCTGCGCCAGGCCGCCTCGGCCTCGGCGTAGCTCGGGAAGATGCCGACCACATGCAGCGCGGCGGGATCCTCGAACTCGACGCCACGCGGATCCTTCACGCGGCCGCCGAACACCAGATGCAATTTGCTCATGCCGCGGGCTGTAGCCGCCCGAAGTCGTGGGTCAAGCGCGCCATGGTGTCGGCCAGCCAGGCCTCGAATTCGGGGCCTTCCCAGGCGCGGTGGTCGCCGCCGGCGTAGGCCAGCGCATTGCGGTGGTAGAACAGGGCGTTCAGCCGGTTCGCGACCCAGCTGTTCGCGGTTCGGATCACCTTGGCCGGGCTGCCGACCACCACAGAATTGGGCGGAACGACGGTGCCGTCCTTCACATAGGCGTGCTGCCCGACAATCGAATTGTCACCGATATGGCAGCCGCCGTAGAGGGTGGCGTTGATCCCGATCAGCACATTGTCGCCGATGGTGCAGCCGTGGATCGTGGCGTGGTGGGTAATGGAACAATGCGATCCGATCACCACCGGGCGCCCCGGATCGGTATGG
>JANPJJ010000077.1:0-8649 GCA_031425455.1 Sandaracinobacter sp. | reverse complement strand
GACGGCAGCCGCGTGGCCCCGATGATCAGCTGGGGAACCAGCCCGTCGCAGAGCGTGGCGCTGGATGGGGAGGTGCCCGCAGACCCAGCCGCCGACCGGGCGCGGACCTATATGGGCCTGGTGCCGGGTCAGCCGCTTCTGGGATTGCCCGTGGATGCGGCCTTCATCGGCAGCTGCACCAACAGCCGCCTGCCCGACTTGCAGCGCGCCGCTGCCATCGTGAAGGGCCGCCGCGTGGCACCGGGCGTGAAGGCGATCGTCGTTCCTGGCAGCATGGCGGTGAAGCGCGCCGCCGAAGCCGAGGGGCTGGACCGCATCTTCACCGATGCCGGGTTTCAATGGCGCCAGTCGGGATGCTCGATGTGCTTCTTCGCCGGCGGCGAGAGCTTCGGCGCGGGCGAGCGGGTCATCTCGTCCACCAACCGCAACTTCGAAAGCCGTCAAGGGCCGGGCACAAGGACCCACATCGCCAGCCCCGAGACCGTCGCGGCGAGCGCGATCGAGGGGCGCATCGCCGACGCGCGTACCTACGCCCGTGCCTGAGCCGCTGGTCCGCCTCAGCGCCGTCGCCGCCCCGCTGCCGGTGGACAATATCGACACCGACATCATCATCCCCAGCCGCGAAATGAAGTCGACCGGCAAGACCGGGCTTGCCGACGGGCTGTTCGCGAACTGGCGCTACCTGCCCGGCACCCGCGAGCCCGACCCGGCCTTCGTGCTGAACCAGCCGGCCTATGCCGATGCCCGCATCCTGCTGACCGGCGCCAATGTCGGCTGCGGCTCCAGCCGCGAGCACGCTGCCTGGGCGCTTGCCGAATGGGGCGTCCGCGCCGTCGTCGCCCCCAGCTTCAACCCGATCTTCTTCGGCAACTGCGTGCGCAACGGAATCGCCCCGGTGCAGCTTGCGGCCGACGTCATCGCCCTGCTTCAGAACCCCGTTGCGATCGATCTGGAAGCGATGACGGTCAACAACCACCCGTTCGCCCTGCCCCCCGAAGCCCGGCAGATGCTGATGCAAGGCCTGGACCCGATCGCACTCACGCTGAAGCACGCCGACGCCATCGCCGCCTGGCAGGCCCGGGACAGATGCGCACGGCCCTGGGCCTGGTTGCAATAGGGACGAGCTTACAGCCCGATCACCCCTTGCCCGCCGCAAAGGCCTCCCGCCGCGGCCCCAGATAGCCGAACAGCCAGGCGCCGACCTTGCGCATCTGGATCTCCTCCGAGCCTTCGGTGATCCGGTAGCGGCGGTGGTGGCGGTAGATATGCTCGAACGGCCTATGCCTCGAATAGCCGATGCCGCCGTGCACCTGCATCGCACGGTCGGCCGCCTCGCACACCAGCCGGTTTGCCCAGTAATTGCACATCGAAACCTTGTCCGACAGGCGCTTCTCGACTTCGGGCTTCGACATCTGGTCCATTTCCCAGGCGGTCTTGCGGATCAGCAGGCGCAGCATCTCGCACTGGGTCGCCAGCTCCACCAGCGGGAACTGGATCGCCTGGTTTTCGGCCAACGCCTTGCCGAACGGCTTGCGCGTCCGGGCATATTTCACCGCCTCCTCCACGCAATAGCTCGCCGCCCCCAGCGAGCTCGCCGCCTGGCGGATGCGGTTCTCGTGGACGAAATGCTGCGCCAGCGCGAGCCCGCCCCCGGGCGGCCCGAACAGCGCGGTTTCCGGCACCCAGACATCGGTGAAGCTCAGCCGGGGGTGGTCGGTCGGCATGTTGAAGGTCCAGAGATATTCCTCGATCTTCAGGCCCGGCGTATCGGTCGGCACCAGAAAGCAGGAGATGCCTCGCGCATCCCCGTCATTGCCGCTCACCCGCGCGAACAGCGCGCAGTGCGTCGCCACATGCATGCCGGTGATCCACATCTTCTCGCCGTCGATCCGCCAGCCGGCCACGCCGTCGCGCACCTCCGGCACCGCCCGGGTTTCCATATGGGTGGCGTCCGAGCCATGCTCGGGCTCGGTCAGCCCGAAGGCGATGATACGTGTCGCGTTCAGCATGCCGTCCACGAATTCGGCCTGCTGTGCCGGTGTCCCGAAATCGCGGAACATCAGGATGAAGGGGTTGTTGCCCACGATCGAATGTTCGTTCTGCAGATCGTTGAACAGGCCCAGCCCCTTCGCCGCCAGATGCTCGCGGATCACCGCCATCCACAGGTTCGAGCCATCCTTGCCGCCCACGTCCTTCGGCATGGCGAAACGATAATGGCCGGCCTTGTCCGCCCGGCGCTTCGCCTCGCGCAGCAGCTCCTCCCACTCGTGCCGGGGCAACCCGCCGTTGTCGAAATCGGTCCGGGCCCATTCGCGCCGATGGTCGAAAAAGCGCTGATTGTCGTCCGCTGCCTGCAACGGCGCGATCTCGGCCTCGATGAAGGCGTCCAGCTCGGCAAGATAGGCCGTCAGCTCGGCGGGCAGCGCAAAATCCATCGATGATCTCCTTGGCGGCCATAGTGGACGCGTGGAGGCGCTATTCCACTTGGCGAATTGGGGAGCGCACCATCGCCAGCACGGCGAAACTGCCCAGCAGGAACGCCACCGCCACCCCGATCCCGGGCCGGACCGATCCGGTCGCAGCGGCGATCAAGCCCACCAGCGTCGGGCCGATGAAAGCCGTCGCCTTGCCGACGAACGAGAACAGCCCGAAATAGGCGGCGATCTTGGCCCGCGGTGCCAGCATCGCCATCATCGTGCGCATGCCCGCGATGTTGAAGGCGGCACCGGCCGCAATGAAAGCGCCCGAAGCCATGAACCCCCATTCCTGCGGGGTGGACAGCGGCACGCCGAGCGGTACGCCGGTGGGAACGCCCAGCAGCCGCTCGGCATCGGTGAGCAGCACCGAAGCCGAGCCGAACGCCATCAGCCCCAGCCCCAGCAGCGACAGCCGCTTCGACCCGATGCGCCCGTCGATCCAGCCGCCGGCGAAGCCACCGATCACGCCGAACGTGGTGATCACCAGGCCGAAGCGCGCCAGGCTGTCGGCCTTCCAGCCGAACGAGGCCGCTGCCAGCACCGCCCCGAAGCCGAACACGATCGCCATGCCATCCTGCGACACCATGCGCGCGATCAGGAACAGCCGCATGTTGCGGTCCGCCCAGGCCTCGGCCAGCGTCGCCCGCAGGTCTTTCAGGCCCTGCCCTACCGATACGCTGCCGGTGGCGATCCGGTCGGTTCCGACCAGCAGAAAAGGGGTGAGGAACAGCACGACCGCCAGCGCTGCGATCGGGCCCGCCAGCCGGTCGATCCCGTTCGGCACGGCTTCCAGAAAGCCGGGCGGGGCGCTGGCCGCCGCGAGCACGATCAGCAGCGCCGCCATGCCCGCCACCTGGCTGATCCCGAACGCCAGGCCCGACATCATCCCCATGCGCTGCGGACGGGCGGCAACAGGAAGCAGGGCGTTGCCGAACTGGTTCATCAGCTCCACCGAGACCCCGGCCAGGAAGACGGCAAACGCCACCAGCAGCAACGGCGCACCCGGGGCCGCGAACCACAGGCTTCCCGCCGCCACGAAGGTGACCAGACCCGCGCCCGCCAGCCAGGGCTTCAGCCGCGATCCGGAATCCGCAATGGAGCCCAGCGTGGGCGCCAGCACCGCGATCGCGAAGCCGGACGCGCCCAGCGCGAACCCCCACATCGCCGCGCCATCGGCCGCGGAACCGGCCAGCGTTCCGGCAAAATAGGGCGCAAAGACATAGCGCTGGACGAGGTTGAAATAGGGCTCGTTGGCAGCCTCCGTGACAGACCAGGCCGCCTCCTCCCGCGTCAGGCCGCGGCGGCTCCCGGCGCCCCGGGCGGCGGGGCTCAAGCCGTCCATGGCAGTCGGTCGAGATCGACATTGCCGCCGGTGAGGATGATCCCGAAGGTTTTGCCCCGCCCGTTTCGCTGTCCGTCCAGCCTGCCTTCCAGAAGCGCTGCGAGCGGCACGGCGCAGCTCGGTTCGACCAGGATCTTCATCCGGCTCCAGATCAGCCGCATCGCCTCCACGATCGCCGCCTCGGACGTGGTGACGACATCGGCAACATGCGCCCGCATCACGCCGAAGGTCATGTCGCTCATGGCCGTGGTCAGCCCGTCGGCGATGGTGGCGACGGGCAGGACCTGCGGCTGGCGCACCCCCGCGCGGAAGCCGCGCGCCGCGTCGTCGGCCGCGTCGGGCTCGGCACCGATCACCGCAGTGCCGGGGACCAGTGCTGCGGCCGCAATCGCTGTCCCTGCCAGCAGCCCGCCGCCGCCCACCGGGCACAGGATGGCATCGAGCGCCACGCCGGCATCCTCGATCAGCTCGACAGCGCAAGTGCCCTGCCCGGCCGCGACCTCGGTGCAGTCGAACGGCGGGATCGAGATGGCGCCGGTGGTTGCCACCAGCGCCGCGACGCCCTCCAGCCGGGCCACGAGCGTCGGCTCGCATTCCAGGATCGTCGCGCCATAGGCCGCCGTCGCCGCCTTCTTCACGGCGGGCGCCGTGCGGGGCATCACGATCGTGCAGCCGATGCCCCGCGTTCGCGCCGCAAGCGCGAGCGCGGCGCCATGGTTTCCGCTGCTGTGCGCAACCACGCCCCGCACCGCAGCCTCCTCTTCCAGCGCAAGCACGGCATTGAAGGCCCCCCGTGCCTTGAACGCCCCCGCGCGCTGGAAATTCTCGCACTTGAACAGCAGCCGCGCGCCGACAACGGCATCGATCAGGGAGGACGTCAGGATCGGGGTGCGGTGCACGAACGGGGCAATCCGGGCGTGCGCAGCGCGGATGTCGGCAAAGCTGGGCGCGGCGATCATGGCAACGGACCTTGGGGCGCACGCCGCCCGCGGTCAACGCATACCGGCCGCAATCCGGGCCGGTGGCTGGGGTGCCAGGATTCGAACCTGGGAATGCCGGTACCAAAAACCGGTGCCTTACCGCTTGGCGACACCCCAATGGCCCGCAGGCTTGCTTGGAGGCGCGCTGATAGCGGGAAGGCCAACGGGGAACAAGCCCCTTTGGTCACGCAGATGGGCTCAGGCGATGCGGGTCCGCGCCTCGCTGGTCGCCGACCACAGCAGCAGCAGATAGCCGGCTAGTGTGACACCCAGCCAGATGACCCCGGTGCCCGGCAACAGCAGCGCCAGCGCGTTGGGCACCGCCACCAGCGCAAGCACCCAGGGCAGCGGCCGCGGCCAGCCCCAGCGGGTATAGAGATAGTGGTGCAGATGGTCCCGCCCCGGCGTGAACGGGCTTTTCCCCTGCGCCGCGCGGTGCACGATCAGCCGCAAGGTATCGAACACCGGCACCGCGAAAATCAGCGCAACATCGTCGGCATGCATGTCGGCAAAACCGCTGTTCCAGGCGTAGATCGCCAACAGCCCGAACATCGCGGACAGCCCGTAGCTGCCGCCGTCCCCCAGGAACAGGCGACCCTGCATGTTGAAGACGAACAGCACCGCCAGCGCGCCGGCAATCGCCAGGATCAGCGGCTCCATCGCGTCGGGCAGACGCACATGGAGCACCGCAGACCAGACCAGCGCCTGCCCCATAACCAGCCCGTTCTTGCCGTCGGCCATGTTCACCGCGTTCAGAAAGCCCACCAGGCATAACAGGGTGAACCCGATGCCCACCGCGGTAGGCAGCAGCAGAAGCTCGGACTGGCCGGCAAACAGCAGGAAGGTCACGGAAAAGTCCGGCACCTGCACGATGGCGGACAGCAAAATCGCCGACGCGATCGCCAGGCGGGTGCCGGCCGTCAGCCCGAATCGATCATCCGACAGCCCCACCAGGAACATGCCGACGACCGTCACCAGGAACCACAACAGCGTCGACCGGTCCGTCTCGGGCCCGTCGACCAGCAGCAGCACGAGGGTCGCCAGCACGGCCGCACCGACGACGCCGAGGCCGCCGACGAGCGGGGTCACGCCGGCATGGAGCTTGCGGCCGCCGTCTTCGTCGGGGAAGTCCAGCAGGCCGAGCGCGGTGCCCAGCGGCCGGGCATACAGCCCCACCAGCAGCGCGAAGCTGGCGCCAAGCACCGGCAGCAGGAGGTGGAGCACCATCAGTTGGTCGCCAGCACCGCCACCGTCGCAACCGAGGTCGCCAGCTGCGCGATGATGGTCGTGACGTCGCGGAAGATCGACAGGCGATACAGCGGATCGATGTTCTTGGGCACGATGATCGTGGTGCCCGGCGGCGGCACACCGCCCCCGCCGCCACCCCACCCGCCCAGGCGGACCGGCTGCGCCGTGCCGTTCGGCAGCACCATGAACACGCGCCCGTCGTCCGCCGTGGAGAGCGTGCCCCCCGCATCGCGCACATAGCTGACCGCCGGCTTCCCCGCCACGAACTGCAAGGCGCCCGGGTTGTTCACATCGCCCAGCGTCAGCACGAAGTTCGGCCGCTTCGGCACGAACAGGCTGTCGCCTGGCTCCAGGATGGTATCGAGGTCGGGGCGGAGCGCCAGCACGCGCGGATCGGCCTCCACCACGACCCGGCCCGATGCTTCCGCCTGCGCCAGTGTCTGGATCAGCTGGGCCGCCCCCGTGATCCCGTCGGAGCTGGTTTCGGTGGACCTTGCGGCGATCGCGAGCAGGCTGTTGTTCAGCTCGCGCGCGGTGCGGCGAAAGCCTTCCTCCTGGCTCTCCTTCACGCTGCGCCGGGTGAACACGGTGCCATACGCATAGGCATAGTCGGTCAGCCCGCCGGCCCGCGCCAGCAGCTCCGACAGTTTCTCGCCCTTGCGGATCGAATAAAGCCCGGGCCTCGACACCTCGCCCGACAGCAGGATCGCCGAGCCCTCGAACACCGGCTGCTGCGCATTGAAGCGGATATCGTCGCCGGCGCCAAGCTGCGTCAGAGACATCATGGATCCTGCCGAATCCGCCTGGACCCGTTCCGGCGTGCCGCCCTGCGCCCGATTGACGTCGAGCACGATGGCGCTGCTGCCGGCCAGGATGCCGTCGGCCACCAGCGACAGATCCCGCGCGGAAACCTGGCCGCCGACCGGATAGGCCCCCGGCCGGCGCACCGCACCGCCCACGCTGATGGCATGCTCCATCAGCACGGGCAGCAGTTCGGGCATGTCCTCGAACACCTTGGGGCAGCGGGCATCCCGCTCTTCCTCCTCGGCCAGCATCTGGGCCTGTGTTCGCGGCGCCTCGGCATCGCGTGTTTCCGTTCTCTGCGTCATGGTCGCCGCCTGCGTCGTCCGGCTGCTGCTCTGGCCGAGCGCCGTCCCGACTGTCCCCAGATTGGCCCCGCGTTCCGTCACCACCACATAATTGCCCCGCGTGACCGCATTGAATCGGCTCGCCTCGGTATCCTTCACCAGCGATTCCAGCCGGCGAAGCGACACGCATGTTTCGATCGGGTTGGACTGTCCCAGCACGATTTGCCGCACCGCACTGCTGTTCAGGAAATCGATGTCGGCGCGCGAGAAGATAAAGAGCCTGTCTTCGCTCTGCAGCGGGCGCGACGGCCGTTCGCGCAGCTCCCGGGCCAGGTTCACCAGCTCGAACACCCTGGCGCCCGTCGACGGATCCCGGCGCACCAGCATGGCGGCGACCTGATAGGTATCCGGGCGAAGATCCTCCGGCGTGCCGACCAATTCGGCCACGGTTCCCGCCGCCACCAGCGGCCGCGCGCCGGGGTTGTCGACATGACCCTGCAGCTGGACGCGGCCGGTGGCGCCACCCGCCGAACCGCCGAGGACCTGGACGGCATCGCCGCCGACAACGTTGCTGGACGCCGAAGGCGCCCGAAGGAAGGTCTCGGTGCCGTCGGCCGCGATCCGGCTAATCACCACCTGGCCGCCGCGCTGGCGGATCGCGCCGCCGGCAAAGGCCACGACCGAGCTGACCGGCGCATTGCCGCGCAGCTCATAGATGCCGGGCCGCGCCACCGCGCCGGTCACGGCCACGGTCGGTCCGATCACCGGCACGATCACCCGGTCGCCGTCGCGCAGCCGAACCGCCGTCGGCGCGCCGATTCCAAGCAGGCCATAGAGATCGACGCTGATCGTGCCGCCGCCGGCGCGCACCAGCCGAACCTGGCGCAGCGACCCCGAGCGGCGCACGCCGCCGGCCTGAGCCAGCGCAGTACCGATATCGGCCAGCGACGTCAGGCTGAACTGCCCCGGCCGCTCCACTTCACCGCCGACGAACACGCTGATCGCCCGGACTTCGCCGACCGACACATAGACATCGGTCGCCAGCATCGTGCGCCGGGTTTCGGCCGCCAGGTCGCCGCGAACGCTGCCGAGCGTGCGCCCCGCGGCCGGGATCGGCCGCAGGTCTCCCGCCACGATCCGGCCGTCCCGGTCCACCCGCACCATCTGCGAACGGTTGGTGGCGCCCCGGAAGCTGACCTGGATTTCGTCGCCGATGCCAAGGACATAGTCGTCGCCAATGGCCCCGGTTCGGACCCCGGTCGCAGCCGGGGCCGACTGAAAGAAACTGTAGCCGAACTGGCGCAGGTCGGGCTCGTTCAGCCGCCGCCGATAGTCCCGCTCCACCTGAGAGGGTTCGTAGAGCTCGCGCAGCTGCAGCCTCGCCTCGGCCCGGCGGACTTCCTGTTCCTCGGTGGTATCCACCCGGCCGCTCGATGTCAGCACCCCACCCCGGTTTGCCGGTGCAGGCTGCGGCTGCGAGGGTTGCTGCAAGTCCCGGGGGTCGCCCGAGCCCA
>JANPJJ010000076.1:0-14484 GCA_031425455.1 Sandaracinobacter sp. | reverse complement strand
CCCTCGCCGCGGGTGTTGGCGCTGTTGGCGAAGTTGAGGCTGGGGGCGACGAACCGCAGGTCCATCGCATTGTCGATGCCCTTGGCGCGCAGGCTGTCGCCCGAAACCGCGCTGATCGCCAGTGGGACGTCCTGCAGGCTTTCGCTTCGCCGCTGGGCGGTGACCAGAATGTCCTCGAAGGCAGGCGCATCGGTGGCAGCGGTCTGGCCCGCTGCCGGATGCGCGGCGATCAGCGCCCCGATCATCGGTGTGGCCAGCAGGCAGGCCCGCGAGACGTTCGGCATTGCATCCTCCCCTTTGCCGGGGCAAGCCCGGCCCTGTTGTTGTCATGGCCGGCGCGCGTCCGGCCCTTGTTGTCGCCGGTCTCCCAACCGGCGATCTGTTGTTGACGCCGTTGTCGCACCGGCATAACAAAACAGTCAAGACGGTTTGTAAGTGGGGGAGAAAGAATGTCTGCTGTCGTCCCGCTTGCCGAGCACCGATCGAGGGTCCGGCGCACTCAGGCCGAACGGTCGGCGTCCACCCGGATGCGCCTGGTCCTGGCCGCCACCGATGCGCTCTATCGATTGGGGTTCGCTTCCACATCGACCAATCTGGTGGCGGATCTGGCGGGCGTGTCGCGCGGGGCGATGCTGCACCAGTTCCCCACCAAGGCGCTGCTGATGGCGGCGGTCGTCGAAGCCTCGCTGGAGGCGGACTATGCCGCCTATCGGGAGGCGCTGGCCGGGATCGACGATCCGTTGCAGCAGATCCTGGTGATTTCGGACCGGGCGTGGGTGCAGTTCCGGCAGCCCTCGGGCATCGCCCAGACCGAAATCTGGACCGCGACCCGGTCCGACGCCGAGCTGGCCGCCGTCGTGCTCCCGGTGCACGACGCCATGTACGCCCGGACCCTTGCCGACCATTGCCGCCGCTTTGCAGCGGCCGGCGTGACCGATGCCAACACCGTCGCGATGCTGTTCTACCACAATGTGTCGCTGCTGCGCGGCCTTGCACTGGAACATGTGCTGGGGACGCCGCTGTCGGTGCTGGACCCCGCGGTCGAGCGGATGAAACAGACGATCCGCGATACCGTCCGGGCGGCGGGGAAGGACGAAAACCGGTGACGAACATCCTTGCAGGCAATGACTTGGACCCGGCCGCGCTGGACGCGCATGTCGAGCTGATCCTGGCCGAGGCGACCCTGGCCGAGAAGGTGGGCATGATGTCGGGCAAGGGCTTCTTCCAGGCCTTTGTCGACGACGGCCGGGTGTGGGCCGCGCGACCCTACCGGGCCGGGGGCGGGATCGAGCGGCTGGATGTGCCGGCGCTGTGGTTCACCGACGGGCCGAGGGGCGTCGCTCGGGGGCAGTCCACCTGCTTCCCCTGCACCATGGCACGCGGTGCCAGCTTCGATACCGGCCTGGAACGTCGCATCGGCGAGGCGATGGGGATCGAGATCAGGGCGCAGGGCTGCAACCTGTCGGGCGCCGTCTGCGTGAACCTGCTGCGGCACCCGGGCTGGGGCCGCGCCCAGGAAACCTACGGCGAGGACCCGGTGCATCTGGCAGAGATGGGGATTGCGCTCGGCACCGGGCTCCAGGCCCATAATGTGATCGCGACGGTGAAACATTTCGCGGTGAACTCGATCGAGAACAGCCGCTTCCGGGTGGATGTGCGGGTGGAAGAGCGCGCGCTGCACGAAGTCTATCTGCCGCATTTTCGCGAGATCCTGGACGCTGGCGTGCTGAGCGTGATGAGCGCCTACAACAAGCTGAACGGCGAATATTGCGGCCAGCACCGGCATCTGCTGACGGACATTCTGCGCGGCGAATGGGGCTTCGAGGGGTTCGTCCACTCGGACTGGGTGCGCGGCGTGTATCAGCTGTATGGCGCTGCGGCGGGGCTCGACATCGAGAACCCCGAGCCGCTGGTCTGGGGCGACAAGCTGCTGGCGGCGGTGGAGGCGGGGCAGGTGGCGCCGGCAGTGATCGACACTGCCTGCCGGCGTATCCTGACCACCCTGTGCCGGACGCTTGCGGCGGAAGACCCGCTACCGGCCTATCCCGAAGAGCTGGTTTCCGGCGAGGCGCATGTGGCGCTCGCGCTCGAAGCGGCCGAGAAGTCGGCCGTGCTGCTGGAGAACCGGGGCGTGCTCCCGCTCGACAAAGCGCGTGTGCGCCGGCTTGCAGTGATCGGCCGGCTGGCGGCCCTGGAGAACACCGGCGACTTCGGATCGTCGCGTGTGCGGGCCCGCCATGTGGTGACCGCGCTCAAGGGCTTGTCCGACTATCTGGGGGCGGACGCGATCCTGCCGGGGGACGAGACCGATCTTGCCGCTGCGGCGGCTGCTGCGGGCGCAGCCGACGCCGTCGTTCTGGTCGTCGGGACCACCGCCGAGGAAGAGGGCGAGTATATCCCCGGCGACCTCAATCTGGGGCAGGAGGGCGGCGCGGTGGAGCAGGCTCGCAAGGCCTATGCACCGGCGCGCGCGCGGGGCGGCGATCGGGTGGATCTGGGCCTTCCGCCGGCCCAGGTTGCGCTGATCAAGGCGGCTGCGGCAGCGGCAGCGGGGAAGCCCCTCGTCGTCGTGATCGTTTCGGGCTCCGCCATCCTGGTCGAGGGGTGGCGCGAGGATGCCGGCGCCATCGTGCAGACCTTCTATTCCGGCATGGAGGGCGGCCGCGCGCTGGCCCGCCTGCTGTTCGGCGAGGTGTCGCCGTCTGGGCGGCTGCCGTTCACGCTGGCCACCGACCCGGCGCATTATCCGCATTTCGATTGCGAGGCAGACAGCATCAGCTATGACCTGTGGCACGGCTATCCCAAGCTGCTGCGGGACGGCATCGCGCCGCGCTATGCCTTCGGTCACGGCCTGTCCTACAATCGCTTTACCACCCGGGCACTGAAGGTGCGGCAAGAGGGCGACAGGCTGAACATGTCTGTCGCGGTCCGCAATGACGGCCCGATGGCCGGCGGGCATGTCGTGCTGCTGTTCGCGGAGGCACCGGGCCGGCTCGCCCAGCGCTGGCCGCGCAAGCTGGTGGGCTTCGTTCGGGTGGAGCTGAAGGCGGGCGAGACCGCGATCGCCGAAACCGGCATCCCGATTGAGCGCCTGCGCTTCCGGCACGACGGAGGTTGGCACCTGGAGCCCGGCAGTTACCGCCTGCTTGCGTGCAGCACCGCCGTGGACCCGGCCCCGCTGGTGGCGGCGATCCGGCTTTGAGCGCCCCGATGCCAAGCGAACCTGGGCGGATCGATACCGAGATCGGGATCGCAGCTCCGGCTGAACGGGTATGGCGGATCCTCACGGCCCTCCAAGGCTATGCGAGCTGGAATCCCTATATCGTCAGCGTGCAAGGCCTTCTCGTGTCGGGCACGACTTTGCAACTGAAGTCCCTGCATGTGCCGGGCGGGGCTGAAACCGATGGCGTCGTCACCCTGATCTCGGCAGAGTTTCCGGAAATGCGCTGGGAGGGCGGGCATCCGGACCGGTCCATCCTGAAAGGGGACCATGTGTTCCGTTGCGAGCCGTCCGGGGCAGGATGCCGGTTCCACCATTTCGAGACGTTCAGCGGGCTTTCCGCCGAGCGGCTCCTGCTGGAATATGGGGCACGGATCGAAGCGAATTTCCGCCTCTTCAACGAGGCGCTGAAACGCGCGGCAGAGGCATGAGCGCCCGGCTCACCTGGCCGCGGCGGCTCGGCTATGGCGTGGGGGACATGGGCTTCAACCTGTTCTTCACAACGGCGAGCCTGTTTCTCCTGCTGTTCTACACCGACGTCGCCGGCCTTGCGCCCTCTACGGCGGGCTGGATCATGGCGGCCGCCCTGATCTGGGATGCCGTGACCGATCCGGCCATGGGATATCTCGCCAGCCGCACCCGATCGCGCTGGGGCCGGTATCGCCCCTGGATTCTGTTCGGTGCGGTGCCGCTGGCGGCCTCCTGGGCGCTGATCTTCCTGCCGACGGGGTTCACCGGCGTTGCGCTCGCCTTGTGGGCGCTGGCGGCGCAGATGCTGTTCCGCACCTTTTACACGATCGTCAGCATGCCCTATGTGTCACTGTCGGCCGCGATGACGACCGATAGTCGGGAGCGCGGCGTGCTGGCAGCGATCCGCATGCTGTCGGCGACGGCGGCGGGGCTCGGCATTGCGCTGCTGACGCTTCCTCTGGTCGAGCGGCTTGGCGGCGGCGACGATGCCCTGGGCTTCTTCCGGGTGGCCCTGCTGTACGGGCTGCTCGCCACAGCGCTGCTGCTGATGGTTTTCTTCACCTCCCGCGAAGATCCGGCGGCGCACGAAGCCCCGTTGCCGTCCGCGGCCGACATGATCCGCATGCTGCGCTCGAACCGGGCCTTCTGGCTGGTCAGCGGCTCTCTGCTGATGGCTTCGTTCGGATCGACCTTCTTCGGCAAGACCCTCCCCTATCATCTGAAATATGATGGCGACCGCGCAGCGCTGATCGGCCCTGCCCTTGCCACGATCACCGGCTGCGCCTTCCTGGCGATCCCGCTGTGGACCGTCCTGATGCAGCGAACGTCGAAGCGGATCGTATCGCTTTCCGGCACGGGGCTCGCGGTGCTCGCCTATCTGCTGTTCTATCTGGCAGACGGCGCGCTCCCTGCCATGTTCGCGACGCTCGCGCTGTTGGGGATCGCGTCCGGCGCTGCCTATCTCACCTTCTGGGCCATGCTGCCCGACACGGTCGAATATGGCGAATGGCAGACCGGCGTTCGGGCCGAGGGCATCGTGTTCGGGCTGGTCTCGTTCGTGCAGAAGGCAGCGCTCGGGATCGCGGTGGGTCTGCTGGGGGAAGTGCTGACGGCAATCGGCTATATCGCGAACCGGCCCCAGCCGGCGGATACCCTGGCGGACATGCGGCTGGTGATGCTGTGGGTGCCCGTTGCCTGTTCGGTGGCAGGGGCTGCCTTCATCTTTCGCTACCCGCTCGATGCCGCGATGCACGCAGCTCTGGTGGACGACATCGGCAAGCGTCGCGCGGCCGGCCTGGAGGAGACAGCGGCATGATCGAACCCGCCCATCTGGCGCAATGGGAGCGCGACGGCTTCTTCCTGTTGCGGGGGTTCAGTCCGCCGGCCGTCGGCCGGGCCATGGAACGTGAAATCCTGTCGCTGTTGCGGGCGGATCCGCCGGCGGCCCACCCCGGTGAACCGGCCTATGTGTTGGCAGGCGGAATGCTGGTCCAGCCCGAGGCCAAGGTCCCCGAGCGGGCCGTTGAGCCGGAGGACTTTGTCGCCAAGCTGTTCAACCCGCATCTCTCGGGAACGGCGCGTGCCTTCGCCCTGTCGGAGGAGGCGGCCGACGTGGTTTCCGCGCTGCTCGGCGACGACATCGACGTGTTCCAGTCGATGCTGATCCTGAAGAACCTCGGCGCCTGGGGCCAGCCCTGGCACCAGGACAGTCTCTACTTCGATTTCGACCGGCAGCCGCAGGTCGGGCTGTGGCTCGCGATCTCGGAGGCGACCCTGGAGAACGGCTGCCTGATGGTGCTGCCGGGGTCGCATAGGGGGCCAATCCGGACGCATGTTCCAGACCGGCGCCCGGGCGCGAACCATGGCTATCTCGAGATCGAGCAGGTGGACGAGTCTTCGGCCATCCCGGTGTTGATGCAGCCCGGCGACCTGCTGGTGTTTCACAGCTATCTTTTGCACAAATCGGTCGACAATGAAGGTGCCGGGCGCCGCTCGGCAATGGTCTATCACTATGGCAGTGCCGACACTCTGAACCTCGCCCCGCCCGAAAAGCGGGCCATTCAGGACCGGGTGACGCGCTGGGTTCCAGTGCGACGGCAGCTTGATCGGGGTTAGGGCAGGACGCCGCCCGGGCTCGGCTCCACCCGCAGGCTTCCGTCGGCCGTGCGGTGGACGATGACCACCCGATGCCGGCGCGCCTCAGCCATGCCGTCGATCGACATGCCGCACTTCAGCGCGATTGCAGCCTCGCCCAGCGGTTCCGGCTGAAGCCCGGCGATTGCGGCGTCGCGGCGCCGCCGGCTGGCAAGGGAGGCGAACGCCAGCATCACGACAAGCCCGCCCATCAGCCACAGCAGGGGTTGCATGCGCTGCCAGAACAACGCCATTTCGGCATCGATCTGCGCGTCCGACCGCCCGAGCAGTACCATCAGGCTGTCCCACGCGAAGCGCATCTCGGTGTAGAGGATGGCGAGCAGGAAGGCCCACATCATCAGCGTCAGGACGATATCGCGTAGCCGCACCCAGCGTCCCGGGCGGGCATCGGTGATGATCGGCGGCCAGCCGGCGAACGGGTCGGTCATGTGGCGCGGAACCCCCGGTCCGGGCTGACCCAGGTTCCTTTCACCGCGCCGCGCCGGAACACGACCTTGGGAACTGCGCGGATCGTGCTGAGCGTCGCGATCGTCCAGAACGCCAGCGGATACCAGACAATCCAGTAAAGCGAGCGAAGCATCCGCGGTTCGTAGCGCCGCTCGACCAGATGGCTGACGGCTGCCTGCAACAGATAGGTGACCGCAAGGACGGCGCCCCACCAGCTCGGTACCAGCGAGACGCCGGCGACGATCGCGGGCGATTGCCAGCCGGCCAGCGCTGCGAACCCGATCAGCACGCCGGCGAGCATGGCGAACGACCAGAGCACGCTGAGGAAGTAGTTCAAGTAGATGATAAGGAGACTGGGCATTCGCCCCCGGAGCATCGGGCCGGCATAGTCCCGCATCATCTGCACGCCGCCTTCAGCCCAGCGGACGCGCTGGTTCCAGAGACCCTTCAGCGTTTCGGGCATCAGGATCCAGACGATCAGGCTGGGGGCATAGACCGCACGCCAGCCGGCGAGCTGGATGCGCCAGGTGATGTCGATATCGTCGGTGAGCGTGTGCGACGACCACCAGCCGGCATCCGCCAGCGCTTGCCGCCGGAAGCCGGCGGCAACGCCCGACACCGTGAACAGCCGGCCATAGACCGTCTGTGCCCGCTTGATGAGGCCCACGATCGAGGAAAACTCCCCGACCTGGAGCTTGCCGAGCAATGTGGAGCGATTGCGGATGCGCGGGTTGCCGGTGATGGCGCCGACATCGCCGCGCTGGAAGTTGTAGGCCATCCAGCGAAGCGCATGGCGGTCGAGCAGTGCATCGCCGTCGATGCAGAGCAGCAGCTCGTTCTTCGCCAGCAGCGCGCCGATGTTGAGCGCATTGGCCTTGCCGGCATTCTCGGCCAGATGCACGACCCGCAGGTTCGGAAGCCGGGCCGCCAGCTCGTCCAGGATCCGCGCCGTGTCGTCGCGGCTGCCGTCGTTGACCGCAATCACTTCGAAGTCCGGATAATCGCCCGCGCAGGCTGTGGTAAGAGTCTCGACCGCGTTTTCGGCTTCGTTGTAGCAAGGGATCAACACCGAGATCGGCGGCCAGCGGTCGAGCGGAGGCGGGTCTTCGGGCAGGTGGGCGCCGCGTTCGCGCCAGTTCCAATAGAGCAGGCCGCCTGCCATCCAGTACCAGGCCATCACGAACGGATAGGCAAAGCAGAACAGCGGCACATAGGACAATATGCCGAGCCCCCAGCCCTGCATCAGGGCAGCCAGGGGAAGGTCGCGGCGGAAAAGCCGGGGACGGGCTCGCCGTTCCAGGGGCAGAGCGCGAGCGCGGTTGCCCCGCTTCGTTGCAGCGCACCGACGCCTTCGTCGGCCGTGCCGCCGACCGGCAACAGAAGCCGGCCGCTGTGCGCCGGCACCAGCCAGGGGGCCGTGCCCGAGCCGGCGGGCGCAGCGAGCTGCCGGTCGGTGCCGGAGCCGGGGCCGGCATCGGGGGCCGCGACCAGCAACCGGAGACGCGGATCGATCGCCGCAGCCTTGGCAAAAAGGTCGGCGATGGCCGTGGCCGGTGCCGCTGAACGGGCAGCGCGGATCGCCGTGACCGTCGGCGCGGCCTCAGGCGGGAGCGCGCCGGCGGGCGCCGGATCGACCAGCAGCCCGTCGATCGGGGCGGCGCGCGCCGCAGCGGCGGCCAGCCGCCCGGGCCCTTCGGGGCCGAGGCTCGCCAGAGCCGGCTGAAGCGGGATGCGGGCGTGAACCGACACGCCGGCCCGCAGGCCCAGCTGCCGCGCCGCGCGGCCGAAGATGTCGGCGGAGGGCGGCAGGCCCGTTCCCGGGAGCCAGGCGCTGCTGATCTTACCGCCGTCCATTGCGCCGCCTTCTACTGCACCGATGTCTAGCACGATGTCGGTTGCGCCCAGGCGGCGCACGCCCTCGATCAGCTCGCCGAGCCAGGCGTCCTGCGCCTCGCCGTCAAGCTTCGCCATCGGCGCGAGGTCGACGCAGGCGAGGCGGACCGTTTCGGCGCGGCGCGGCGGAAAGCCGAGGTTGTAAGCAAGCACGCCGAGCGAGGGATCGCCGGTGGGGTAATAGCGGTGCAGCGCCATCGGCAGGCGGGCGTCGGCGCGTTCGGGCTCCAGCGTGAAAGCAAAGCCGAAGCCGGCGTTTCGCGCGGCCTCCAGCGCGACGCCGGAGTGGCGACCGAACGGCCAGACCAGGGCGCGGGGCGGCCGCCCGGTCTCGTCGGCGATCCGGCTGCGGGAGCGGCGCAGATCGGCTTCAATGCGTTCCTTATGCTCGGCGTCGGTCTCGTAGCGGCCTGCCGCCGTTCGCCAAGCCGCCGTTCGCCAAGCCGCCGGTTGCCAGGCCGCCGGTTGCCAGGCCCAGGTGCGGGCCGAGGGGCCGCTGTTGCCCTGCGGCGTGGAGGGCACGACCCGGTGCAGATCGTGGCTGTGGCTGGCGATCTCGACCAGCCCTGACGCCTGCATGCGGCGCACCTCGCTCCACGTGACGAAGCGGGCGCGCGGCACCGGCGTTCCGCCATAATCGACGGTGCCGCCCTCGGGCGTGTCCATCCAGCTGCCGACAAGAGCCACCACCGCCGGGTAGCGATAGGCCAGCAGCAACGGATAAACCCGATCGAAGATACCGCGGTAGCCGTCGTCGAAGCTCAGCAGGATCGCCTTGTCCGGCAGCGGGGGGCCGCCACGACCGGCCGCTTCGACGGCATCGAGCGACACGGCTGTCCAGCCTTCCGCCTTCATCCAGTCGAAGAAGTCGACCAGGCTCTGGGTGGTGACCGCATCGTCGGTGAGTTCGGCGCGGGTGTCGACCACATCGTGGAACGCGATCGCGGCAAATCCCGGCTCGCGTTCGGCCGATGCTGCCGACGCCATGACCATCGCCATACCGGCAAGAAGCAGCGCGCGGGCCATCTACAAAGCCTGGCGCAAGCCGAGGAAGAGGGAAATCCCTCGCTCCGCATTGCCGTCGTAGACGCGGCGATCCGCCGTGATGCCGTAGAAGATTTCGGACCACGGGTCGCGCCGCCAGCGCTGTTCGTAGCGCGCGACTCCGATCCACCGCGCGGCAAAGCCGATCTGTCGATAAAGGCCGGTATCGACCGACAGGATGTGCACCAGGCTGCGTTCGTAGCGCCGCCAGGCGACATGTCGTGCTCTGAGGCCGACAGCGGCGGACAGGTCCGATGAGGGCGCAAAATAGGGCCCGCCGGGCCGGCTGTTCCACCCGGCATAGAGGTCGAGCCGGCCGGAAAGATCGAAATGCGGATGCGCCAACAGCTGTTGCACCGCCGCGCCACTGGCCGAAAAGCGGTTGTTCCCGTCGGAAAAACCGAGCCAGGAAAATGTGGTGCTGGCTTCGAACCGTTCGTCGCGGCGCCAGGACAGGGTGGTGGAGAGACTATCGCCGCCGATGTCGGCAAGAAGCGCCCGGATCGGCGTCTCGATCGAATTCATCTCGCCCGCTGCGCGAACGGTCCAGCGATCGTTGAGCTCGACGGCAACGGCCATCCCGAGGCTCGCCTGCGGCAGGCTGCCCCAGCTCCCGGTCGCATAGAGGGATGCCGCCACATCGGAAGTGCGCAGTTCGAGGCCGCCGCCAGCGCGGTGGCGGGTGACCCGCCCCTCCGGCGGGTCTGCGGCGGCAGAGTCGAACCTGCCCGCCAAGCGTAACGGGCCCCAGAGCGGCGGTGACGCCAGCGTTGCGCCGAACTCATAGCCCTGGCCTCTGGCGAAGCTGCCCCCGCCTTCGTTGAACTGCGGGCGAAGCTCTGCTTGCAGCAGCCATGCCCGCCGCGCGGGCAACTCCCGGTCAAGACGCTGGACTGCGAGGTTCTCGGGAGCCAGCTTCATCAGGTCGCCGGTCCGTGTATCGGCCTCCGTCAGCCGGTTCCGGGCCAGCGCACTGTCTGCAAGCGCCAGAGCCGTCGCCAGACTGTCGGGATCGAGGCTGGCTGCGATCTGCGCCTCTTGTTCGGCAGCGCGCGGCCAGCCACGCGCTGCCGAGGCGGCTGCCATCGCCCGGCGAAGCGACGGATTGGCCGGGGCGCCGGCGACCAGCGGGCGCAGGCGATCGTGCCCCTCGGCCAGCCGGTTGCCCCACAGGCGCACTTCCGCGGCCAGCTGCGCGGCATAGCCATGTTCTGCATTCGGGATCGTCGCCGGGCCCCCGGCCCTTGCGCGAAAGCGCGGCTCCGCGTCGACGATGGCGTCGGCGGCCAGGAAAGCCTGCGTCAGCTGCTCCTGCTCGACCAGCGCGAACACACGGCCGTAGCGTGCCTGGATGTTGCCGGGATCGACCGCGATCACCCGATCATAAGCAGCAAGGGCCGCTTCCGGGCGCCGACAATAGAGCAGCGCGTCGGCATAGGCCTGGTCGGCATAGGCCGGAAGCGGCGCCAGAGCCTCCGCCTCCGCCAGCGCTTCCGCCATCCGGACGCGGTCCCGGAGCGCCACCACGCGGTCCAGGCGCAGGCGCCGGACCAGAGCGGGATCGGACGAGCGGTCCGCAGCGAGCTTTGCCAGCAGCCCGTCGAGATCGGCCAACGCGCGGTCGGTGCCTTCGAAGCGCCGGCCGACTTCCTCGGGCCGAACCTCCGCGCCCCAGCGGACCCGCGCCGCTGCCATGTCCGCTGCGCGAGGGCCATTCACCCCGGCCAGCGCAGCGGCCCCGTGCGCGCCGCGATTGCGATCGAGGATGCCGGCAATCGCCTGAAGGGCTTCGCCATTGTCGGGCGCGATCCGCAGTGCTTCGCCAAAGCTGCGAAGTGCCTCCCACTGCTTCCCGCTTTCCGCATGGCGTCGTCCTTCCGCCAGCAGGGTTGCCAGCATCGGTTCTGCTGCCGCTGCTGCTGGCTGCGGGGCCGGCCCCCCGGCCAGCAGCAGAATGATAACAGCCGTGGCCAAGATCTTCATCTGCCGTAGAAAATCAGGTTTCGGCAGCTCTGTCGAGTGCGAGGTGGCGCGTCGGTCGTCGACCTTCCCTCACCAGGGCTCGGTCGATGGCCTGATCTCGGTTTCGAAGGTCCAGGCGTCGCTGGTCTGCCGGTGCAGCGCCCAATAGACCTCGGCGACCGACACAGGTTGCAGCAGGACCCGGTCCGCCGCGGCGCCGGCGGCGCGCATTCGTTCCCGCACCCACCCAGTATCGACGCCGGCATCGATCACCAGATGGGCGACATGGATGCCCTGGGGCCCCAGCTCCCGCGCGGCCGCCTGTGCCACCGCGCGCAGCCCGAACTTGGCGCTGGCGAAGGCGGCATAGCCTGCGCCGCCGCGCAGGGCCGCCGTTGCGCCGGTGAAGAAGATGGAGCCCCGGCCGCGCGGCAGCATCACGCGCGCCGCTTCGCGTGCGGTCAGGAAGCCCGAGAAGCAGGCAAGCTCCCAGACCTTGCGGAAGACGCGTGCGGTCGTTTCCAGGAGCGGGAAGTTCACGTTGGCGCCGATGTTGAAGATGACGAGTTCGATCGGGGCTTCGGCCTCGGCCTCGTCGATGAAGGCGGCCACCTGGTCCTCCTCGCGGGCGTCGAGCGTGCGCGCTTCGGCCCTGCCGCCGGCAGCCTCGATCTCGGCCTTCAGCGGCAGCAGCTTGTCGCCGTTGCGGCGGCCCATGAACACGACATAGCCCCCGGCGGCGAACCGCCGGCAGATGGCCGCACCGATATAGTCGCCGGCGCCGACGACGACGATGCTGGCGTTTCGCGGCGGGGCATGGGCTGCACTGGGGTCGGTCATGCGGGCACTCTTCCATGGTTCTTTGCTGACGGTGCGGTTCATGCACGTCGGGCCGGCCCTTGCCAGCGCCGGGACCGCCGCTATCCTGCCGAAGCGGTGCGGAGGGGTTCGGGGCGGAGAGGTCCGGATGAGCGCGACGATCGACTTCTATTTCGATTTCGGCAGCCCCAACGCCTATCTGTGCCATCGCGTGCTGCCCGGAATCGAGGCGCGGATCGGCAAGATGTTCGTGAGGAGGCCGGTGCTGCTCGGCGGCGTGTTCAAGGCGACCGGCAATCGCTCGCCGATGGAGGCCTTCGGCGGTATCCCGGCCAAGCTGGCCTATGACGGGCTGGAGATGGCTCGCTTCGTCAGGCGTCATGACCTGGCCGAGTTCCGCTTCAATCCCTTCTTCCCGATCAACACGCTGGCCCTGATGCGCGGCGCCCATGCCGCCCGAAAGCTCGGCGTGCCGGCGCCCTATGACGAGGCGGTGTTCGCCGCGATGTGGGAACGCCAGCTGGATATGGGGCAGGCCGAAATCTTCACCGGCGTGCTGGACGCGGCGGGGTTGCCGACGGCCGACCTTGTTCGGGAAAGCCAGTCTCCCGAGATGAAGCAGGCGCTGATCGACGAGACGCAGCAACTGGTCGAGCGGGGCGGCTTCGGCATTCCCACCTTCTTCGTGCGCGACGAGATATTCTTCGGAAAGGACCGGCTGCGCGACTTGGAAGAGGCGTTCGTGGAGCAGGGTTAGGCTGTGCCCGACCCTATTCCACGGGCCGCATCAGAAGCGGAACCCGGCGCGGACTCCGAACTCACGCGGCCGGCCGAGATAGGTGTAGGCCACACCCTGCGCCGCCAGCGCGTCCTGCCCGAAGGTGTAATATTCTTCGTCGATCAGGTTCTCGCCATAGACGGCGATGCTGAACCGGTCGGAAGCGTCGGCCCAGGTAAGGCGCGCGGACAGGAGCCCGTAGCTGCGCTGTGATTCCAGCGGCAGGTTGAACGCGGTGAAGTTGATTTCGGACTGCAGGCGATAGTCCAGCCGAGGCGTCAGCGTGCCGGCATTGCCCAGCGGCAGCGCATATTGGGCGCCGACGATCACATTCCATTCCGGGTTGAACGGCAGCTGGTTGCCGTTGATCGGCCCCACCGCCGCCGGCACATTCTGAAACTCGGAATGGCTGTAGCCCACGCCGACATCGACCCTGAGGTTCGCGACCGGGACGGCGGTCAGTTCCAGCTCGAAGCCGTAAAGCTCCGCCTCGCCAGCGTTCGCCACGCGGAACTGCACGGCCGGGTCCGAGATGGTCTGCTGGATGCCCTTGTACTTGGAATAGAAGGCGGTCGCGTTGAAGCGCAGTGTGCGATCGATGAGGTCCGACTTGAAGCCGAGCTCGAAGGCGTCGTTGGTGTCGGGCTCGTAGGTCGGGATCGTCGGCTGCGGTGCGATCAGCCGCCCGTTGAACCCGCCGGACCGGAAGCCCTTGGCGTAGGAAGCGAACAGCAGCAGGTCGTCGGACGGCTTCAGCCCGACGCCGACGCGCGGGGTGAATTTGTTGAAGCTGAGCTTGCCCGGCAGGTTCTGGACGATCGGGAACAGCACCCGGTCGCCGAAGCCGAGCGGCAGGCCGAAGCCGAAGATGGCGCCCGGCCCGGCGCCGGCGGGACGGAAATCGAACGCCTGGTTTGAGATGTTGGTCTTTGTCTCCCAGGTGTAGCGGCCTCCCAGGGTGAAGCTGAGCCTGTCGTTCAGCGCGAAGCGGGCCTGGCCGAACACCGCCCAGCTTTCGGTTTCCTGGTCGTTGCCCTGGTTCCATGTGTTGCAGGGATTGCCGCGTACGGCCGGCGTGTTGGTGATGGGCGCAAAGCAGAGCCGCAGCTCCTGTTCGGCCTGCTCCTTGAAGTAATAGCCGCCGACGAGATAGGTGAAGCGCCCGCGCTCTCCCGACAGTTGCAGTTCCTGGCTGAATTGGTTCTGCGTGGTGCCGGTGTTCTGGTCGTAGAGGCGATATCCGGTGCCGTCCGGGTCCGACGTCGAGAAGCCGTCCAGATTGCGGTAGGCGGTGATCGACTTCACCGTCGCGTCGCCCACATCCAGCGCCAGCGTCAGCGAGCCGCCCCAGGTTTCGTTGCGCGCCTCGGGATCGTTGGACGAAAATACCCGGTAGAAGTCGCCGGGGTTCTGGATCTCGCTGGCGGCATCGGGCGGGAAGAAGGGCGCGGGCACGATCGCGCGCAGCACCGAGGGCGCCGGGTTGGACTTGTCCAGGCCGTAGTCGCCGGCGAGCGTGACGTCGAGATTGCCGAACTGGGCATAGAGCTGCCCGCGCACGCCCCACCTCTTGGTCTTGCCGAACAGGATGTCGCGCTCCTCGTTGCGGGCGAACCCGTCCTGGTTGCGCGTGTAGCCGGCGATGCGGACGGCGGCATTGGTGCCGATCGGTACATTCACATGGGCGTCCGCATCG
>JANPJJ010000075.1:0-2958 GCA_031425455.1 Sandaracinobacter sp. | reverse complement strand
ATGGATTTCGGCCGCCTGAACCGGCGCATGCACAACAAGTCCTTCATCGCCGATAGCCAGGCTGTCGTGGTCGGCGGCCGCAACGTCGGGGATGAATATTTCGGCGCGCCGACCGACAGTCACTTCGAGGACCTGGACCTGTTCGCGATCGGCCCGGTGGTTGCCGACGTTTCGGCCGATTTCGATCGCTATTGGGCCAGTGCCTCCAGTCACCATGTCACCTCCATTCTCCCGCCGCCTGCGCCGGCAGCGCTCGACGAACTGCGCCGCCAGGTCGACGCCGCAGCAGACCAGCCCTTGGCAAGCGACTATGCCCGGGCCATCGAGCGCAGCCACGTGGCAAAGGGGGCCGCGGAGATCGAGCTGCCGATGATCTGGGCACCGGTCCGCCTGGTGAGCGACGATCCCGCGAAAGGGCTGGACCGAGCCCGACGGTCCGAACTGCTCGCCGTCCGCCTTGCAAAGCTGCTCGGCGACCCCGGCTCGGCCTTCTCGCTGATATCGGCCTATTTCGTGCCCACCAGGGCCGGTCGCGACTGGCTGGTCGAACTGGCTCGGCGCGGCGTCTCGGTCACGATCATGACCAACGCTTTCGAAGCGACCGATGTGGCCGCCGTCCACGCCGGCTATGGGCACCACCGCAAGGCGATGCTGCAGGCCGGCATCCGGCTGTGGGAGCTGAAGGCCGAGCCGGGGGCGCCACGCCGCAAGATCGGCATAGGTTCCGGGTCCGGGTCGCGTCCGGTGCTGCCGTCCTCTGGGGCGTCGCTCCACACCAAGGCCTTCGCGGTCGACGGGGCGCGCATCTTCATCGGCTCGTTCAATTTCGATCCTCGGTCAGTCGCGCTCAACACCGAACTAGGCTTTCTGGTCGACAGCAAGCAGATGGCAACGGAATTTGATGAGCTGCTCGATACGGGCGTCGCGTCGCGCGCCTACGAAGTGCGGCTCGGCACGGACGGGCGGCTGCAATGGCTGGAGGAAACGCCCGACGGCCCGGTCGTCCACCGCACCGAACCCGGCACCCGCTTCTACCAGCGCGTCATCGTCATGCTGCTGTCCTGGCTCCCGATCGACTGGATGCTATAAGTCGGCCGTAGGCCGCAAGCGCGACCGCGCGCCCGCCGTTAGGCCGAACTCGATAAGGTTTCCTCATCGAGCTCCATAGAAAGATTACCGGCTCGCTGGTGGTGGCGGATCACCTCTGTGATGATGAAGCGCAGGAACTTCTCGGAGAATTCCGGGTCCAGCTCGGCGTCTGCCGCCAGCTTGCGAAGCCGCGCGATCTGCTCTTCCTCGCGCCCCGGGTCAGCTGCCGGCAGCCCGGCTTCGGCCTTCCAGGCACCCACTTTCTGCGTCACCTTGAACCGCTCGGCGAGCAGGAACACCAGCGCGGCGTCGATATTGTCGATCGACCGGCGATAGCCTGCCAGCTTGCCCGTCGCATCGTCCGCGCCCGCACTGTCCCGCGACATGAAGCCCCTTTCGCTTTCTGCGCCAACCTCCTAGCGGTTCGGGAAGATGTCCGCCACCGTCCACCAGCTCCGGCCCGAGAAGCCCAGCCTGCAGCCGCTCGTCTCGCTGGTGACCCCGGGGCTCGGCGCCGTCAACCGGGTCATCCTTGATCGCATGCAGAGCCCGGTCGTGCTGATTCCCGAACTGGCCGGCCACCTGATCGCCGGCGGCGGCAAACGGCTCCGGCCGATGCTCACGCTGGGGTGCGCGGCCGCGCTGGAATATGCCGGAGACCGGCACCACAAGCTGGCCGCCGCCGTCGAATTTATCCACACCGCAACGCTGCTCCACGACGATGTGGTCGACGGCTCCGACCTCAGGCGCGGCCGCGCGACCGCCAACACCATCTGGGGCAACGAGGCCTCTGTGCTGGTGGGGGACTTCCTGTTCAGCCGCGCTTTCGAGCTGATGGTGGAGGACGGCAGCCTGAAGGTGCTGAAGATCCTGTCCCACGCGTCCGCCGTGATCGCCGAGGGCGAGGTTGCGCAGCTGACAGCGCAGCGCGTGGTGGAAACACAGGAAGACCGATACCTCGAGATCATCCAGGCAAAGACCGCCGCGCTGTTTGCCGCCGCCTGCCAGATCGCCGCCGTGGTCGCCGGGCGCGACCAGGCAACGGAAGACGCGCTGGAGGCCTATGGCCGCAACCTGGGCATTGCGTTCCAGCTGGTCGATGATGCCATCGACTATGTTTCCGACGCCGCCACGATGGGCAAGGACAGCGGCGACGATTTCCGCGACGGCAAGGTCACTCTGCCGGTGATCCTGGCCTATGCCCGGGGCGACGAAGCGGCCCGCAAATTCTGGCAGCGCGCCATGTCGGGCCGCGCCAACGGCACCGACGAGCTGGCCGAAGCGACCCGCCGGCTGCATGCAACCGGCGCCATCACCGACACCATGGCCCGCGCAAGGCTCTATGGTAGCCGCGCGATCGATGCATTGGCGCTGCTGCCCGCCAGCGCCGCGCGGTCCGCTCTCGTCGAGACTGTCGAATTTGCCATCCAACGCGCCTATTGATCTTTCGGGTACGGGCTTGCCCGTGCTGGAGGTCCTGCCTGCCCTTCACGACATCCTCGCCACAACGCCGAACGCCGTGCTGGTGGCGCCGCCGGGCGCTGGCAAGACCACGCTGGTGGCGCCGAGCCTGCTGGACGCCGACTGGCTGAAAACCGGGAAGATCCTGCTGATGCTGCCGCGCCGGCTTGCCGCGCGCGCCGCCGCCGAGCGGATCGCCGGTCTGCTCGGAGAGGAACCGGGCAACCGCATCGGCTATCGCACGCGCCTTGAATCAAAACCCGGCAGCCGGATCGAGTGCCTGACCGAAGGGCTGTTCGTGAATCGATTGATCGGCGACCCTGGGCTGGAGGGCGTCGGCGCGCTGATCTTCGATGAAGTGCATGAGCGCAACCTGGAGGGCGACCTAGGCCTGGCGCTGGCGCTGGA
>JANPJJ010000074.1:0-2026 GCA_031425455.1 Sandaracinobacter sp. | reverse complement strand
GATGGTCCGTGTTGACCGGCGCAGCGGCAAGCGCGTCTATGGCGTGTGGCCGGGCAACGACAACAAGCCGGCGGTGATCTGGGAAGCCTTCAAGCCCGACAGCGAGCCGCGCCGCACTGGCGGCCCGCGTCGCAGCAGCTTTGGCGGCCCCGGCGGGCGGGTGCGCAGCGATGCTGACTTCCTGCGCAATGAGGGCGGGATTTACTGAAGGGGTCTGGGGCCAACGGCCCCAGCCGCCGGAGGCTCTTCAATAGATCCCGCCCTCGTTGCGCAGGAAGTCGGCATCGCTTCGCACGCGCCCGCCGGGGCCACCGAAACTGCTCCGCCGCGGGCCGCCCGTCCGCCGCGGCTCGCTGTCGGGCTTGAAGGCTTCCCAAATCACCGCCGGCTTATTGTCGGTGCCCGGCCACACGCCATAGACGCGCTTGCCGGTGCGGCGATCGACTCGGACCATTCGAACGCCGGGCGGGATGTTGAAGGGCAGCTTGGGCGCGTCCTTCAGCGCAAGTTCGCCGAACTTGCGCCAGATCGGCAGCGCCACCGTGCCGCCTTGCGCAAAGCCGCCGAGGTTACGAGGGTTGTCATAGCCCATGTAGAGCCCAGCCACGAGCTGCTGGGTGCCGCCGACGAACCACACGTCCTTGGGGCCGCTCGTCGTGCCGGTCTTGCCCGCCAGCGGGCGGTCGAGCGCCAGCAGGCCCGTTCCGGTGCCGCGCTGAATGACGCCTTCGAGCATGTGCACCGTCTGGAACGCCGTGCGCGCATCGATCACCTGTTTCGGCGTGCCGCCCGGGCGCGGCATCGCTTCGCCGTTCCAGTCGGCGGCGTCGCAACCTGGGCAACTGCGGGTGTCGCGGCGATAGATCACCTTGCCGTTGCGGTCCTGCACCATGTCGATCAGCGAGGGTTCGAGCGCGCGGCCGGCGTTGAACAGCTGGGCGTAGGCGTTGGTCAGCTTGAGTACCGTCGTCTCGCCGGCACCGAGCGCGATAGAGAGCACCGGCTGGTAGCTGCCGATGCCGAGCGCCTTGGCCTGCGCCACCACCTTGTCCATGCCGGTGTTGTAGGCGACGCGCACCGTCATCAGGTTGCGCGACTGTTCGAGGCCCCAGCGCATCGTCTGCGCCCCGGCGCCGCGCATGTTGCCGAAATTGCGGAAGCATTTCTGCCCGAGCGACCGGCTCTGATAGACGCAATAGGGCGCATCGACGACGATCGACGACGGCGTGAAGCCATTGTCCATCGCGGTCGCATAAACGATCGGCTTGAAGGTCGATCCTGGCTGGCGCTGCGCCTGGGTGGCGCGGTTGAAGCTCTGCGCCCGCGCATCGAAACCGCCGACAATAGCGAGGACACGGCCCGTCGCCGGGTCCTCCACGACCATCCCTCCCGAAATCTCGGGCGCCTGGCGGAGTTGCCACCAGGAGCCGCTTTTCACCACCGGAACGACGTCACCGGCCTTCAGCACTTCCGCCGCCGATTGCGCCGTGCCGCGCAACGGGCTCGATGCCGCCCAGCCCGGCATTGTCCCGGTGCTGCCATCGGCAAACCCCAGCCGCGAGGTCGTTCCGTCCTTCGACAACACGACTGCCTTTTTCCAATCGGCATAGCCCAACGGTACGACAGCGTTGGCGAGGCGCCCCTGCCAGCCGTCGCCTGCATCGATCGTCGCGACCGGCCCGCGCCAGGCGCGGCCGCGTTCGAAGCGCATGAAGCCGTCGCGCATGGCGATTTCGGCCGCCTCCTGATATTTCGGGTTGACCGAGGTGCGGATCCACAGCCCGCCGCCATAGACGCTGTTGCGGCCATCGGCGGGCGTTTCGCCGAAGCGCGCGATCAGCGACCGACGCACATCCTCGGTAAAATAGTCCGATGCGCGCGGCTGGGTGATGCCGCGATTGGGCACCGCCACCAGCGGCTCGGCCGCGGCAGCAGCACGCTCCGCCGCCGTGATGAAGCCATTCGCCTCCATCTGGCGCAGCACATAATCACGCCGCGCGACGGCACGGGCATTCTGGCTCATGGG
>JANPJJ010000073.1:0-5639 GCA_031425455.1 Sandaracinobacter sp. | reverse complement strand
CCAGGGCTTCAGTGAGCGCCTGCAACTTGCTTTCGTGCTCGCGGCTGCCCTGGTTGGCGTCGGGGTGATAGCGGCGGGCGAGCTGGCGATATTTGGCCTTCACCTGCTTTAGCGTGGCGGTTTCGGGGAGGCCGAGCTTTGCCAGCGCCTGGCGGTCTTCGCGGCTGAGGGTGGATTGCGGGCGGGGGGCGGTGGCGGTCTTCCAGCGCAGGATACCGAGCGCGTCCTCGGTGCGGTCCGGCCCGTCTGCAAACGCGTTGTGGGCGAAGGCGCGGGTCTCGCGGTCCCAACTGGGATACGGCGTTTGCGCGGCGAAGATGGTTTCCTGGTCCATCCCCTCGAAATAATTCCAGCCGGCGTTGAACTCTCGGACGTGATCCAGGCAGAAATATTGCCATTGCGGCGGGCCGGCGGGGGGCGCGAGGCTGCTGCCGGGGCGGTGGACCGGGGCGCGATAATCGCCTGCGTCGGCGCAGCCGGGGTGGGCGCAGGGGCGATTTGCGGGGTAGGCGCCGCCGCGCGGCCGGGCTCCGTTGGCGGACATCGGGCCCTATATAGCGAGCGCATCGGGCTTGTCAGGGGCCCTTCCTTGTCACGGGGGGGTCAGCCTGCGGAAAGCGGGGCCGATGTCCCACGCCTTGCGACCGGCCTTGATCAGGCAGGCCATGAAGGCGGGGTTGAAGATGTCGTCGTTGCCCTCGGTGCCGTCCGGCTCCAGGCATTGTTCGCGCTTCAGGAGGTCGCGGTCGATCTGGGCGAGGTAAGCGGGGCCGCCGGCCTTGATGGCGACGGCGCCCACTGCGCCCTGATCGATCTGGTCGAACACGATGGCCTGGGTGCGCCCGAGCGTGCCGAACAGCGAGGCTTCGACCGAGCTTTTGACGGGGACGCCCAGCGTGCCGTTCATCAGAATGAAGGTGCGGCCGGGGGGCGCGGACGCGGCGAGCGTTTTCTGCACCTCGGTGAGGAAAACCGACTGGCGGACGCCGCCGTCCATATAGGGGGTGCCGTTGATGGTGATCTGGCGGAAGATGACGGGGATCGCAGCCGACGCGATGATGGCCGCGGTGTAGCACTGGCGGCGCTGTTCGCCCTGATAGGCGTCGGCAATGGCGGTAAGGTCGATGGCGTAGAGATGGCCGTCGAGCGCGTCGACCGCGCCTACCAGCAGCACGGCGCCGTCGCGGCGGCCGCGCTCGGCAATCGGATCGAGCAGCGGGTCGAGCCGGGCGAGCACATAATCGCGAAGCGGGCTGATGTCGGCGGTGGAGCCGTTGGAGAGGAAGAACAGCGGTCCGTTGCGCTTTACCAGCTGGCTTTCGGACGTGATCGAATAGGCGTCTACCAGAGCCGGGTCGGAGGCGCTGCCGGCGAACACGAAGCTGGACTGCATGGCGCCGGTGCTGATCCCGGTGACGATCTGGAAGTTGGGCCGGGCGAATTCGCCGGTCTGGCGCGACCAGCTTTCGATGAGACCGGCACCGTAGGCGCCCCATTTGCCGCCGCCCGAGAGGATCAGGCGGTCGCGCGGGGCCGCCGCGGATTCGGCGCCGGGGCGTGGGGCGGGAATGCGGGAGAGGCGCTGGGCGAGGGTCTTCGTGACTGCGGCCTCCCCGCCGGGCCCTGTGTCCACTGGGCTCGGGCTGACGCGGTAGCGGTGCGCTTCGAAGCCGGGGCAGTTGAAGGCGATGGGCTTGTCGACGGGGAGCGAGGCGCAGGCGCCCAGCAACAAGCTTGGTAGCGTGGCGGCGGCGAGCAGAATGGCTTTCATCGAAATGCCCCCTTCTTTATGACCCCGATTGCCGCCCGAATAGTTAACACAAAACGCGGCGGGATTGAACGGAGAAGGCCAATGGGCGCGGTGCGGGACGAGATCGAGCGGCGGCTGCAGGCGAATTTTCGCCCGGTGGCGCTGGTGGTAAGCGACGACAGCGACGCGCACCGGGGCCACGCCGGGCACGATGGCGGGGGCGAAAGCCATTTTTCGGTGGAAGTGACGAGCGAGCTTTTCACGGGAATGGCGCGTGTGGAGCGGCAGCGCGCGGTGAACCGGGCGCTGGCGGACCTGCTGGAGGGGCGGGTGCACGCGCTGGCGGTGAAGACGCGGGCGCCGGGGGAGGCGTGAGGCGCGGATGAGCGACCTTTTCCAGCAGGAGGCTGCGGTGGGCCGGGCGCCGCTTGCCGACAGGTTGCGGCCTGGGGTGCTGGGCGATGTCGTCGGGCAGGCACATCTCATGGGCCCGGAAGGCGCCCTTACCCGCATGGTTGCAGCCGGACGGTTGCCGAATCTGGTGCTGTGGGGGCCGCCGGGGACGGGGAAGACGACGATCGCGCGGCTGCTGGCGGATGCCTGCGGATACCGGTTCGTGGGCGTGTCGGCGGTGATGACCTCGACCGCGGACCTGAAGGCGATCTTTGCGTCGGCAAGGCTGGCGGGGACGCGGACGCTGCTGTTCGTGGACGAAATCCATCGCTTCAACCGGAGCCAGCAGGACGGCTTCCTGGGGCCGATGGAGGACGGGACCGTCACGCTGGTGGGGGCGACCACCGAGAACCCGAGCTTCGAGCTGAACGCGGCGATCCTGAGCCGGGCGCAGGTGCTGGTGCTGGAGCGGCTGGAGGCGGACGACCTGGAAGCGCTGCTGGTGCGGGCGGAGGCGGCAGAAGGGCGGGCGCTGCCGCTGACCCCGGCGGCGCGGGCGGCGCTGGTGGCGGGGGCGGACGGCGATGGGCGCTTTCTGCTGGGCCAGGTGGAGACGCTGCTATCGTTGGATGTGATCGAGCCGCTGGAGCCGGCGGCGATGGGCGCGGCGCTGCAGCGGCGGGTGCCGGTGTACGACAAGGACCGGGACGGCCACTACGACCTGATCTCGGCCTTGCACAAGTCGTTGCGCGGGTCGGACCCGGATGCCGCGCTCTACTGGCTGGCGCGGATGCTGGTGGCGGGCGAGCAGCCGCTCTATCTGCTGCGGCGGCTGGTGCGGTTCGCGAGCGAGGATGTGGGGCTGGCGGACACCAATGCGCTGGTGGTCGCGCTGGCGGCCAAGGAAGCCTATGATTTCCTGGGATCGCCGGAGGGTGAACTGGCGATCGCGCAGGCCTGCCTGTACCTGGCGGTCGCGCCGAAATCCAACGCGGGTTATGTGGCGCAGAAATCGGCCTGGAAGGCGGCACGCGACAGCGGCAGCCTGCCACCGCCAAAGCACATCGTGAACGCCCCGACGCGACTGCTGAAGGATCTGGGACATGGGGCCGGATATGCCTATGATCATGACGCGCCCGATGGATTTTCCGGGCAGGATTATTTTCCGGCGGGGATGGAGCGGCAGACCTTCTATCAGCCAACGGACCGAGGACGGGAACGTGCGATCGGTGAGCGGCTGGCCGAATGGGCCCGGCTGCGGGCGGAACGATGAGGGAGGGGGGGTCGCGGGCGGTCCCTAGTGCTTTCCGCCGGCGACCCGTGCTTCCTAACGGGTGGACTGCGTGATGGTTCCATCGTTCGACCGGTTTGTCGCGATCGACTGGTCGGGGGCCAAGGGCTCGCGACACCGGGGCATCGCGGTGGCCGTCGCCGCGCCGGGGTCTGCGGCACCGATGCTGGTTCCGCCGCCCTCGCCTGCCGGCTGGGCGCGGGGCGAGGTGGCCGGGTGGCTGGAGGCCCTGTCGGGGCGGGTGATCGCAGGGTTCGATTTCTCGTTCGCGCCACCGTTCGTGGCGCGCGGGGCGTATCTGCCCGGACTGCGAACAGCCGAAGACGGGCCAGGCTTCTGGCGGCATGTCGATGCCCTTTCGGGCGATGAGGACTTTGGCGCGGCCGGGTTCATGGGCGGTGCCGCGCGGCCGCATTTCTGGATGGGTGCAGCCGACGGCGCCAAGGCCGATTTCCTGCACTGGCGCACATGCGAGGCGCGGTTCAACGAAAGTGGCGGCGGCAAGGCCTCGACCCTGTTCGACTGCGTCGGCGCGGCTCAGGTGGCAAAGGCGAGCTTTGCGGGCATGCGCGTGCTGCACCGTTTGCGCGGCGGCGGTCGAGTTTCGCCGGCGCTTGGCGACGGCTACGCCGTGTGGCCGTTCGATCCGCCGGGCGAGCGGACCATCGTGGAAATCTACACCCGCGCGATGCTGCGGCTGGCGGGCGGGCGGGGGCCGAAGCTGCGGGACACCGCGGGCCTGAACGAAGCGCTGGCGACGCTGGGAAGCGAAACGGCCCCGGACGGCTGCTATAGCGATCATGAGACCGACGTGCTGGTGACTGCCGCAGCGCTTCGAGCCATGGCCGCAGACCGCCGCTGGTGGGCGCCGGCAGGGTTGACGCCCGAGATTTCACGCACCGAGGGTTGGACGTTTGGCATTGCCTGAACGTACGGCTATGGGCGGCTGCGTGAACGGATTTCTTCTTGTCGGTGTTGGCGGCGCGCTCGGCGCCATGGCGCGGTTCGGCGTAGGCCGGCTGCTGCCGGTTCCGTCCGGAGGGTGGCCCTGGGGCACCTTCGCGGTGAATGTCGGAGGCGGGCTGCTGATGGGGGTGCTGGCGGGGTGGCTGGCGCTTCGCAGCGGCGGCGAGACGGCGCGGCTGCTGCTGGGGGTCGGCCTCCTGGGCGGGTTTACCACCTTTTCGGCCTTTTCGCTGGAGCTGATGCTGCTGCTGGAGCGCGGTGCGGCGGGGTTGGCGATGGGCTATGCGCTGGCGTCGGTTGTGCTGGCGCTCGGCGCCTTGGCGCTGGGGTTCTGGATTTCACGCAGCGTGTTTTCGTGACCGCGACGTCCGAGCGCGGCGTCGGCATGAGCCGCGAGTTCACCGTTGCCGCGGACGATGACGGCATTCGCGTGGACCGCTGGTTCAAGCGCCACATGGCCGATGTGAGCTTCAACCAGGTGAGCCGCTGGGCGCGGACTGGGCAGTTGCGGGTGAACGGCGCCCGGGTGGGGCCCGGCGACCGGCTGGTGGAAGGACAGGTGCTGCGCGTGCCGCCGGCGGAGGCGATGCCGGTCGCTGTGGCGGCCGGCGAGGGCGCCCGGCTGGGGCCGCGCCCCGAAAGGGCCCGGCGCGAGGTGAGTGCCGAAGAAGCCGATTTCGCGCAGGGGCTGGTCATCCACAAGTCGAAGCATGCCCTCGTCCTCAACAAGCCGCCGGGGCTGGCGACACAGGGCGGGACCAAGACAACCGAGCATGTCGACGGGCTGCTCGACGCGTTGCAGTTCGAGATGACCACGCGGCCCAAGCTGGTGCACCGGCTGGACAAGGATACATCGGGCGTGCTGCTGCTGGCGCGGACCAGCAAGGCGGCGGCGTTTTTCGGCAAATGCTTCGCAACGCGCGAGACCCGCAAGCTTTACTGGGCGGTGGTGGCGGGCGGGCCGAAGCTGGACGATGCCTTCATCGACCTGCCGATCGGCAAGCAGCCGGGCACCGGTGGCGAAAAGATGGCGGTGGCAGAACCTGGATCCGGAGCCGAAGGGCAGATCGCCAAATCGCGCTTCCGGGTGATCGACCGGGCGGCGGACCGGGCGGCGTTCGTGGAGATGCAGCCGATGACGGGGCGCACCCACCAGCTGCGGGTGCATGCCGCGGCGACCGGAACCCCGATTGTGGGCGACGGCAAATATGGCGGCGCGGAGGCTTTTCTGACCGGCGG
>JANPJJ010000072.1:0-3606 GCA_031425455.1 Sandaracinobacter sp. | reverse complement strand
CTGGAGCACCACAGCGACCGTCGCTTGTGGGCGGCGCAGATTCGTGCAGACCCGCCCCGCATCCAGACCAGCCTGACGCGAATCGGGATCGCGCCGCTCCAGCCGCACGACGAGCCGCCGCCCGACCCGATCGCCGCCGCCTTTGCCGACTATTTTGCGGGGAACCTTGTCGCCCTCGACAGCCTTCGAACCGCTGTGGTGGGCAGCGCGTTCCAGAATGCCGTCTGGGCCGAGCTGCGGCGCATCCCGCCCGGCCGGACCCGCAGCTACGGCGACATCGCCCGAGCGCTCGGCGGGGCTGCTTCGGGTGCCGGGCCGAACGCCCGGGCGGTGGGCACCGCCAACGGCCGCAACCCGCTCGCGATCGTGGTGCCCTGCCACCGCGTGATCGGGGCCGATGGCAGCCTTACCGGCTATGCCGCCGGGCTGGAGCGCAAGGCCTGGCTGCTGTCGCATGAAGGCTGGCAGCCTGTGCAGTCGGCACTGATCTGATGCCGGCGCTGACCTGATGGATACCACTCTGGGCCCGCCTGCGACCCTTCGCCTGCCGCTGCGGCCGCTGTTCATCGCCATCGTCTTCCTGGGGAGTTTCCTCCTGTTCCTGATCCAGCCGCTGTTCGCCCGGCTCGTGCTGCCGGTGCTCGGCGGCTCGCCCGGTGTGTGGAACACCGCGATGCTGTTCTACCAGGCCGCGCTGCTGCTCGGCTACGCCTATGCCCATGCGCTGCAGCGGCGGCCGTTCCGCACCCAGGCGCTGATCCATTTCGGCGTCTTTACGGCCGCGGCGCTCACGCTGCCCATCGGCATCGCCTCGTTGGGGGGCGCCGACACCGGGGATGCGGCGGCGCTCTGGCTGCTTCAACTGCTGGCCGTCTCGATCGGGCCGGTGTTCGTGGCGGTTGCGGCGCAGGCCCCGCTGATGCAGGCCTGGTTCGCCCGCTCGCCCGATCCGGCTGCCGCCAGCCCCTTCTTCCTCTACTCGGCGTCGAATGCCGGGTCGCTCACCGGTCTCCTCGCCTATCCGTTCCTGCTGGAGCCGTTCACGGCGCTGCCGTTCCAGCAGGCTTTCTGGTCGGTCGGCTATGTCGCTCTCCTGGGCCTGATGGGGCTGGGCGCGCTTACAGTCCTGAAGCTGGGCGATCGGCCGCCGGCGACCGCCCCCGACACGGCGTCGGCCCATGGCGCGCGGGCCGTTACCTGGCCGCGGCGGCTGCACTGGGTGCTGCTTGCGGCAGTGCCGTCCGGGCTGATGCTCAGCACGACGACGCACATCACCACCGACATCATGGCGATGCCCCTGCTGTGGGTGCTGCCGCTTGCCGCCTATCTCGTCAGTTTCATCCTGGTGTTCTCGCGCGCCGGCCCGGCGGCGACCCGCTGGGCGGTCCTGCTGTCGCCGGTCGCGCTGCTGGTGTTCGGCGCCGCCAATGTGCTGATCGGCGGGATGGCAGCCTCGATCTTCGGGTTGATGAGCCTGCTGATGCTTCTGGTCGTGGCGGTAGCGCTGCACGGGACGCTCGCGGCCGACCGGCCGGCGGCATCGCGGCTGACGGAATTCTACCTGTGGATGGCGGCCGGCGGCGTGGTCGGCGGGCTGTTCCCGGCACTGGTCGCGCCGCTCGTCTTCGACTGGGTCTATGAACACCCGATCCTGCTGATTGCGGCGGCGCTGCTGATACCGGCGAAGCCGATCACGCCCTGGATCGGCAATTTGTGGCGCGGTCGGGGTGCCGGGGCCCGGGCGCTGCGTATCCTGGCGCCGGGTCTGCTGCTGGCGCTCGGCTGGTGGCTGGGGCAGAGCTTCAACGCCGTCGACACCCCGATCGAACAGGGCGTGGCGCTGCTGGCGATGGCGGCCATCGCCGTGCTCGCCATCGGCCGGCCGATGATGTTCGCGTGGAGCCTTGCGATGCTGATGCTGGCTCTGGGCGGCTGGCACCAGATCGAGATTTCCCGCACCGACATGGCGCGGCACCGCAGCTTCTTCGGCGTCTATACCATCGAGAACAGCCGAAGCTCGGCCACCCGCCGGCTGCTGCACGGCACCACGCTGCACGGCGCCCAGTCGCTGGACGATGCCAAGTCGCGGATGCCGATGACCTATTACGCACCGGAAAGCGGCGTCGGGCGAGCGATGCTGGCGGCGCCGACGCTGTTCGGCGAAGGGCTGCGCATCGGCGTGGTGGGCCTCGGAACCGGCAGCCTCGTCTGCTATGCCAGGCCGGGCCAGGACTGGACTGTCTTCGAGATCGACCCGCTGATGGTGCAACTGGCCACCGACCCCCGGGTCTTCTCCTACGTCAGCCAGTGCCGGCCTGACATCCGGGTCGTGGTCGGCGACGCCCGGCTGAAGCTGGCCGAGGAGCCGACCGCCCGGTTCGACCTTGTCGCCGTCGACGCCTTCTCGTCCGACGCGATCCCGCTCCACCTGCTGACGCGCGAGGCGTTCCGGACCTACCTGCGCGTGTTGTCGGACGATGGCGTCCTGATGGTGCATATCTCCAACCGGTTTCTCGATCTGGAGCCGGTGGTGGCGGCGATTGCAAAGCAGCTCGGCCTGTCGGCGCGGATGCTGACCTATCAGCCGGACCCGGCCGACATTGCCGCCGGGTTCAGCTTCAACGCGTCGATCTGGATCGCGCTCACCCGTGACGAAGCCCGGATGCTGCGGTTTAGCGAAGCCGCCGGCGGCAGCCAGGATTGGGTGCCGCTGCGGGGCCGGGACGACGTGCTCGGCTGGACCGACGGCTTCGCCTCGGTGCTTCCGGTCTTGAAGACATTCTGGAAAGACGACTAGGATCGCACTCCCGTGACGAAGAACCATTCCATCCGGCGGAACGCCGCAAGCGCGACCGCGCGCCGGCCGGAGGCCGCGCTCAAACAGCAACGGCGGAACGCCGCTAGCGCGACCGCGCGCCGGCCGGAGGCCGCGCTCAAACAGGAACGGCGGAACGCCGCAAGCGCGACCGCGCGCCGGCCATCAGGCCGAACTCGATGGGGTCTTCCTCATCGAGACTTGATATAGATCGCCGCATGAAGATGGTTCGCATCGCGGTGCTGGGCGCCTCGGGATACACCGGGGCGGACCTGGTGCGCCTGGCGCTGGGACACCCCGCGATTGCGATCGTGGCGCTCGCGGCCAACCAGAAGGCAGGGCTGGCGATGGCCGACATCTGGCCGCATTTCGCGCCCTATCCCGGTCTGCCGCGGCTGGTGAAGGCCGATGCGATCGATTGGTCGGGGGTGGACGCGGTGTTCGGCTGCCTGCCGCACGGCGCCTCGGCAGAGCTTCTCGCCACGCTGGATCGGGTGCGCATCATCGACCTGTCCGCCGACTTCCGGCTGAACGACGTCCATGTCTATGCCGAATGGTACGGCGCCACCCACCCGGCGCCGCAGCTCTTGCCGCACGCGATCTACGGCCTCACTGAACAGGTGCGCGACCGGCTGCCGTCGGCGCAACTCGTCGCCTGCCCCGGCTGCTACCCGACCGCCGCGCTGCTGGCACTGTTGCCGCTGGCGGACGCCGGCCTGATCCGCCCCGTCAACATCGGCATCAACGCGCTGTCCGGCGTCTCGGGGGCCGGGCGCGGGCTGAAGGAAGCC
>JANPJJ010000071.1:0-25407 GCA_031425455.1 Sandaracinobacter sp. | reverse complement strand
CCCAACCGCATCGGGCAGGGGATCGAGTTCGACTATTGCTGCTGCCACGCGGCCTTCGCACTGAAGGATGCAGGGTTCGAGACCATCATGGTCAACTGCAATCCCGAGACCGTCAGCACCGACTACGATACCTCCGACCGGCTCTATTTCGAGCCGCTGACCGCCGAGGATGTGCTGGAGCTGTTGCATGTGGAAATGCAGGCCGGCACTCTTATGGGTGTGATAGTCCAGTTCGGCGGACAGACTCCGCTGAAGCTGGCGGGTGCGCTGGAGGCCGCGGGTATCCCGATCCTGGGCACCAGCCCGGACGCGATCGACCTGGCCGAGGACCGGGAGCGGTTTGCCGCCCTGGTGGAGCAGCTGGGCCTGAAGCAGCCGGCCGGTGGCATCGCACGCAGCCGGGAGGAAGCAATCGAGGTGGCCGAGCGGATCGGCTATCCGGTGTTGATGCGCCCGTCCTACGTGCTGGGCGGCCGCGCGATGGAGATCGTCGAGACCACCGCCAACCTCGAGACCTATATCGAAACCGCAGTGCGGGTGTCGGGCGACAGCCCTGTCCTGATCGATCGCTACCTGCGCGATGCGATCGAAGTGGACGTCGATGCGCTGTGCGACGGCGAGACCGTGCATGTGGCCGGCGTGATGCAGCATATCGAGGAGGCCGGGGTGCATTCCGGCGACAGCGCCTGCTCGCTGCCGCCGCACAGCCTGACGCCCGACATCATCGCCGAGATTGAGCGCCAGGCGGCAGTGCTGGCCCATGCGTTGGGGGTGCGCGGCCTGATGAATATCCAGTTCGCAGTCAAGGACATGAGCGTCTATCTGATCGAAGTGAACCCGCGCGCCAGCCGCACCGTGCCGTTCGTCGCCAAGGCGCAGGGGCGGCCCTATGCCAAGATCGCGGCCCGGATCATGGCGGGCGAGAAACTTGGCGACTTCGAGCTAGCGCCGCTGGGCAACGGCCATGTGTCGGTAAAGGAAGCGGTATTCCCGTTCGCCCGTTTCCCCGGCTCGGACCCGGTGCTGAGCCCCGAGATGAAGTCGACCGGCGAAGTCATGGGGATCGATAGCGATTTCGCTATGGCGTTCGCAAAAAGCCAGATCGCCGCCGGCACCATGCTGCCGATGGCGGGCACTGTGTTCATTTCGGTGAAAGATAGCGACAAGCCGCATATCCTGGCCGCCGCCCGGGGGCTGGCAGAGATGGGCTTTGACCTGGTGGCGACGCGGGGGACCGGGGCCTGGCTGCGAGAACAGGGGGTCGATGTCGGCATCATCAACAAGGTGCTGGAAGGCCAGCCGCATGTGGTGGATGCCATCATGGACAACCGGATTGCGCTGATGTTCAACACGACGGAAGGTGTGCAGTCGCTGAAGGATTCGGAGACGATCCGCATGGCCGCCTGGAGCCGGAAGGTGCCGATCTTCACCACGGCGTCCGCATCCGATGCCTCGGTGAAGGCGATCGCTGCGTTGAAATCGCGCCAGGTGGATGTGACGCCGCTGCAGGCGCATCACGCCAAAGCCTGATCGGAACCATGCTGCATGCGCGAGATAACGGGCCTTGCGGAACTTTAGGGAGGCTCTTAGACTTTCAACCCGACATTCCTTTCCGACGGTCAGGGCCAGATGAACGGCGAACTTTCGCCGGACCCTGACCTGTCGGAGCCCACACCGACCAGAAAAGTCTGAGACAGATATGGCAACGTTGGAAAAGGTCCCCATGCTCGCCGAGGGGCATCAGCAGCTGACGAAGGCGCTGAAGCAGCTGAAAGAGGTCGAACGGCCCGAGAATGTGGAGGCGATCGAGGAAGCCCGGGCGCACGGAGATCTTTCGGAGAATGCCGAATATCATGCCGCGAAGGAACGGCAGGGCCAGATCGAGGCGCAGATCGCCGACTATGAGGACAAGATCGCCCGTGCGGTTGTGATCGACCCCACCACCCTGTCGGGCGACAAGGTGGTGTTCGGCGCGACCGTCAGCCTATTGGACGAGGACGAAAAGCCGGTAAAATGGCAGATCGTCGGCGAAGTGGAGGCCGACGCCCGCCACGGCCGCATCAGCTATAACAGCCCGCTGGGCCGCGCGCTGATCGGCCGACGCCTCGGCGAGGAAGTCGAAGTGATCACCCCGTCGGGCGACCGCAGCTATATGATCGACAAGGTCGAGTTCATTTAATTTCGCCCACGGAAGGGGTATCATGAAGCCCTTCAAGCCTCCGACCGCCCACGCCACGCGCGCGATCCTGATCGCCTGCGTGGCGTTGCAGTTTCTGGCGCTGGTGATGGGAACGGGGTTCGATCAGGCGCTGACATTGAATGCGGGCCTGGTGCCGGCGCGGCTGACCGGGGAGGTGATCGGTCTCGACAGTGCCGTCCCCCCTCTGCTTACGCTCGTCACCCACATGTTCCTGCACGGCGGGCTGGTGCATCTTGCCATGAACATGGTGTTCCTGGCCTGGATCGGGCGTCAGGTGGAGTGGCTGATCGGTCCGGGGCGGTTGACGCTGCTGTTTCTGATCGGCGGTATCGCCGGGGGACTTACCCAGGTCTTCATGACGCCCGGCTCTATTGTGCCCGTGGTCGGCGCGTCGGGCGCGATTTCGGCCGTGTTCGCGACTTACGCGCTGCTGTTTGCGCAGAGCGGCGAAGCGCCTGCCACCGTCGCAGGGCTCCGCATCTCGGGTGAGACGATCCGCGCGCTGCGCTACGCCGCGCTGTGGATCGGCCTGCAACTGCTCACCGCGGTTGCCTTCAACCTGCCGGGCACCGGCGGTATCGCGATCTGGAGCCATATCGGCGGCTTCGTCGCGGGCTTGTTGTTCGGTCTGCCTTTCGTCCGGAGCCGGCAAGCCTAGCGCGGGCCGGAGCCCTCCAGATCGAACCGATCCACACGCAGCTTCAACCCATCGACGCGCTCGTCGGCCGGGCTGTCGACCAGCACGATCAGCCGGGCGTTGCCAAACGACGGGCCCGTCCCATCCAGCGCGAGCCCTTCGGGATGATCAAACCCGCGACCATGCGGCAGGTCCATCACATGGGTCGGCCGGTGCAGCCGGACCTGCGCCCGGTCCGAGGGAAGATCGTTCAGCCAGTCGCCCCAGCGGAACAGGGCGCACGGCCCCGATACCGCAGTCGTCGGCCCGGCCAGGATCAGCAAGTCGTCGCCGTCGCGCTTCAGGTCGCGCACGGCAAGGCCTTCCAGGTCCATCAGCCGCACGAACGGGGGCAACTCCGCCTTCAGCTTGCCCGACTTGCGCCCTTCGATCCTGCACTCCAGCAGTACCGCATGGCCGCACAGGGTCGGCCCGCGCAGGCCCAGGGCTACCCGGATGCCGGCGACTGCAATCCCCTCGATGTCCAGCCCGCCCTCTTTGGCCGGCAGGCAGGTAAACGGCCCGATCAAGGGGTCGTCGGCCAGCGCCGCCGACAGCGCGTTGCCGCGCTTGGTTTGCTTCACCAGCCCGGCGCGTCGCTTGCCGTCGACCGCAACCGGCATCCACCCGCCTCCGGTATCCGGCGCTACCAGTGGCACCCGCGCCACCACGCAGCGCGAACGTGTGTCCTTGAGGTCAGCAAGCGCCGCCAGGTCGATCGTGTCGTCACCCGATTTGGACGGCTTGGGACGGGTGCGCCCATGGCTTCCGACCACCCACAGCCAGTCGCCGTCCACCGCCAATCCCTCGATGTCGGCTTCATCGTCCTCGTCGTTCAGCTCCAGCAGCGCCACCAGCGAGACCCGGCTGTGCTGTCCGAAGTCGCCGTCCGGTCCGCGCACGAGCCGTTCGATCGACAGTTTCTCGTCGGCGGCAATGAACAGCGTGTCGCCGTGCAGCGTAGCGGCGGAAAGATTGCGGACCGTGCGATCGTCCGCTGCCGACAGATCCAGCACGATCGCACCGGTTGGGGGTGCAGGCGACCAACCGCGAGAGGCCGCCAGTTCAATCGGTCGGTCCTGCTCCAATCGCTGTCCTTCCGCAAAGCCGCATGGCCATAACCCGTTTCGCGGCCTGTTGTTGCGGTCAGCCGTTCATTTCCGCGTCCAGATTGTCGACGATCGCCTGGAAGAACATTTCGGTCGTCATCCACGCCTGGTCCGGCCCGATCAGGAGCGCGAGGTCCTTCGTCATCTTACCCTGTTCGACCGTCTCGATGCAGATCCGCTCCAGGTCTTCGGCAAACTTCGTCACTTCCGGTGTGTCGTCCAGCTTGCCGCGGTGCTTCAGCCCGCCGGTCCAGGCGAAGATCGAGGCGATCGGGTTGGTGCTGGTCGGCTTGCCCTGCTGGTGCTGGCGATAGTGCCGGGTCACGGTGCCGTGCGCTGCCTCGGCCTCCACGGTCTTCCCGTCGGGCGTCAGAAGCACGCTCGTCATCAGGCCCAGCGAGCCGAAGCCCTGCGCCACCATGTCGGACTGCACGTCGCCGTCGTAATTCTTGCAGGCCCAGATGAACTTGCCGCTCCACTTCAGGGCGGAGGCGACGAGGTCATCGATCAGGCGGTGCTCATAGACGATGCCGAGTTTCTGGTACTGCGCCTTGAAATCCCGGTCGTAGACCTCCTGGAACAGGTCTTTGAAGCGGCCGTCATAGGCCTTCAGGATGGTGTTCTTGGTGGAGAGATAGACCGGCCATTCGCGCAGCACACCATAGTTCAGGCACGAGCGCGCGAAATCGCGGATGCTGTCGTCCAGATTGTACATTCCCATCGCCACGCCGGACGAGGGGTAGGTGAACACTTCATGCTCGATTTCCTGCGCGCCGTCCTCGCTCACCCATTTCATGAGCAGCTTGCCGGCGCCCGGCACTAGGAAGTCGGTCGCTCGATACTGGTCCCCGAACGCGTGGCGGCCGACCACGATCGGGTCGGTCCAGCCGGGAACCAGCCGCGGGAGGTTGGAGATCACGATCGGCTCGCGGAACACGACCCCGCCCAGGATATTGCGGATGGTGCCGTTGGGCGACTTCCACATCCGCTTGAGCCCGAATTCCTCTACCCGCTGCTCGTCTGGGGTGATGGTAGCGCACTTCACGCCGACGCCATGTTCCCGGATTGCGTTGGCGGCTTCCACCGTCACCCGGTCGTCGGTGCGGTCGCGTTCCTCGATGCCCAGATCGTAATAGCGCAGGTCGATGTCGAGGTAGGGCAGGATCAGCTTCTCGCGGATCCACTGCCAGATGATCCGGGTCATTTCGTCGCCGTCGAGCTCGACGACGGGGCCCTTCACCTTGATCTTGCTCATGCCACCTCGGTTGTCTCGTGTCGGTTACCGGGGAGGTCCTTAAGGGCGCGCCAGCCTTGCGGCAAGCGTGGCGACGTCGGGGAGCTCTTCCAGATAGCCCGGCGTGTCGGCCCCGGCGAAACCCTGCGAGACCATGTGAGCCACCAGCGCCGTGAAAGGCGCCCAGAAGCCGCCGTCGCCCATCAGCCAGACGGGCTTGGCATGCAGCCGGAGGTTGCGCCACGACAGGATCTCGACCAGCTCGTCCAGTGTGCCGAGCCCGCCGGGCAGCGCCAGGACGGCGTCGGCCCGGTCGAACATCAGCGCCTTGCGCGCGTGCAGAGTCTCCACCACCTCCATGTCCGCGCAAAGCGGCTCCGCGACTTCCCAGTCCTTCAAGAAGCGCGGAATGATGCCCCGCACCGTGCCGCCGGCGGCGATTGCCGCCCGCCCGGCTTCGCCCATCAGCCCAAGCGCGCCGCCGCCATAGACCAGCGCCACCCCCTCTCGAGCGAACAGCTGGCCCACCTGCCGGGCCAGATCGGCATGGCGAGGATCGCCGCCCGGCCGGGAGCCGCAGAAGACGAGGACGCTGCGGATCGGCCCGTCACGGCGTGCGGCCGGGGCCGAATCGAGAGGATGGTCTTGCATCCGCGCCGCTTACCACCCCCGCCCCCTGCTACAACTTGCCCATTGCGAAACGGCGCGAACGGGCGCTAAAGGCCGCAAAATTCCGCTGAAAACTCCACCGCAGGGACTGTCCATGGCAACCACCCCAGACACCGTTGCAGAAGCGCCGGACGGCGTTCGCCGGCGCGATTTCATCTATGTGGCGACGGCGTCGTTCGCCGGCGTCGGGGCGGCAGCGGTTGTCTGGCCGCTCGTCAACCAGATGAATCCGTCGGCCGATGTGCTGGCGCTGGCGTCTGTGGAAGTTGATCTGTCCGCAATCCAGCCGGGCCAGGCGATCAAGGCAATCTGGCAGGCCAAGCCCGTGTTCGTGCGCAACCTGACCGAGCCGGAACAGGCGGCCGCCAACAAGGTCCAGCTTTCGGACCTGCGCGATCCGCAGACGCTGAACGAGCGGACGCAGGACGGCCACCGGAACTGGCTGATTACGTTGGGCGTCTGCACCCATCTAGGCTGCATCCCGCTGGGTGCGGCCGAGGGCGAGAACAAGGGCGATTACGGCGGCTACTTCTGCCCCTGCCACGGGTCGCACTATGATACCGCGGCTCGGATCCGCAAGGGCCCCGCGCCGACCAACCTGGTTGTGCCTGCCTACACGTTCAAGTCGCCCACCCTCGTCGAGATTGGATGATCCCATGAGCTTTCCCTGGGCCAACCAATATGAACCCAAGCAGCCGTTCATGCAGTGGGTGGACAGCCGGCTTCCGTTGCCGCGCCTGGTCTATAACGCGGTGGGCGCCGGCTATCCGGTGCCGCGCAATATCAACTATCTCTACAACTTCGGCTTCCTGGCCGGGTTTGCGCTGATCATCCAGATCATCACCGGCATCGTGCTCGCGATGCACTATTCGGCGCACAGCACGCTGGCGTTCGACTCCGTCGAGCACATCATGCGCAACGTCAACAGCGGCTGGATGCTGCGCTACCTGCACATGAACGGTGCCAGTTTCTTCTTCATCGTGATCTACTTCCACATCTTCCGCGGTCTCTACTACGGCAGCTACAAGGCGCCGCGCGAAGTGGTGTGGATGCTCGGCGTCGTCATCTTCCTCCTGATGATGGCGACGGCGTTCATGGGCTATGTCCTTCCCTGGGGGCAGATGAGCTTCTGGGGCGCGCAGGTCATCACTTCCTTCTTCTCGGCGATCCCGCTGGTGGGGGAGGCAATCCGCACCTGGCTGGTCGGGGGTTTCGCGCCAGACAACGCCACGCTGACACGCTTCTTCTCGTTGCACTATGTGCTGCCGTTCGTGATCCTGGGCGTTGTGATCCTGAAGATCTGGGCGCTGCACATCCCGGGCTCCACCAACCCCACTGGGGTCGAGGTGCAGGGGCCGGCCGACACGCTGCCGTTCCACCCCTATTTCACCGCCAAGGATTTCTTCGGGCTGTGCGTCTATCTGATGCTGTTCGCGGCCGTGGTGTTCTTCATCCCGAACGCGCTTGGCCACCCGGACAACTATATCCCGGCGAACCCGCTTTCGACTCCGGCGCACATCGTTCCCGAATGGTATTTCCTGCCCTTCTATGCGATCTTGAAGGCCTTCACGGTCGACTTCCTGTGGATTCCGGCGAAGCTCTGGGGCGTGATCGCGATGTTCGCGTCGATCCTGCTGCTGTTCTTCCTGCCCTGGCTCGACACCAGCCGGGTGAAGTCGACTGCCTATCGCCCGATGTACCGCATCTGGTTCTGGGTCCTGATCGTCGCTGTTTTCGTGCTCGGCTGGGTGGGCGGCGCTGTCGCCGAAGAACCCTATGTCCGGATCGGCCAGATCGCGACTGCCTATTATTTCGCCCACTTCCTCATCATCCTGCCACTGCTTTCCTTCATCGAAAAGCCGTTGCCGATGCCCAACAGCATCGCCGAGGCAGTGCTGGCGAAGAAACCCGGCCTGTCGGGCAAGCATGACAGCGGCCCGGCCGGAATTTCGCCCGGCGCCGTCGTTCCGGCCGAATAAGGATAGCAACAGATGGTCCGTTTCATCGGCTTCGGCGCCGGCCTCGTCTTCGTGCTCGCCTTGATCGTTGCGGCCCTGATGCCGCGCGAGGCGACCACTCCCGATCCGATCAAGGCGATCGTGCTGCACCCGCGCGAGGCCAGTTTCCAGCACGACGGCCCGATGGGCCTGGGTGTGTTCGGCACCTTCGATCGGGCACAATTGCAGCGTGGCTACCAGGTCTACAAGGAGGTCTGCTCGGCCTGCCACAGCCTGAACCAGATCGCGTTCCGCAACCTGCGCGACATCGGCTTCTCCGAGGCTGAGGTGAAGGCACTGGCCCGCCAGTCCGAGGTGCCCAGCATCAACCCGTCGACTGGAGAGCCCGCTACCCGGCCGGCGCTGCCTTCTGACAAGCTGCCCCGTCCGTTCCCGAACGATGTGACGGCGCGGATCGCCAACAACAATGCGCTGCCGCCCGACCTGTCGCTGATGGTGAAGGCGCGGGCTGACGGGCAGAATTATGTCTATTCGCTCCTGACCGGCTACGACAAGCCGGTGCCCAAGGGGCATGAGGTGCCCCCCGGCCTGAACTTCAACCCCTATTTCCACTCGGCCAACATCGCGATGGCGAAGCCGCTGAACGACGGGCAGATCACCTACGCCGACGGTACGCCCAGCACGGTCGACCAGATGTCGAGGGACGTGACTGCGTTCCTGCGCTGGACCGCCGAGCCCGAACTGGAGGCCCGGCGAAAGACGGGGGTGGCGGTCCTGATCTTCCTCGCGATCCTGACGGTCCTGTCCTACCTCACCTATCGCAAGGTCTGGAGCGGCGTGAAATAGGGCGTCTGGGCGCCGACTTTGCCGCATCGCTTCTGCGGCCTGTCGCGCCTACATCCGCTCCATGTCCGAACAATCCACGCTTTCCGGCCGCATCGCCCGTTTCGCGAAGGTAGGGGCGAACCTCGGCGGTTTCGCCGCCGGCACCGCCATGGCACGCGCCGGCGGCCGCTCGCTCGATGATCCCCGCAACGCTGCCGAGCTGAAGAGAGTGCTCGGGGAGCTGAAAGGCCCGCTGATGAAGCTGGCCCAGATCCTGGGCAATATTCCCGATGCCGTCCCGCCGGAATTCGCGAGGCAGCTGAGCGAGCTTCAGGCCAATGCGCCGCCGATGGGGCAGGGTTTCGTGCGGCGCCGCATGTCTGGCGAGCTCGGGCCGGACTGGCGGCAGTTGTTTGCCGATTTCAGCCCGGAGGCAGTCGCCGCGGCCTCCCTCGGGCAGGTACACAAGGCCGAGCTGGCAACCGGCGAAACCCTTGCGGTGAAGCTGCAATACCCCGGTATGGCGTCGGCGGTGGAGGCCGATCTCGGCCAGCTCGACTTGATGCTGTCGTTGTTCCGGCGCGTCGACGGCTCCATCGACACCGCCCAGATCCGCGGCGAACTTGCCGACCGGCTGCGCGAGGAGTTGGACTATGCCCGCGAGCTGAAGCATTTGCTGCTGTATCGGCACATCCTGGCCGGCGAGGATCATGTCCGTGTACCGCGCCCGTTCCCGGAGCTGTCCACCGAGCGCCTGCTGACGATGGAGTGGCTGGAGGGGCGGCGCCTGCTCGAGTTCAGGGAGTCGCCGCCCGAGGTGCGCAACCGCATTGCGGAGGCGCTGTTCCTGGCCTGGTACCGGCCCTTCTATCGCGTCGGCGTGATCCACGGCGACCCGCATCTGGGTAATTATACCGTGGCCGAGGCCGGTGGGGATCGCGCGATCGTCAACCTGCTCGATTTCGGCTGCGTGCGGATCTTTCCGCCGGCGTTCATTGAAGGGGTAAACGAGCTCTACTGCGCGATCGAGACCGACGATCACGACCGGGCGGCGCATGCATTCGAGATGTGGGGATTCAAGGGCCTCACCCGTCCGATCCGGGACGTGTTGCTGGTGTGGGCGCGCTTTCTTTACGGCCCGCTGCTGGATGACAGGGTTCGGCCGATCGATGTCGACGGCCGGCCTGGCGAATATGGTCGGGCGACGGCGGCAAAGGTCCATGCCGAGCTGAAGAAGCTGGGGACCGTGACCATTCCGGCCGAGTTCGTATTCATGGACCGGGCCGCGATCGGGCTGGGTGGGGTGTTCATCCAGCTGGGCGCGGAGCTGAACTGGTCGGCCCTGTTCCGGCAGCTGATGGCGGATTTCGACGTCGGCGCGGTCGCGGCACGGCAAAGCGAAGCCTTGGCCGAAGCCGGGCTTGCCAACGGCCAAGTCCTCCTATCAGATGCAGCATTGCCAAGCACGGAACGCCAAGGTTAAACGCCGGCGGGTTTCCGATAATGTCGGGCTGCAGATTTCAGGGTGAGGGGATGGCGGACGTTATGGCGGATGTGGACAAGTCGGGTTCGGGCAACGGCGGCGACCGGGACGTGTATGACGGCTTTCTGGGCATCACCAAATGGGCCGTCATTCTGATCGCGCTGGTGCTGATCCTGATGGCGATCTTCCTGGTGTGAGGCTGCCCGAACCGACTGACTCCAGGCCCGACCAACTTCAAACCCGACCAACTTCAAACCCGACCGACTACGAACCCGACCCATTACGAAACAGGGGCGCTTTCATGCAGATTGCAGTGCTGGCCGAAACGGCCGCCGGGGAGAAGCGGGTCGCCGCCACGCCGGAAACGGTGAAGAAGCTTGCGGCGCTCGGCGCGAGCGTCGCCATCGAAAGCGGCGCGGGGCGGGGCGCCAATATTCCGGATGCGGCCTATGCCGAGGCCGGCGCGCGGCTTGGCAGCCGGGCGGACGTATTGGAAGGCGCCGAACTCGTGCTCGGCATCCAGGGGCCTGAAGCCAAAGGCCTGCCGAGCGGTGCGAAGCTCGCCGCAAGCCTGAACCCCTATCAGACCCGCGAGCGACTGGACGCCTATGCCAAGGGCGGGATCGAGGCGCTCGCAATGGAGTTCATGCCGCGCATCACCCGCGCGCAATCGATGGATATCCTGTCGAGCCAGGCCAATCTTGCCGGCTACAAGGCGGTGATCGACGCCGCCGAGGCCTATGGGCGCGCCTTTCCGATGATGATGACGGCGGCCGGCACGATCTCGGCTGCGCGTGTCTTTGTGATGGGCGTGGGCGTCGCCGGCCTGCAGGCGATCGCAACCGCCCGCCGGCTGGGCGCCGTGGTCAGCGCGACCGACGTGCGGCTTGCCACCAAGGAACAGATCCTGTCGCTGGGCGGCAAGCCGGTGTTTGTGGAGGACGAGGAAACCAAGGCTGCGGAAACCGCAGGCGGCTACGCCAAGGAAATGTCCGACGCGTACAAGGCAAAGCAGGCCACCCTCGTGAGCGAGACGATCGCCAAGCAGGACATCGTGATCACCACCGCGCTTATCCCCGGCCGCCCGGCGCCCAGGCTGGTGACGGCGGCCCAGGTCGCCACCATGAAACCCGGCAGCGTCATCGTCGACCTCGCGGTAGAGCAGGGCGGCAATGTGGAGGGCTCGGTCGCCGGCGAGACGGTGGTGACCGACGGCGGCGTCACCATCATCGGCCACCGCAACTACCCCAGCCGCCTCGCGACCGACGCAAGCGCCCTGTTCGCCCGCAACCTCCTGACGCTTGTGACGACCTTCTGGGACAAGGATGCGAAGAAGCTGGTGCTGCCCGACGACGACGAGATCGTGAAGGCGATCCGCGTGACGGCGGGGGGCGCCGTTGTGCACCCGGGGCTGCAATCGTGATCCTCCCCTTGCAGGGGAGGATTAAGGAGACACCATGGACTTTATCTCGATCCTTTCGATCTTCGTCCTCGCCTGCTTTGTCGGCTATTATGTCGTCTGGTCGGTCACCCCGGCGCTGCACACGCCGCTGATGGCGGTCACCAATGCGATCTCGTCGGTCATCATTGTCGGCGCCCTGATCGCAGCGGCGGCGGCGGGCAGCCCGGTTGCGAAATGGCTGGGCCTGCTCGCGGTCGTGCTCGCCAGCGTGAACATCTTCGGCGGCTTCGCGGTCACCGAGCGGATGCTCGGCATGTACAAGAAAAAAGAGAAAAAGGGCGGGGGGCACTAGGCCATGGAACATGTGAACGATACACCGGCCTGGGCAATGCTCGCCTACCTCGTCTCGGGCGTGCTCTTCATCCTCGCGCTCCGCGGCCTCTCCAGCCCTGAATCCAGCCGGGCGGGCAACCGCTTCGGCATGGCCGGCATGCTAATCGCGGTTGTTACCACCCTTGTCACGCACAGCCTCGCCAACATCGTGGAGATCGCCATCGCCATTGCGATCGGGGGCGTCTTCGGGCTGGTTGTCGCGCGCAAGATCGCGATGACAGCGATGCCGCAGCTGGTCGCGGGTTTCCACAGCCTGGTCGGCCTTGCGGCGGTTCTCGTGGGCGTGGCGGCGTTTCTCAATCCCGACGCATTCGGTATCCTCCAGGCGGACGGTCTTGAAATCTTCAAAGCGAGCCGCATTGAACTAGGCCTCGGGGTCGCCATCGGCGCCATCACCTTCTCGGGCTCGGTGATTGCCTTCCTGAAGCTGAACGGCAACATGTCCGGCGCGCCGATCCTGCTGCCGGGGCGTCACATCCTGAACCTGGGCACGCTGGCCGGCATCATCGTGCTGGTCGGGATCTTCGGCATGGCGACGCCCGAGCTGTTCTGGGCCATCCTCGTCCTCAGCTTCGCGATCGGTTTCCTGCTCATCATCCCGATCGGCGGGGCCGACATGCCGGTCGTCGTCTCGATGCTGAACAGCTATTCGGGCTGGGCGGCCGCGGCGATGGGCTTTACGCTGGGCAATACCGCGATGGTGATCACCGGGGCGCTGGTCGGCTCCTCCGGCGCGATCCTGTCCTACATCTTTTGCAAGGCGATTAATCGTAGCTTCATTTCGGTGATCGCTGGCGGCTTCGGCGCCGACGCCGGAGCCTCCGGGGCGGCCGCCGCCACGGACCGGCCGTGGAAACGCGGCAGTGCCGACGATGCCGGCTTCATCCTGAAGAACGCCGAAAAGGTCATCATCGTGCCGGGCTATGGGATGGCGGTTTCCCAGGCGCAGCACACACTGCGCGAGATGGGCGACGTGCTGAAAAAGGAAGGGGTCGACGTGAAATATGCGATCCATCCGGTCGCCGGGCGGATGCCGGGGCATATGAATGTGCTGCTCGCCGAAGCCAATGTCCCCTATGACGAAGTGTTCGAGCTGGAAGACATCAACAGCGACTTTGCCCAGGCCGATGTGGCCTTCATCATCGGCGCCAACGACGTCACCAACCCGGCGGCGCAGACCGACAAGTCGAGCCCGATCTACGGCATGCCGGTGCTGGAAGTGTGGAAGGCCAAGACCGTGCTCTTCATCAAGCGCTCGATGGGCGGTGTCGGCTACGCGGGCGTCGACAACGATGTGTTCTACATGGACAACACGATGATGCTGCTGGGGGATGCGAAGAAGATGACGGATGAAATCGTGAAAGGATTGGCGCACTAGCCAATCCTTAGCAGCCGAGGTTAGCGCGCCAGCGCTAATCCGCGGACTGGCGGTCACGACGGCCGGCACGAAAAAGGCGGGGTCATTCCCCGCCTTTTTTTGCGTGTCCGACGTCGCCGTTCGGCCGCCGCGCCGCCGTCCGAGCTACGGCAAGTCTGTGGACCAGTGCTGACGCACTGACCTCAGCCGCCTCTGATGAAACACCCCAGCCCGGCCCTCACCACCACGCCTACAGTCTCCGGGTCCAGATCCCGTTTCAGCAGGTCGATTACCTGCCGCTCGCTCAGCCGCCCTATTTCGGTTTTCCGAAGCTTCGCCACCCGCGAGATCGACCGCAGCTGCGCCGTCGAGAGGTCGCGCGCCATCGGCTCGGCCATGCAGGCTGCGAACGGCGGCGGCAGCCCCGCTTCGGTCAGGGCCGATCGAACCTGCGCTTCCTTCGTCGTCGCGCATCCGGCGAGAAGGGCGAGCCCCAGCCCAAGCACCAGTACCGGGGCCCTCATGACGGCTGCTCCAAAAGCCGACGCTGCACGCAGTCGATCGAAAGCCGCGCGACGGTCTTCAGCGTCTCGGCATCCACATGGGTCCGGATGGCTTCGATCACCTGGCCCACCGGCATCTCCTGCACCGGCTGTTTCAGCTCGCCTGCAGCGCGCTGCAAGGACCGGAGCTGACGCACCGAGAGGCTGCGCCCGGCCCGGGCCGCCAGACAGCGCGCGTCGGTCTCGGTGAAGCCCACCTCGCGCATCGCGCCGAACACTTCCCGCTCCTTGGCGGCCGACACGCAGCTGGAACTGCCCAGCCCCAGTGCCAATATTGCAACAATAACCCGCAATTCAGCCCCCCGCGCTTTCAATTTGAGAAGGGGCTCCGTAACAGGGGTCGTGCCCATGGACAATTCACGTCTTCCGCCCGCGAGCCATTTCCGGCCGCTGCACCTGAAGTTCCTGATGCGGTCGCTGCGGTCGGCCTGGGCCAGTGGCATCCTGCCCCCTGCCGACCTCTGCCCGGAACGAATGCGCACGGCGGCGGAGAAGGAAACCGGGCTGTGGCGGGACACGCAGGGGCGGGATTTTTTCGAGCAGCAGCTCGCCGTGCTGCTGCCGGCGCTGAACCAGGAAGCGCGGCTTACGGATTTCGGCCGGCTGGTGGCGCATGGTTCGATCCTGAAGGTGATGAAGGAGCGCCTTTGGTTCGAGGCGCTGATGACCGAGCATCCCGAGATCGACCGGATCGAACTGGCACCGCCGGTGATCGTTGTCGGTTCGATGCGGTCCGGCACCACGCGGCTGCAGCGCCTGCTCGCCTCCGATTCGGCGTTCACGGCGCTGCGCCTCTATGAAGCGCAGTGCCCGGTTCCCACCCCGCGCGCGCTGGCGGCGCGCGCCGCCGGCCGCCCCGATCCGCGCATCGCTCAGGTCGGCCGGGCGCTGAAGCTGCTGACGTCGATTAACCCGACCACGTTTCATGTCCACCCGACCGGCCCCACAGAAGTGGACGAGGAGCTCGGCCTCAACGAGCAATCGATGTCGGGCGCGCTGATCGAGGCGCAGCGCCGCGTCCCAAGCTTCGCCCGTCATTGCGAGAGGGTCGACCAGACCCCGGCTTACACCCGCCTCAAACGCCTGCTGAAGCTGCGCTGCTGGTTCGAGGGGCACGACCCGACGATCCCGTTTGTGCTGAAGACGCCGCAGCATCTGCAAGACCTTGGCGCACTCCACGCCACGTTCCCGGATGCCAAGCTGCTGTTCCTGCATCGCAATCCGGTTGAGGTGGTGGCGTCTGGTGCGAGCCTCGCCTGGAACCAGATGGTGATCCAGTCCGACCATGTCGATCCCGACTGGATCGGTCGGGAATGGCTGCACAAGACCGAGCACCGCCTGCGCGTTACGGCGGATGTGCGCGAGACGATTCCCGCGCGGTACCAGTTCGACTTGACCTTCGAGGACATGAACCGCGACTGGCGGCACTGTATCGCGCGCACCTATCGGTTCCTCGGCCGGGACCTGACGCCCCGTGCCATCGCCGCGATGGAGGCCTATGTCGAGCGCGCCGCGGCCGAGCATGGCTACAACCGACACCGCTACAGCCTGGACCAGTTTGGCCTATGTCCGAACGAGGTGCGCGAGCGGCTGGACGGCCTTCGGGTGGAACGCGAAGCCATCGCGGCCTGAATCGCGCAGCTACCCGATGCACCCTTTGATTGCCGCCTTGCTGATGGCCATGGCCACCCCTGCCGGTGCAGGGGTGCTGCCCGCCCTCGGCGGTGTGGAGGTGCCGGGCTACGCCGTGGTGGCGGCAAGCCGGTCCGGCAAGATGCGAACGGAGGCGGCAGGTGCGGCCGAGCTCGGCCCGGACGGCAGCATCAAGCGGCCGATGTCGATCGAGACGCCGGTCAGGATTGCGTCGGTCTCGAAGCTGGTGGTGGCGCTCGCCTTGCACCGGCTCGCGGAATCGGGTCGGCTCTCGCTGGATGACGATGCCTCGCGCCATCTCGGCTGGCGGCTGCGCAATCCGGCTTTCCCCGATACCCCGGTCACGATCCGGCAGATGCTGCGCCACGAAAGTTCGCTATCCGATGGCGGCGGCTATGGCTTTCCCCTGGGGGCGCGGCTGCGGGACCGGCTGACGGCGGAAAGCTGGAGTGCGGCCGCCCCCGGCACCCGGTTTGACTATGCCAATCTCAACCACGCTATTCTGGGCGAACTGATCGAGCACGTCACCGGCCAGCGCTTCGATCGGGCCATTCGCGAGTTGGTGCTGGCGCCGCTCCAGCTCGACGCGTGTTTCAACTGGTCGGGCTGCTCGCCGGCCCGGATCGGATCCGGCGCCGTGATCTATCGCAAGGCGCCTTCCTCCGACGGGCCCTGGAATGCGGCGGGGCCCTGGTTCGCGCAGGTCGACGCCGAGCGGCCGCGCGCCGGCTGCCCGGTGAACCTGGTCGACGGCGGTGCGTGCAACCTGGAAACCTATGTTCCCGGTACCAACGGCAGCCTGTTTTCCCCGCCGGGCGGCTTGCGCATTTCGGTTCTGGACCTGGCCGAGCTCGGCCGGCGCCTGCTGCTGGACGACGGTAGCTTTCTCGCCCGGCAGACGATCGCCAGCTTGTTTCGCCCGATGGCGGTAAAGGCGGCCGGCGGCGGCGAAGAAACCGACGCCGGCCTGATGCAATTTTGGTCCGAAGGCGGGCTGCATTGCTTCTCCGGCGGCGGCAAAGCCGGCGGTGACCAGCCGCTGTCCCCGGCGCCGATGTACGGCTGCGGCCATCTCGGGGAAGCCTATGGCCTCCAATCCGGGCTGATCGTCGACCCGCAGCACGGCACGGTCGTCGCTTATGCCTTCACCGGGTCGTCCGCCCCGCCGCCGCCGGGGCTGCGCAGCCGCTTCTCCGCGCCCGAAGAAGCGTTGCTGGCCCAGGTCGGTGACTGGCTGCGCGCACGACAAACAGAGGCTAACGCCGCCGCCCCCGCTTCCTGACCGGTTCCGTCACGACCCGCTTCACGGTCAGCCCGCGCTTCTGCAACTCCTCGATCAGGCTGTCCGGCCCTGCCAGATGGCCGGCGCCCACCCCCACGAACATCCGGCTCGGCGTCTTTGCCTCCGCGGCCTTCTTCAGCTCGTCTGCGATCCACGTCGCCCAGCGCGCGTTCCGGTCCTCCACCAGCATTCGGCGCAGCATCGGCGAGCGCTCGAAGTCCTGGTTGACCCGCGCGGCGAGCGCTTCGGTGTTGCCCGAAAGCCAGTCCGCTACCAGCAGACTGACCCGCGCCTTCGAGCTTTCCAGATCTTCCAGCGTGGACAGCAGCAATTGCTGCTGGTCGGCTTCGGTCAGCGCATCGAAATAGATCAGCTGCTGTTCCATCGTCTCCAGCGCCACCACCGGCAGATTGCGCATTCGGGCGCGCTCGGTAAGCACCGGCTCCACGCCGATGCGGGGGTCCATGCCGTTGGCGACCGCCTGCAGATTGGCGAAGGTGAGCGAGATGAACCAGGTGTCGTACCATTCCATCGGCCCGGGCTTGAGCCGGGCGGCAGCACGTTGGTAAACCGGCCACCAGCTTTCCGGCACGCGATCCTGCTCCGGGCGGGCGGCCGGAAGCCGCGCCAGTTTCATCACGACCGGCATCACGGCCGCCTGGCTGTCAGGCACCACGGTTTCCAGCACCAGCCGGTCGGCTGCATCCAGCGCAGCGACGACATGGGGGCGGAACCAGTCGGTGCCCCGCGGCAGGCTGTGCACGGTGCCGAACAACGTGATCCTGGATGTACCGTCGGTCACTACCCAAAGCGCCGGCACCGGTGGCGGCGGTGGGGGCTTGGCCGCCGGGGCCAACGCCGGCCACAACAGGGCGAGCAGCAGAAGCAGGCGCTTCAAGTGGCGACCTTCGGCCAATAGCGGTCTTTCACCAGCCGCTTGTACAGCTTCCCGGTATCGTGGCGCGGCAGCTCGGCATCGAAATCGACCGATCGCGGGCATTTGATATGCGAAAGATGAGCGCGGGCGAACTCGATCAGTTCCGCCTCCAGCTCGGGGCCGGCATCGGCCCAGTCGCGCGGCTGCACCACCGCCTTCACCTGCTCGCCCAGCTCCTCGTCGGGAACGCCGATCACCGCCACATCGGCCACCTTAGGGTGCATCACCAGAATATTCTCGGTTTCCTGCGGATAGACGTTCACCCCTCCCGAAATGATCATGTAGCTCGCCCGGTCGGTGAGGAACAGATAGCCTTCCCCGTCGACGTATCCGATGTCCCCGAAGGTAGCCCCGTGTGGCCCTTGCACCTCGGCAGTCTTTTCGGGCGCATTGTGGTAGGAAACCGGCGGCCCGCCATGAAAATAGATGCGGCCCTCGCGCCCCGGCGGCAGCAGCGCGCCGTCATCGTCCAGGATACGGATCTCCCCGAGCAGGCTTTTGCCCACTGAGCCCTTCTTGGCGACCCACTCGCCCGGCGTGATCGCCGTGAACCCCGAGCCTTCGGTCGCGGAATAATACTCGAAGATACGCTCCCCGAACCAGTCGATCATGCGCTCTTTCACAGCGACGGGGCAGGGCGCCGCGGCGTGGATCACCGCCTTCAGGCTGGAGATATCGTAGCGGCCGCGCACCTCGTCGGGCAGCTTCAGCATCTTCACGAACATGGTCGGCACGACCTGGCTGTGCGTCACGCCGCGCTGCTCGACCAGCTTCAGGTAACGCTCCGGCTCGAACTTCTCCATCACGATCACCGTGCCGCCGAACTTGTGCACGCTCATGCAATAGCGCAGCGGCGCCGCGTGATAGAGCGGCGCGGGCGAGAGGTAGATCATGCCCGGCGCAAAGCCGAACAACATGCCGACCAGCCCGGTCAGCGCATCCATCTGGTCTATGGGGCCTTCGGGCAGCGGCCCGATCACGCCCTTGGGCCGCCCCGTGGTGCCGCTGGAATAGAGCATGTCGCGCCCCGAGCTTTCGTCGGCGATGCGTGTTTCGGGCTGGACTGCAAGTGCGGCCTCGAGCGGTTGGAAGCCGGGGATGTCGCCCGCCACCGAAAAACGATGCGCAAGCGCCGGAAGTGCCCGCGCCACTGCCGCCAGCGATGCGCCGGCGACCAGCAGCTTTGCGCCGCAGTCACGCAGGATATACCCCGCCTCGTCGGCGGTCAGCTTGGTGGAGATGCAGGTGAAGATAAGCCCGGCGCGTTGCGCACCCCAGCACAGCGGCAGATAATCGATGTGGTTTTCCAGAAAGATCGCCAGCGTGTCGCCCCGCTTCAGCCCACAGGAACGGTACAGCTGCGCCGCCTGGTTCGATCGCGCCTCCAGTCCGGCGTAAGTCAGTGTTGCGCCGGAGCCTGCCATGACGACAGCGGGCGTATCAGGCAGGTTGGCGGCGTGGTGGAATGGGTGCATCGTTTCTCCCCGGGGGTTCGTCCCTTTGCGTTAGCGATAGGCGTAGCCGGGCGCCAAGGGGAGACACGATGGCGATCATCCATACCCGCACCTGCCACATCTGCGAGGCGAACTGCGGCATCCTCGTTGAGCTCGATGGCGCGCAGGTCCTCTCGATCCGGGGCGACCCGGACGACGTATTGAGCCGCGGCCATATCTGCCCCAAGGCGACTGCCATCGCCGACCTGCAATCCGATCCGGATCGGCTGCGCGCGCCGGTAAAGCGGGTCGGAACCGCCTGGGTGCCGATCGGCTGGGAAGAAGCGCTGCGCGAAATCGGCGCTCGATTTGCGGCCGTGAAAGCGGCAGGCGGCGCCGGCGGCCTTTATGTCGGGAACCCCACGGCGCACAATTACTCGGTCGGGATGGTGACCGGGCATCTGAAGCGCGCGCTGGGTACTCGGTTCATCTGGTCGGCCTCCACCGTGGACCAGATCCCGCACCAGTTGGTCCAGCTGTGGATGTTCGGCCACAACAGCCTGTTCCCGGTCGCCGATATCGACCGCACCGACACGATGCTGATCATCGGCGGCAACCCGATGGCGTCGAACGGCAGCGTCTGGACGGTGCCGGGCGTAAGGCACCGCATCGCCGCGCTTCGAGCACGCGGCGGCAAGCTGATCGTGGTAGACCCTCGCCGCACCGAAACCGCCGAATTGGGGGATACCCATCTCTTCATCCGCCCCGGCGCCGATCCGGCGTTCCTGATCGCGCTGCTTCTCGCGCTGGACCAAGCCGGCGGCATCGATCCCGGACGGCTCGCGCCGATGCTGGAGGCGTTCGACGCGGCGATGGCTCTCGTTCGCAGGTTCGATTTCGCCACCCTGGCCGCCTACTGCGCCATACCCGAACAGGCGATTCGCGATGTTGCCGCCCGCTTGGGTTCGGGCGCCCCTGCGATCACCTACGGTCGCATGGGCGTCTCCACCGCCGAGTTCGGCACGCTGAACCACTGGCTGATCCAGCTTTTGAACATTGCCACCGGCAATCTGGACCGGGCGGGTGGGATGATGTTCACGAACCCCGGGGTCGATGTGGTGGCGCAGTCGGGCGCCGGAACCCAGGGCCGCTTCACCAGTCGTGTCTCGGGCCTGGCCGAGATCATGTCGGAGCTTCCGGTCGTCACAATGGCCGAGGAAATCGCCACCCCGGGTGAGGGTCGTGTGGGCGCGCTCATCACCATCGCCGGCAACCCCGTCCTCTCCTGCCCGGAGGGCGAGGCGCTGGATGCCGCGCTGGAAACGCTCGAGCTGATGGTGTCGGTCGACATGTATGTCACCGAAACCAGTCGCCACGCGCACTACATCCTGCCGCCGTGCGGGCCGTTGCAGAAGGATTTCTATCCGCTGTTCCTGGGCGCCATCGCAGTCCGCAACTACGCGAAATACAGCCCCGCCGCGCTGCCCATGGGCGACGACAAGTCCGACTGGGAGATCGTGGCAGGCCTCGCCAGCGCGATCCTCACCGCGCGTGGTGAGCCCGCGCCCAACATCCGCCACCCGCGCGACACGCTGGACCATATGCTGCGCGAATCACCTCACGGGCTCACGCTGGCCGAAGTGGAAGCGCACCCGCACGGCCTGGATTTGGGCGAGCTGCAGCCCGGCCGCCTGCCCGAGCGGCTGCGCACGCCCGACAAGCGCATCCGCTGCCTGCCGGACGCCATCCCCGCGGAGCTGGACCGTTTCGCCGCGCGCCTGGCAGAAACGCCCGCCGACGGGCTGGTTCTGATCGGTCGCCGACACCTGCGTTCCAACAACAGCTGGCTGCACAATTCGAAACGCCTGCTGAAGGGCCCCGAACGCTGCACGCTGATGATCCACCCCGACGACGCGGGCGCGAGAGGCATCGAGGAAGGCCAGCCCGTCACCATCACCAGCCGCGTCGGGGCCGTCACAGCGCCGGCCGAACTCACTAACAGCGTGATGGCCGGCACCGTCAGCCTCCCTCACGGCTGGGGGCATGGCCGCGCCGGCGTGAAGCTGTCGGTCGCCACCACCCGGCCCGGTGTGTCGCTGAACGATATCACCGATCGTCAGCGCATCGATCCACTTAGCGGCAATGCGGCACTGAACGGCCTGCCGGTCACCATCGCGGTTGCAGCCTGACCCTTACGGGCCAGGCTGCAACCTCGCTCTGCCGTCCAATCAACCGTCGTCGCGGGCGTCCCGCAGCCGGCTGCCCAGTCGATCAAGCCGCTGGTTCAGGTTGGCGTGATTGCCGTCCGACAGCCAGCCATAGCGGTTGCGCAGACGGGCATCCCGCGCCTTGATCGCGTTCAGCTCGGCCATCGCATTGCGATACTCGCCGTCGTTAATCTCTCCGTCGCGCTGCGCCCGGACGATGCGCTCCTGCATCCGTTCGTAGCGCGCTTGCAGGTCGCGCTGCCCGACCCCCGTGATCGCGCTGGGCGGTGCCCCGGGGATCCAGCGGTTGTTCCGGTCGTAATAGCCGCTGGCGTTGCCACGCAGGTCGGTATTGGCGATCCAGCGCCCGTCGCGGTCCTGATAGCCGTACATGTCGCTGCGGCGCCCGGGCTGCTGGTTGTACCCCGGCTGGACGTATCCGGCCGAGACCCAGCGGCCGCGGGCATCGTAATAGCCAGTGGCCGGACCGGGCACCCAGCGACCCCGGCTGTCGTAATAGCCCGGCTGCTGCGTTGCTACCCAGCTGCCTTGCGCGTTGCGCACCTGCGAGGCGCGCTCCGGCTGCCAGCGACCCTGGCTGTCGTAGCCGCCTGCGGCAGGCCCGGCGACCCAGCGCCCGTTCGTATCGTAGTAACCCGGCGCCGTCGCCTCAACCCAGCGGTTGTTGCGGTCGTAATAGCCCGAAGCAGAGGCCGGGACCCAGTTGCCGTCGCGGTCGACATAGCCACCGGCCTGGCTGTCGTTGCCGGCCGCGACCCAGCGACCCGATGCATCGTAATAGCCGTTGGGCTGGCCCTCGATCCATTGGCCGTTGCGGTCGTAATAGCCGGTGGCGTCGTTCGCCGACACGCCGGTCGCGTTCCATCGACCCTGGCTGTCGTAATAGCCATAAGCCTTGTCGCACTTGCCGCTGCCCTTGGTGATCTGGTTGCCCAAGATGGCGCCGCCGACGGCGCCGATCACGGCGCCCAGCCGCTTGTCTCCCTGCCCGGCGATGGTGCTGCCCAGCAGGGCCCCGGCGCCACCGCCGGCCACCGTGCCGACGATGCGGCCGGTGTTGTCACGCTGGCAGGGCGCCTCCGCCATCGCCCCGGTGGAGGAAAGTGTCGCGGTCGCAATAACCGCGCTGAGTAGGATCGTTCGCATGTTGAAACTCCTTTGGAACCTGAGTGTCCCGGATACGCTGCACCCTAAACCACCCGTGCCCCCGAAGGTTCCACCAAAAGTCTCTAACAAATCATGAACTTGGCATACATCTGGCATTCATCGCGCCGCTTCTGTCCGGGCGTCGGCACCGAAAGCGGCTGCGTCGGCAGCCTCTTTCCACGCGATGCTGCACCCGCTAAGCGCAGCCGGTGAAGCCTCGCTGTTTTCAAGACATCATCCTGACGCTGCACGCCTATTGGGGCGGGCAGGGCTGCGCGATCCTGCAACCTTATGACCTGGAAATGGGCGCCGGCACCTTCCACCCGGCGACCACCTTGCGGGCGCTGGGCCCCAGGCCGTGGAAGGCCGCCTATGTGCAGCCGAGCCGCCGGCCGTCCGACGGGCGCTACGGCGAAAACCCCAATCGGTTGCAGCATTACTACCAGTATCAGGTGATCCTGAAGCCATCGCCAGACGACATCCTGGCGCTGTATCTGGGCTCGCTCGAAGCCATCGGGATCGACCTTGCCATGAACGACATCCGCTTCGTGGAGGATGATTGGGAGAGCCCCACGCTGGGCGCCTGGGGGCTCGGCTGGGAGGTGTGGTGCAACGGCATGGAAGTCACGCAGTTCACCTATTTCCAGCAGGTCGGCGGCCATGATTGCGCCCCCGTTGCCGGCGAGATCACCTACGGCCTGGAACGGCTGGCGATGTATGTGCTGGGCTACGACAATGTCTATGCGATGCCCTTCACCAACGAAGGCGTCAGCTACGGCGACGTCTTCCTCGAAAACGAACGCCAGTTCAGCGCCTACAACTTCGAAAAGGCCGACACCGCGCTGCTGTTCGAACAGTTCGGCAAGGTGGCGCAGGAATGCCGCGCGCTGGTGGAGGCCGGCCTGCCGCTGCCGGCCTATGATCAGGCGATCAAGGCCAGCCACATCTTCAACCTGTTGAACGCAAGAGGCGTCATCTCGGTCGCCGAACGCCAGGCCTACATCGGCCGCGTCCGCGACCTGGTGAAGGCCGTGGCGGATCTGCAGGTAAACTCCCTCTCCCGCTGGGCGGGAGAAGGCGACTCGCCAAAGGCGAGCGGGGTGAGGGGCGTTCCGCAAGCACCCCAGGCCGCCTCAAATGCCTGACCTCCTCCTCGAACTCTTCTCCGAAGAAATCCCCGCCCGCATGCAACCGGCGGCGGCCAAGCAGCTGCACGACCGCTTCGCCGCCCTGCTTGCTGAAGTGGGCCTCACCGCCGAGCACATCGAACCCCACGCCACCCCACGCCGCCTCGCTCTCGTCGCCCGCAACCTCCCCGCCGCCAGCGCGGCGACCGCCGAGGAACGCCGCGGCCCCCGTGCCGACGCCCCATCCCAGGCGATCGAAGGCTTCCTGAAATCTTGCCAGCTGACCCGCGACAGCCTGGAGGAGCGCGACACCGGCAAGGGCATCTTCCTGTTCGCCAACCTGTCACGCGAGGGTCGCCCCACCGCCGCCATCCTCGCCGAGAAGCTCCCCGCCCTCATCACCGGCTTCCAATGGCCGAAGTCGCAGCGCTGGGGCGCCGCCAGCACCAGCACCGCCTCCCCGCGCTGGGTGCGGCCCCTGCGCGGCATCGTGGCGCTCCTCGACGAACAGGTAATCGATTTCGAGGCGCTCGGGATCTGCTCGGGCCGCACCACCTTCGGCCACCGCTTCATGGCACGCAGCGAGCCGCTCAGCATCGACACCCCGTCGAGCTACGCCGCCCAGCTCCACGCTGTCCACGTTGTCCTCTCCGCCGGCGAGCGCCAGGCCCTGATCCGCAGCGGCGCCGAAGACGCCGCCCATCGCGCCGGCTTGGTGCTGCGCCCCGACGCGGCGCTGGAAGCCGAAAACGCCGGCCTCACCGAATGGCCGGTCCCGCTGCTCGGCCACTTCGACCCCGCCTTCCTCGACGTGCCGCCCGAAATCATCCAGCTGACGATGCGCACCAACCAGAAATATTTCGCGGTGGAAGACGGCGACGGCAAGCTGGCCCCCGCCTTCGTCTGCATCGCCAACCTGGAGGCGCCGAACAAGGGCGGCACCATCATCTCCGGCAACGAACGCGTCCTCTCCGCCCGCCTGTCCGACGCCCGCTTCTTCTGGGAGCAGGACAGGAATGTCAGCCTGGAAGCCCACGCCGAGAAACTGGGCGAGATCGTCTTCCACGAAAAGCTCGGCACCATGGCCGAGAAGGTCGACCGCGTTGCGAAACTGGCGCGCTGGCTGGTGGAATCGGGCGCCAACCCGAACCCCGCCCCCGATCAATTCTCGGATGCAGAATTCGCCGACCGTGTAGAGCGCGCCGCCCGTCTCGCCCAAGCCGACCTCACCACCCCAACCGTCGGCGAATTCCCCGAGCTGCAAGGCATCATCGGCAGCTACCTCGCCGAAGCCCAGGGCGAAAAGCCGGGCGTGGTATCAGCCCTGAAGCAGCACTACGCGCCTGTGCCGGAGGGCTGCATCCCGGTGGCCGTGGCGCTGGCGGACCGGCTCGATACATTCATCAGCTACTTTCGTATCGACGAGTGGCCTACCGGAAGCAAAGATCCTTATGCGCTCCGGCGTGCTGTTCTCAACACAATTGCCCCGATCTTGATCAAGAATATTCGAGTATCTCTGGCAGAGATCATCGACATCGTTGTAGCCAATCAAAGACGGCAGCAATGGCTTCGTGTTTACGATAGTGCGTCTCGAAGCTCATCAATCTCGTCACTAGAAATGAAGCCACAGTTCTGTCCGTCGATGAATAGCTCATTTCTCATTGAGCCTTCAATCAACCTGGATTGCGTCCGATACTCTCGCTCGGGTATCGGAACAGATATACGCTTAAAA
>JANPJJ010000070.1:0-22510 GCA_031425455.1 Sandaracinobacter sp. | reverse complement strand
GGCTGGCGCAGCGCCAGCAGAACAGCCGCGAACAGACCGCCGCCGATCGTCGTGCCGAGCAGCAGCAGCGGCAGGCCGGAAGCGCCCGCCAGCAGGCCGGCAGCCCCGAACCAGTTGGTATCGCCCCCGCCCCACTGCCCGAACCAGCCGGCCCAGAGCCCGAGCGCCAGCGCGATCGCGCCCCCCATTGCAACATCGGCCAGCGCGGCATCGGCCAGGGTTCCGGCAAAGACAGCATTTCCCGTGGCGACGAGCGCCAGGGCAAGCACGGTCCAGTCCGGGATGATGCGGCGGCGTACATCGGAAATGCACGCCGCCAGCATCGGGGCTGCGAGGATCATGGCGAGTAACGCAGCCATGTCAGCGCACCCCCTTCGAGAGAGCCGTCAGGCGCCGAAGTCGTCGGCCACCGCTGTCTCTACCGTGCCGCCCACATCCGTGATCGCCTGGGTGATGTTGCCGCTCAGCACCGTGAGCGCCCCCAGCACGGCCACGGCCACGAAGGCGAGGACGAGGGCATATTCGAGCGCGGTCGCGCCGCGGCGCGAACGCCGCGACGCAAGACCGGCACGCTTCAGATCGATCATGGCAGATTGCTCCTACAGGGTTCGTCTCGGCAACCGTCGCCGAACCGGGCCCCGACCCCGCCGCGCGGAGCCCGCGCGAAAAGGCCGATGCCGGCATTCCCGAGAACGGCCGCAACATGCATGGATTGAGCGCCGAACCTGCCATTTCAGTGTTAACGGTCGGCCAGAACCAACCTTGAGCCCAAAAGTCGCAACAGGCCGCCCCGAGGCCCGATTCCCCGCCCGCACTCCGACGACCAACGATATGGCTCGAGCCGCCGGTGACTTGAGAGGCCATCGCGACGGCACTATCGATTGTCGATGATCAGCATCGTCCCCACGTCCTCCGCTCGTCGGCTCGCCTGCCCGGCATGACGCTGCTGACCCTGGGCGGAGACGGCTGGTCGCTTCATCTGGAGCCGCGCCAACGCGGCATGCCGCGGCTCCTGCACCTCGGCGCCCCCGGTGCCCATGCGCCTCCCCTGCCGACGCGCGCGGGCAACCTGCCGGACGATCCGGCCGGCGCCACCCTGTGGCCCATCGGCGATGATGTAGAGGGGCGCGAGCCCGCCCTCCTGCTGGACGGTGTGCAGCCCCGGTTCGCTGCACCCCGCCTGCGGCAACACGACGGTAGCATCGAGATCGAGGCCCTTGCACCGGGGCTCCGGCTGGTCATCCGGCTCGAGGCGCGCGGGGGCCTTCTCGTCAGCAGCGCCCGCCTCCTCAACATCGGAACCGCGCCCCGCCGCCTGCGCTGGCTCGCCTCGCTGGCGCTGCCGCTGCCGCCCCGGTTCGGGCACCGCCGCCTTTTCGACGGCCGCTGGAGCCGGGAAATGCAGGCAGCCGACATCGCCATCCCGGCAGGTCGCCACGAACATCTGTCGCGCGAGGCCCGACCGGGCTTCGGCGGCGGGCAATGGCTACTGCTGGGCGAAGGCGCCCAGGGCGGCGCCTGGCTCGGCTGCCACCTGGCGTGGGCCGGCGGCCACCGCAGCTTCACGGACGCCCAGGCCGGGCGCCCGACGATGCTGCAAACCGGCGCATGGCTCGGCGACGACGGAATCGAGCTTTCCCCCGGCGCCGAGTGGGAGACGCCCGAAGCCCTGGTCGCCCTCAGTCCGGCGGGCCTCGTGCCGCTCGCCCGGGCCTTCCATGCCGAGGCGCGCCGCCGCGCCGTGCCAATCGCCCGCCCGGTCCATTTCAACAGCTGGGAGGCCGTGTGGTTCGACCTGTCGGAAGCCCGGGCCATGGCCCTCGCTGACGCGGCCGCGGCCATCGGTTGCGAGCGCTTCGTCCTAGACGACGGCTGGTTCCAAAACCGCCCGGACGACCGCAGCGGCCTCGGCGACTGGACCCCCTGCGCCGTCAAGTTCCCAAGGGGGCTCGACCCGCTGATCGCCCATGTCGAGAAGCTCGGCATGCGCTTCGGACTGTGGGTCGAACCGGAGATGGCAAGCCCCGGGGCGGCACTGTTGCAGGCCCACCCCGACTGGGCGCTGCCCGGCCCGCTGCACCGCCACCAGCATGCGCTCGATCTCGCCGACCCGGCGGTCGAAGCGCATCTGTTCGGTGTACTCGACGGGCTCCTTCGCCGCCACCGGATCGACTATCTGAAGTGGGACCACAACCGCCCCGTCCCCTCGCCGCATCCCGAGGCGCATGCCCGGGCCGCCGTGCGGTTGATGACGCGCATCGCCGAAGCCCACCCCGGCGTGACGCTCGAAAGCTGTGCCAGCGGCGGGGGGCGCATCGCCTTCGATCTGCTGGGCGCCGTCCGCCGGTTCTGGCCCTCCGACACGTCGGATCCGGCCATCCGCCTGCCGATGCTGCGCAATCTCGCGACCTTCGTGCCCCCCGAGCTCCTCGGCACCCATGTCGCCCCCTCGCCGAACCCCATCAGCGGCGCCCGCCACTCCATGGATTTCCGCGCCAAGGTCGCCCTGTTCGGCCATATGGGGGTCGAGGCCGACCCCACCGGCCTCGACGCGACGGAGCGCGAGACACTCACGGCCGTCATTGCCCTGCACAAGAGGCACCGCGAGTTGATCGCGACCGGCCTAGTCGGCTGGCCCGTGAGCGACGATCCGGACATCCTGGGCCAGATGGCGGTCGCGCCCGATGAAAGCACCGCGCTTGCCCTTGTCGCCCGCGCCACCATGCCGCCGAACGCAGCGCCGGCCCCGGTCCTTTTCCCTGGCCTCTCGGCCGGCGCCCGGTATTGCATCCGCTTCCCCGAGCCCTGGCCCCAGGCCGCCCGGGCGCTTGCCTCCCCGGCCGAGCTTCGTGCCGGCCTCCATCGTACCGGCGCGGAGCTGGCAGCGATCGGCCTCACGCTCCCTTTCGGCGCTGACACGGCCTGGATCCTCCACTTCGACCGGCTCTGACCGCTATTGACGAAATATACAACAACGTGCGAGCTTCCACCCCCTGAGTGCAGGCGCTAGGGCATGTTTCAGGCGGGTGCACGGACCGGCAGCGGAAACGATGCTGAAAACAGGAAGCTGGAGCGGCCGATCTGACACCTTGGATCAGGATTCGCCGCAGCATCGCCCGGGGGGAGAGACGCCGACGTGCCATTCGACATCATCCAGGTCGGCGTCTTCTTCGGCCTCACCGCCCTTACCGCCATCCTGACCCTGTGGCTCTGCCGCCGCATGCAGCGCACCCATCCCATCGTCGACCGGCACGATGCCCGGGGCCAGTTCCTGGCCGGCGGCACCCTCACCTGGCCGTTCGTCGCCGGCTCGATCACACTGACCAATCTCTCGACCGACCAGCTGGTGGGCATGAACGGCAACCAGATGCTCCTGCTCGCCTGGTGGGAGCTTGCCGCGATCGGCGGCCTCCTCATCCTGGCCTTTGTCTTCCTCCCGATCTACTACCGGGAGGGCTGCACCACCACGACCGAACTGCTTGAGAAAAAGACCGGAAGCCGGCGCCTGCGCGCCACCATCGGCGGGCTCTTCCTCGCCGGCAACCTGCTCATCTACCTCCCCATCATGCTCTACACCGGCTCGCTCTTCCTGAAGTCGATGCTCAATCTCGATCTTCCCATCCTCGCGATCGCCACCCCGCTGGCGCTGGTCGGCGCGGCCTATGCCGTCTTCGGCGGCCTGCGGGCGGTTGCCGTCTCCGATACCATCTCTGGCGTCGGCGTCCTCGGCATGGCCGTCTTCGTTGCTCTTCTCTCTCTGCAGGCGATCGGCTGGACGTTCGAGGCAGTTCCGCCCGAGCGCCTCACCATGGTCGGAGACAACGACAGCCCTATCCCCTGGCACACGCTGCTGACCGGCATGGTCTTTATCCAGATCTTCTACTGGTCCACCAACCAGACGATTACCCAGCGTGCCATGGCCGCCCCCACCCTTCGCGAAGGCCAGAAGGGCGTGCTCGCCGCGGCTGTCATTCGCCTCTTCATCGTGCCTGCCATCGTCGTCGTCCCCGGCGTGGCCGCCTATGTCCTGTTCGGCGACGTGGGGGATCTCGCCTATGGAATGGTCGTGGCAAAACTGCTGCCGCCCTGGCTCTCGGGCGCCTTCGGGGCGATGATCGCGGCCGCCGTGCTCACCAGCTTCAACAGCGTGCTCAATTCCTCCGTCACGCTCTGGGTCTGCGATTTCCACCAGCCCTTCATCAATCCCCGGCCAGACGTCGCTCGGCTGAACGCCTGGATCAGTTGGGGTATGGTCGCCGCCGCGCTGATGCTGGTCCCCCTCTATGAAGGGGCCGACAGCATCATCAACCTCGTGCAACAGCTGAACGGGCTGCTTTCCATGCCCATCCTCTCCGCCTTCATCGTCTGCCTCTTGTTCCGCGGTGTCGCGGCACCGGCCGCCATCGCCGGAGTCATCTCCGGCACGCTGTTCTACGGCGCCCTCACCTTCCTCGGCAGCTCGCCGCCGCTCCCCCATTATATCCACCAGATGGCCGTCACCCTGTTCGTCTCGGTCGGGGTTGCGCTTGCGGTCAATCGCTTCGCGCTGGGCAATCGCGCCACGCTCGCCTTTGCCGGCTGAGCCCCGCGCCACACGTCCCGGCCCAGCAATGAAAGCCCTCGTGTCCCCCTCCGGAGTCGCTGAATGAAGCTTGGCGTCTGCTACTATCCCGAGCAATGGCCCGAAGAAATCTGGGCCTCGGACGCGCGCCGGATGGCAGCACTCGGCATCGCCCTCGTCCGCATCGGCGAGTTCGCCTGGAGCCGCCTCGAGCCCGAGCCCGGCTACTTCGACTGGGGCTGGCTAGACCGCGCCATTGCGACGCTGCACGCCGAAGGCCACGGCATCATCCTCGGCACGCCGACGGCCACTCCGCCCAAATGGCTGGTGAACCGCACGCCCGACATGCTCGCGCACGACCGCCGCGGCCAGCCGCGCCGCTTCGGCTCGCGCCGCCACTATTGCTTTTCCAGCACCAATTACCGCGCCGAAGCGGTGCGCATCACCACCGAGCTCGCGCGGCGCTACGGCCGGCACCCGGCAATCGTCGGCTGGCAGACCGACAATGAATATGGCTGCCACGATACCGTCGTCTCGACGTCGCCGATGGCCGCCGCCGCCTTCCGCCGCTGGTGCGCCGAACGCTACGGCCATGTCGCGGCGCTGAACGCAGCCTGGGGCAACGTCTTCTGGAGCCAGGAATATCGCAGCTTCGAAGAGATCGACCCACCGTTCGGCACCGTCACCGAAGCCAACCCCCACCACCGCCTGGCCTGGCAGCGCTTCGCCTCCGACGAGGTGATCGCCTTCAACCGGGCGCAGGTGGAGGTGCTGCGCACGCTCAGCCCGGGGCGTGACATCACCCACAATGCAATGGGCTTCTTCACCGAGTTCGACCATCACAGGCTCGCCGCCGATCTCGATCTGGTGACGTGGGATAGTTATCCCCTCGGCTTCCTGGACCAGGGTTGGGACGACGCCGAGACCAAGGCGCGTTTCCTGCGCCAAGGCCACCCGGACTTCGCAGCCTTTCACCACGACCTGTACCGGGGCCTCGGGACTTCCGGGCGTTTCGGCGTAATGGAGCAGCAGCCGGGCCCGGTGAACTGGGCGCCCTGGAATCCGGCGCCACTGCCCGGGATGGTTCGGCTCTGGACCCTCGAGGCGCTGGCGCATGGCGCGGAACTCGTCGCCTATTTCCGCTGGCGCCAGGCACCCTTCGCGCAGGAAGCGATGCACGCAGGCCTGCTCCGCCCGGACAGCAGCGAGGATGTGGCCGCTGGCGAAGTGCGCGCGGTCGCGGCCGATCTCGCCTCGCTCGGCGCGCTTGCGCCGCCAAGTTCGCCGGTTGCCCTCATTCTCGACTATCCGGCCCTGTGGCAGATGCAGATCCAGCCGCAGGGGCGGGATTATGACCCGCTGCAGCTTGCATTCGAAACCTATTCCGCCCTGCGAGCCCTGGGGCAGGACGTGGACATCCGCCCGTCGACTGCCGACCTGTCCGGCTATCGGCTGATCGTCGCCCCGGTGCTGTCACTGGCCGACAACAGCCTGGCCGAGCGTCTTCGCGCGACGGGCGCCGTCCTCGTGTTCGGGCCGCGGGCCGGCTCGGCAACGGCAGAAGGACGGATTCCCCCCAGCCTCTCCCCTGGCGCCCTTGCCCCGCTGCTCCCGATCCGGGTCACCCGCGTCGAAAGCCTGCGCCCGGGAACAGGGCTTCTGGGCCCGCGCGGCGGGCTGCATCGCTGGTACGAACATGTCGAGACCAGCCTTGCAGTGAGCGCCGCCGACGCCGGCGGCCGCCCGCTCTGCTTCCAAGGCCCCCGCCTGCACTATGTGGCGGGCTGGCCCGATTGCGCCCTCCTGTCGGCCGTGCTGCGAACCGCCCTGACCGAGGCAGGCCTCGCGGCCGTGGATCTGCCCGACGGAGTCCGCCTGCGCCACCGGGGCGGGCTGGCATTCGCCTTCAACTATGCGCCGGAGGCGGCCGACATCGGCCCCCTCGCACCTCCCGAAGGCCACCCTGCGTGGCAACTGGGGGGGCCGCTTCTGCCCCCGGCGGGAGTGGCGGCCTGGACTGTCGAAACGGCGTCTTAATCGACGTAAAGCCCAATAGCAGAAGAATTTGGCACCCTCATCTGTCTTTCCACGCCCCGTTGCAGCTTGCTATTGACGATATGTTCAACAGTCGATACCATCCTCCCCATCGCCGACATCTCAAGATCGGCGCGGGAGGATCTGCAATGCCCATGTTCCGTGCCTGCGCGCTGCTCGCCAGTGCGGCATCCCTTTCACTGTACGCCTTCCCCGTTTTCGCCCAGCCGGCAGACGCGCAGACCGCAGGGGCTGCCGGGCCTCTCGACTCCAACGACATCATCGTCACGGCCCAGCGCCGGGCCGAGCGCGTGCAGGACGTGCCGATCGCGATCACCGCGCTCACAGGCCGGGATCTGGCGGCCGCGAGGATCGAGGACGGCAAGGATCTGCAGTTCAACGCGCCCAACGTGACGCTGGCTGCCAACCGCAACCTCACCATCCGGGGGGTCGGCTCGGCCAGCTTCGGCGGCACCGGCGACACCAACATCGGCGTTCTGGTAAACGGCGTGTTCCTTCAGGCCGGAAGCACGTTCGGCGAGTTCTTCGATCTGGAGCGCATCGAGGTGTTGCGCGGCCCCCAGGGCACGCTGTTCGGGCGCAACACCACCGGCGGCGCGATCAACTATATCTCGAAGCGGCCGACCGACCAGTTCGAGGGTTTTGTGGACGCGCAGGTCGAAAGCTACCGCGGCGTTCGCCTGTCCGCCGCGATCAACATTCCGATCGCTCAAGGGGTCACGCAGCGGTTTGCCGGCAACTTCGTCAACCGGCAGGGCTACACCCGCAACCTCTACAACGACTCGCGGATCGATGGCCGAAACCAGTTCTCGCTTCGCTCCAGCACGCGGCTGCAGCCGACCGACACCACGACCATAGACCTCATCCTCACCTACTTCTCGGAAGACAGCAATCGGCAGGAAGCAGCCAAGTCGCTGTGCACGCCCGATCCGGCCTTCGGGTGCAGCCCCAACTCGGTGTCGACAGCCTTCCCGACCACGAACTTCATCATCGACTCGATTTTCCTGCCGGGAGTCGTTCGCCCGGGCACCTTCAGCGCAAACCCGCGAAGCCTGCGGGAGGTGAACATCGACGTGGCGCCGCGGCGCAAGGCCGAGGACTTTCTGGCCTCGCTCGAGATCAACCAGGAGCTCGGCGCGCTGACCCTGACGGCGGTCACCGGCCTGCGCGAGGGCGACAACAGCGGCGAGCGCGATTTCGACCAGGGGAGCCGGCCCAACGCCTTCAACCCGGGCACCTTCGGCACGCGCGTGGTCCCGAACAACGGCAGCGGCAACGGCGTCCTCACCTACCTGCTGTCCGACCGGCTGGTCACCACCACGGACTGGCGCTCGTCGCAGACCTCGCGCGGCTCCAGCAAGCAGTTCAGCCAGGAAGTGCGGCTGGCCTCCGACTTCGAAGGGCCGTTCGATTTCCTCGTCGGCGGCCTGTATCTGAATGCCCGCAACAGCGGCTATGTCGCAACCTGGATGCCGGCGAACACCACCCGGGGTTCGATCGCCATCGGCGACACGCAGCTCGGGCAGGTCAAATCCTGGGCCCTGTTCGGCGAGGTCTATGCAGACGTCCTCCCCAACCTCAGGCTGACGGCGGGGCTGCGCTATACCAACGACGACAAGCGCATCCGCACCGCCAGCGGGACCTTCGTGCTGCCGCCCTATTTCGAGGGGGAGGCAAACTTCGACAAGGTCACGGGCCGGGCCGTGGCCAACTGGAGCCCCGATGTCGGGTTCACCGACGACACCAACCTCTACCTCTCCTTCTCGCGCGGGTTCAAGTCGGGCGGCTTCAACCCCGGGAACGTCGGCACCCCCACCTTCGAATCCGAAACGATCGACGCCTGGGAACTGGGCAACAAGAATATCCTCGCCGACGGCCGGGTCCGGGTGAACATGGCGCTGTTCTCCTATGATTACCGCAACCTCGTGGTCGGCAACATCGTCGGCACCCTTGCCACCAACGTGAACCTGCCCAAGGCCCGCGTCCGCGGCTTCGAACTGGAAGTCGTGGCCCAGCCCGTCACCGGGCTTCGGCTGGAAGGTGCCCTGGGGCTGCTCGACACCGAGATCACGTCGAGCTTCCTGTCCTCCGATCCCACCCGGGGCGGCGCCCGGTTCGAGCTCGAGGGCAACAGCCTGCCCAATGCGCCGAGACGCACATTGAAGCTGGCAGCCGAGTATGAGGCGCAGACCGGCGGCGACTGGACGATCCGGCCGCGCGTCGATTTCTACGCCAACAGCGGCTTCTACTCGCGCGAGTTCAATCTGGGCGCCGATCGGGTGTCCGGCTGGACGCAGCTCGACGCGCAGCTGCAGTTCGCCAACAGCGAACGCGATCTCTCGCTTTCGCTGTTCGTGAAGAACCTCCTCAACGAGGACAGCATCACCTTCCTCGAGGCAAATTCGAGCCTGGTCGGGAATTTCCGCAGCGCCTTCCTTCTGGACCCGCGCATTTTCGGCGCCTCGCTGCGGCTGGGCTTCTAGCCCGGACCTGCCCGACGATGCGGATAGGAGAGCAGATGTTCGACCTCCGGGGTCATGTCGCCGTCGTGACAGGGGGCAATGCGGGCCTCGGCCTCGCCATGGCCCGCGGCCTCGCGAAGGCCGGCGCCACGGTTGCGGTCTGGGGCCGGAACGCAGGCCGCAACGCAGACGCCGTCGCCGCGCTGGAGGCGCTCGGCACCCAGGCTGCGGCCTTCGAAGTCGATGTCACGGACCGCGACGCCAGCGCGCGCGCCTTTGCCCAGACGTTGGAGCTCTTCGGCCGGGTCGACAGCTTTTTCGCCAACGCCGGTGGGGCCGGTGTCCGCGGCCCGTTCCACAAGCTGTCCGCCCAGGATTGGCAAACCAGCATCGACCTCAACTTGGGCAGCGTGATCGGCTGCTTCCAGCTCGCCGTCGGCTACTGGCTGGAGGCGCGCCAGCCCGGGCGACTTGTCGTCACCTCGTCGATCGCGGGCATTCTCGGAATCCCGATGGGGTCGGGCTATTCCGCCACCAAGGCGGCCGTTCAGGGCCTCATTCGCGCGCTCGCCATCGAATATGGCCGCGCCGGCATCCTCGCCAACGCCATCCTCCCCGGTTTCATCGAGACCGAGATGTCGCTCAACACGCCGCAGTCCTTCCAGGACGGCTGCCGCCGTCGCGCTGCGTCGGGCGAGATCGGCAAGCTCGAGGACATGGAGGGCATCGCCGTCTTCCTCGCCGCCCCTGAAAGCCGGTTCCTGACCGGGCAGTGCCTGGTGCTCGATGGCGGGCATAGCATCTTCCCGCTATGAGGCGCCTCGCCTGAGCGGCTCGCGCCGCGCGACATATTCGCTCTTCAGGTTGATGAAGGTGCCCAGGATCATCGTCACCGTCAGGTCCTCCAGGTCCTGGATGTCCATCGGATGGCGATGAATATAGGAACCCGCCGACGCCGGAAGGCCGAAGGAAACGTCGGTCGCGGCCCGGGCAATGTCGCGCGGCAGCCCGAAATGCGCGATCACGATGTCGGTCAGATAGTCGACCGCCGCGTCACGGCCGAAATCGGTCGGGTCGTGCATTTCAGAAACGCTGGGCTCGGCCTGCAGCCGCTCGATCAGCAGCCCGCGCGCATGGATGTGCGCGAGATAGGCGTGCGTCACCGAACGAACCAGCTCCTCGAACGTCTTCGCCTTCGCCGCAGCTTCCGCTTGCGCGCGCCGCAGCCGCTTCATCTCGCGCCGGAACAACTCTCTCAGAAGTTCGGTGAGATTGGGGAAATAGGCATAGACCAGCGACTTCGAAATCCCCGCCTCCCGCCCGATCCGCTCGATCGACAGCTGCGCCACACCCTCGCGCGCGACGATGTCGGCCGTATGGTCGAGAATGAGCGAGCGCCGCTTTTCCGGCGAGTAGCGACGGCGCGGCTTCGGGGCGGGGTCAGCCATGCGCCAAGCGCTAACAGGAACGGCCCACGCGTCAACCACCCGGCGCCGGCGGAGGGGTCGGCTCCAGTTGCCGGACACTGAAGGCCGGGTCGCCCCCCGCATGCGCCACCAGCGCGAAGAGATTGCCCTCCGGGTCCCGCGCATGCTGCACCGCCCAACCGTCGATCCGGACGACCGGCCCCACCAGCGGCACCTTCAACTCCCGCAGCCGAGCGCTGGCCGCTGCCAGATCGGCCACCTCGAAGCCGATGCTGTTATAGCCGATCTCGTCCAGCCGGCGCGGCGCCCCGGGCGGCGGAGTCTTCGGCCGCACATATTGCCATACCTCCAGCTCCAGATTGCCCACCCGGAACCAGCCGCCCTTGATGGAAAGCCCGTCGATCCCGGCAATGGCGTCCAGCTTCGGCCGGTTCTCCTGCTCGATGCGGCGGTGGGCGGGCGTGTCCAGCACGCGCTGGTAAAAGCCGAGCATGGCGTCACGGTCATGCACGACATTGGCGACATGCGTCACCCAGGCCGGTTCGGTTCGGCGCGGCTTGTCCAGCACTTCGTTCTCGATCATGATTCCATCCGGGTCGCGCCCATAGGAATAGCGCACCCCGTAACCGCCGATGTCCACAGGCTCGTCCCCGCGCGAGACCATCTGCAACCCCGCCGCGCGGAACCGCGTCTCGGCCGAGGAGGTCGAGGGGGACTGGAAGCAGATGTGCGTATATCCCGGCCCGATCACCGGGCGCGCCTTGGGCGCATCGGGCCGGCCGGGCGTGAAATCCATGAGCTGGATCCACATGGTGGGCATGGCGACAAGCGCCACTTCCACGTCGCCCGCCAGATCGCTCACCGGGTCGCTCACCAGGTCGCGGCCGAAGTCGGAGGCTTTCAGCCGCGTTCGGCTGACCACCCGGTAGGGAACCGCCCTGGCGTAGAAGGCGACGGTCGCGTCGATGTCGGACACGGTAATCGCAACATGGCGGATTCCGAGCATCGGCTTTCCCTCCATCGATTGGACAACGCCGCCACCCTGGGCGTTCGCAGACGCCGCAGACAGCAGCACCGCCGCGAAAAGCATCCGTGCGATCATCGCGTCTCTCCCGCCTCCGCCGGCCCCAGCACCAGCAGCAGATTGCCGGGGATCTCGCCGAACTTGTCATAACCCGAGTTTATCACCAGTCGGCCCCCGGCCAGCACGGGCCCGGCCGAATCGATGCTCCCGCCCTGGCCCCGCACCCCGTTGACGGTCGCGAAGGCGCGCCTTGTATCGAAGCGCCACAGCGGCGTGCCGTCGGCGGTCGAATAGGCGGTGAGGAGCCCGTTGTGGGCGCCGCCGAACAGCATCCCGTCGGTCAGCGTCACCGGTGCCGACAGAGCTGTCTCGCATTCGAAGGCCCGGCGGGGGCAGGTCGGCGGTTCGATCCGGCTCCACATTGGCCGCCCGGTCGCGGCATCGAAGGCGTGCAGGCCCGGCCGCCGCGGTCCAACCGCGCCCTTGTTGCCCGGCGTGTCGGCGATGCCCACGAACAGCGTGCGGCCGTCGCTCGCCATGCCCCAGTGGATTCCGCCGTTGAAGCCACCCGCGCCGGCGCGCTGCTGCCACAGGATTCGCCCGGCATCGTCGGGGTCCAGCCCGAATACCATCCCCGATTTCTGCCCCGCCAGCAGGATATCGCGCCCGCTCGCCAGCGTCACCAGGATGGGCGGCGCGCCGAAATCGAAGTCCGGTCCGTCCTCCTTCGGGCAGTTGACCCCGTCGCCAATACCCCCGCACGAGGCATTCCAGGCGTCGCCGGCAACCGTCTGCCGCACCCAGCGCACCCGGCCCGTTTCCAGCTCCATCGCCACGATCGCGTCGCTCATGTCGGTTGCCGGCGACGCGTAATTCTCGCCGGTCCCCACATAAAGGAGCCCGCGCCGCGCATCGACCGTCGGCACCGACCATACCGGGGCGCCCGCAGGCCCGAAGGCCGGCACGCCGCGCCGGTTCACGCCCCGCCGAACCGGCGCCGGCACACTGTGCATGCGCCACAATTTCCGACCGTCCACCGCCGAGAGCGCTGTCACGCCGCCGCGAAAGGTGCAGCAGGCATAGCCGCCGTCCATCGCGCTCACCACTTCCGTCGACGACATCGGCACGAACAATCGGCCTCCGTACAGCGTCGGCGAGCCGGTGATGGTGCCCGCCGGATGGTCCTTCACCGACACCTTCCAGATCAGCCGCCCCGTGTGCGCGTCGAGCGCATAGACGTTGGCGGCGAAATCCCCGAAATAGAGCCGCTCCACCCGCCCCGCGGCATCGACCCCCAGCGTCGGCGCGCTCCGCACCTCCGCATCCGCCACGAAGCTCCACCACTGGCAGCCGGTCTGCGTGTCCAGCGCATAGACCCGCCCATCCTGGCTGCCGGTGAAAATGGCCTCGGGCGTGACAGCCGGCTGCGAACGCGCCCGGGTGGCGCCGGGAAAACCGAAGGCCCATTTCACTTCCAGCCGGCCCAGGTCCCCGGCGGCAAGCCCGCCCGCCGCGACCGGCTGGTAGCGCCGGTTCTCCACGCCATTGCCCCAGCGGTTCCAGCCCGCAGTCGCTGTCAGCGCGAGTTTTCCGCTGCACGCGTTGTCCGCCGCGGCGCCGTCCCCCCGGCCCAGGTGCTGCGCCAGCAGGCGCCTGTCTGCGGCGCCGAGCAGCCGACCCTGTTCGCGCATCAGCCCGCCGGTAAGCGCCGCTTCGATCGCGGCCGCGGTCCGCGTCTCCAGCGCAGCCCGGCGCGGGCCGGCCCCCGCGTCGGCCGCTCCCGCCTCCTCTCCGGCATGGCAGGCCGCGCAATTGTCCCGGAACAGGGCCTCCGCCCGCACAGCGTCTGCAACTGCCATGCCCTCTGCCGCCGTGCCCGCCGCCGCAGGGTCTCCCGGGCGGTCACAGCCCGACAACACCAGCAGCCCCGCCACAAGCGACAGCAACGGCAAGGCCGGGCGCGGATCTGCGAACAGGCGCATCCGCAATGGGCTAGCTCTTGTTGACGCTCCTTTCAATAGCGCTTAGCTGTCCCCATGCGCCCGATGACGCTTTCCCGCCTGCTCGCCCCGGCTGCACTTCTGCTGCTTGCCATGTCGGCGCGCGCCGCACCGCCCCGGGATCCCGCCGTCGCCCATGCCAACATGGTCCGGGTCGGCCCTGTCGGCTACCGCCAGGGATGGTTCGGCGAAGGCGAAACCCGCCTGCACTATGTCGAGGCCGGTCGCGGCCCGCTTGTCCTTCTCGTGCACGGGTTTCCCAGCTTCTGGTTCAGCTGGTTCGACCAGATGGAAGCGCTGAAGGGCAGCTACCGGGTCGTCGCCGTCGACGCGCTCGGCGCGGGCCTGTCGGGCCGCCCGGCGGAACTCGAACCCTATCGGATCGATCGCCTCGCCGCCCAACTCGATGCCCTGGCTCGCTCGCTCTCGGGCGAGGACAGGTTCGTCCTTGTCGGCCACGACTGGGGGGCGGCTCTCGCCTTCGCCTTTGCCCAGGCCTGGCCGCAGCGGCTGCGCGCGGTCGCCGGTCTCAACGCGCCCCCCTACAACCAGTTCCTCGACCTCCTGCAGGAGGATCCGGCACAGCAGGCCCGCTCGGGCTATATGCAGGCCTTCCGCAAGCTGCCGCGCGGCGGCGCCGACGAGGCATTCGCCCGCCGGGTCTGGCAGCAATCCTATGCCGGCCTCGTCGAATCCGGCGCTCTGACGCCCACCGAGATGGCCTTGTTCGGCGATGCGCTGGCCCGCCCCGGCGCGCTTGACGGCGGCATGAACTGGTACCGGGCCAATATTCCGGCCCTGGAAGCCATCGGCGCCCAGCCCCGCTGGCCCGCCCCGGGCGCACGCCTCACCATCCCGGCACTTCTGATATGGGGTGAAAAGGACAAGGCCTTCGTCGCAGACGCCGTCCGCCGCACCGCAAGCACGGCCGACCGCCTCCAACGCCTGCACCTGCCGGACTCCGGCCACTGGTCCGGGATCGAGCAGCCGGACAAGGTAAACGCCGCGCTGAGTGCGTTTCTGAGAACCCTTCCAGATACCGGCAAGGCCGAAGAATGAGCGGCAAGGGTCGGAACCTTCACGAAACCGTGATATCCGTTGCCTCGCAGCCACCTACACCCCGTAAGCCCGAGAAACGTAGCGCAGCAGAAAAAAAGCGCCGCTGGCGCACTGGAGCGGGCGAAGGGATTCGAACCCTCGACTTCAACCTTGGCAAGGTTGCGCTCTACCCCTGAGCTACGCCCGCGTCCCTGTGTCACCAATAACGCCGTCACCAGCCATGTTTCGCGATGGGCCGGCGGCGCCACCCATCGGGGTGAGGCGGCGCTCCTAGCCGACCATCGGCACAGGCGCAAGCCCCCCGCACCCGGCTGCCCCATCGGCCTTTCCTCGCCACCTTCGCGCTGCCTCTGCTGTCGCGGCCCCTTCCCTAACGCGGCACCAGCGCCCATATGAACGATCAACGACCACAGCCTGCCGGAGCGTCCCGAAGTGGCCAGCCTTTCCCCCCAAGCACCGCCATCCGCAGCCGATCGCGCCGCCATCGAAGCGTTCCGACGCGACGTGGTCGAAGCCTCGCTCACCACCCTCATCGTCGTTCGCTTCACGGCCGACTGGTGCGGTCCGTGCAAGCAACTGGCCCCCGTGATCGACAAGGCGATCGCCGAAGTCGGCCAGGGCCGGGCGCGCCAGGTCGTGGTCGATATCGATCGTCAGCGCCTCATCGCCGAGCAGTTTCGCATCCAGTCCGTCCCCACCGTCTATGCCTTCCTCGGCGGCCAGCCGGTGGACGGCTTCGTCGGCGTCAAGTCCGAGCGCGAGATCAAGGCCTTCCTGGAAAAGCTGCTGGCCGCCCTGCCCGCCACCGAAGCCGAAGCCAGCCTGGAGGACATGGTCGAGGCCAGCAACGCACTGCTGGCGGCGGGCGATGCCCAATCCGCCGCCGAAGCCTTCGCCGCCCTCGCCCGTGAAGCCCCGGACCGTGCGGATATCGTCGCCGGCTATGCGCGCGCATTGCTGGCACTTGGCGAGACGGAAGGCGCTGCCGCTGCCCTCGCCACGCTCCCTGCCGACAGCAAGGATCCTGCCGCCGTCCAGGCCCGCGCCGCGCTCGATCTGGCGCGTGCGGCCGCCAAGCCTTCCGAAGTCGCCGCGCTGGAAGCCCGCCTCGCTACCGACGCGCAAGATCATCAGGCCCGGCTCGATCTTGCCAATGCCCTGTTCGCCGCCGGGCAGCGCGACGCCGCAGCAGACCATCTGCTCGCCAGCATCGCCGCCGACCGCAGCTGGAACGAAGGCGCCGCTCGCGCCCAGCTTCTGAAACTGATCGAGGCGGTCGGGCTGGGAGATCCCTGGTCCGCCGGCATCCGCCGCAAGCTCTCCGCCGTCCTCTTCACCTGAAGCCATGCACCCGCCGGCGAACCTTGCGGACCTGCCCACCCGCGTGCGGATGTTCCCGCTCGGCGGTGCCATCCTGCTGCCGCGCTCGACCATGCCGCTCAACATTTTCGAACCGCGCTATCTCGACATGGTCCGCGACGCGATGGCCGACGACCATATGATCGCGATCATCCAGCCCCGATCCGACTGGAAGGAAGACCGGCCCGAGCTGTTCGATGTCGGCGCAACCGGCCGCATCACGCAATATTCCGAAACCGGCGACGGCCGCTATCTGATCGCCATCACCGGCCTCGCCCGCTTCCGCATCCGGCGCGAACTTCCCGCCACCACCGCCTACCGCCAGGCCGAAGTGGATTATACCCCCTTTGCAGACGACTGGAGCCCGGCCCTCCCGCTCGCCGCCACGGCACGTGCCTCGCTCGAATCGAGGCTGAAAGCCTATCTCGAAGCCCAGGGTCTTTCCGCCGACTGGGACGCGGTAAAATCCGCCGACGATGAAAGCCTGGTCAATACGCTTTCTGTCGTCTGCCCGTTCGTCCCCGCCGAACGCCAGGCCCTGCTGGAGGCGCACACCCTCCCCGAACGCGCCTCCACCCTGTCGACATTGATGGAGTTCAGCCAGGCCAACGGCGCCGAGAACACGCTGCAATAGCGGCGGCGCAGGCTCCCTGATCCGGTCAGCCGATCTCCCCACGGAGTAGAGGCGGCAGGTCGCCGGCCTCGCCTCGGGCAATCGCCATGAAGCCACGGCGCAGCGGCGGGGTGCGGTTCACAAGGGCCAGGCCGGTCGCACGCAGCCGGTGGGCGGTCCTGCCCGGAACGCCGAACAGCCGGGCCAGGGCATCGGTGGCGAACGCGGTCATGAAATTGTCGCTCCGGCGCCAGCGTTCGTAGCGGCGCCCGACGTCGGGATCGCCCAGGTCCAGGCCCAGCCGGGCCGAATTGGAAAGGACTTCCGCCAAGGCCGCGACGTCGCGCAATCCCATGTTCAGGCCCTGGCCGGCGATCGGGTGGATGCCATGGGCGGCATCGCCCACCAGGATCAGCCGCTCGGCCCAATATCGTTCGGCATGGTGCAGGCCCAGCGGATAGCTGCTGGCCGGCGCAATCAGGCTGAGGCGGCCCAGAAAGCCCCCCATCCGCTTCTCGGCCTCGCGCGCGAGCGCCCGGGGCGACAGCGCCTTCACGCCGGCCGCGTCCCCGGCGCGCACCGTCCAGACCAGCGCAGAGCGGTGGGTGCCGTCCGGCAAGTCGCGCATCGGCAGCTGGGCAAACGGGCCGTCCGGATAGAACAGCTCCGACGCCACATGATCGTGCGGCTTTTCATGCGCCAGCATGGTGACGATCGCCGTGCCGTCATAGCGCCAGCGCGCCGTCCGAATGCCGGCCTCCTGCCGCAGCGCACTCTGCCGGCCGTCCGCCGCAAGGATCACCGGGGCCGCAAGCTTCGTGCCGTCCGCCAGCGTCACAATGGCCCGGTCCGGGCCCCGATCGATGCCGACGATCCCGGCCGGCGCGAACAGCCGGATCGCAGCGGTTGAACGCACACGCTCCAGCAGCGCGGCGCGAAGGGCACGGTTCTCCACCATGATACCGAGCGGCTCGGATGGCTCGGCCTCGGCGGAATCGAACTCCAGGAACGAGGACATACCCCGCCCCGACCCGGCCGCCAGCTTCGGGCTGCCGTCGGTCACCCGGATGGCGCGGATTGGGCACCCCTCGCGCTCCAGCAGATCGCCCAGCCCCAGCACGCGCAGCATGCGCGCCGTCGACGATGCAATCGCCGAGGCCCGGCCGTCGAACTCGGCCGACAAATGCGAGTCCGGCTCGGCCCGCTCGACGACCGCGATTTCCAGGTCGTGCGCCGCAAGCGCCAGCGCCATCGTCTGGCCGACAAGCCCACCACCGACGATCACGGCATCGAGGGGCCTGGATGCGGGGGGGGCGGATTTTTTGCTGGCCATCCAGCTGTGATAGCGCCCGCGCCGGCCGATCAGAAGCCCCTGCGGCGCCGCAGCCGATTTTGCCTGTTTCTCAGGCACTGCCATCAACCTACAAGAAGTTCGCCTTCTTTTTAGGCACCTATCGGCCCAATCCGTCCCACCGCTGGCTCTGCAAAGCACTTGGCATGGCTCTTGAAGATAGAGCTGCGGGTGCCTTCGGGCTCCTGTGCTCGCTTCGGGACTGTCATGGTCCTCCCCTTCAAGGCCCGGGCCCCCATGGTCCGGGCCCTTCTTTTCGGGCCGGATCGCAGCCGCTTGTGGCCGATGGGTGACAGGGCGCAAAATCCCTGAACGAGTCCAAGGACAAAGTGGATTCACAAATGCCGCGTCATGGCACATAAGGGCTGCGATGGCCCCGACGTGCGACCGCACGGCAGGCGCAGGCGGAGACGCAAGTGGCGACCTCGTACCAGTCCCTGATGGACGCTGCCCCCTGGCGGCGGGCGCCGGCCCGGCGCGACGGGCCCACGCTCGGCGAGCGTCTGCGGGCGTTCGCGTCCGACGTCCTGCGCATGCTGCTGGGCGTCGCCACCCTGTTTCTGGGCGTCGCGCTCGCGGCCTCGCTCGCCAGCTATCGGCCGGCAGACCCCTCCTTCAACAGCGCCACCGACATCGCGCCCCAGAATCTGGGCGGCCTCGCCGGCGCCTATCTGTCCGATCTGCTGCTCCAGGGCTTCGGCCTCGCGGCGGCCCTGCTGGTGCCGGTGTTCCTGGTCGGCGGCCTACGCCTGATGTTCCGCCGCCCGGTCGGGCGCCTCCGCCGCGCGCTCTGGCCCACGCTCGGCGCCATGGTCGCCGGCAGCGCGGCACTCGGCCTTGTCTGGCCCGGCCCGATCGGCGCGCTGGACAGCGGGGCCGGCGGCGTCATCGGGCTCGCGTCGGCCCGGGGGATCGCTGCCCTGCCCTGGCCTGTCGGCTTCGATCCCGCCGTTGCCGCGCTGGGGGCCGCCCTGTTGTTCGGCCTGGGCGCGCTGGCGCTGTTCGTCTGGGGCCTGGGGCCCCGCCGCGAGGAACTGGTAGCGCTAACCGGCCTCGTCGGCTGGCGCCGGCCGGTGGATGATGACAACGTGGACCTGTCGGACCGTAACGTCGAGCTCCGCGCGGAACAGCGCCCCGCCCGCTCCAACCCGGACCGCACCAACCCGGATCGCACCAACCCAGACCGGGCCGCCGCCCGCCCGAACCCGCTCCCCGCGGCCGAAACCGAAGCCCCGTTCCGCCGCATCGCCGGCCCTGTCGCGCCGCCCTCGCCCCGCAAGGAAGCGCCGGATCGGCAGCCCACACTGCAGCTCGGCGACCGGGCCGATCTCCCGCCGCTCTCGCTGCTGAAGGCGGCGCCGAAGGGAGGCAAGGCCGTGGTCGACGAAGCCGCGCTGGAACAGAATGCCCGGCTGCTGGAAGCCGTGCTCGACGATTATGGCGTCAGGGGCCGCATCGTCGGGCTGGCGCAGGGCCCGGTCGTGACGCTTTATGAACTGGAGCCTGCCGCCGGGATCAAGGCCAGCCGCGTCATCGGCCTCGCCGACGATATCGCCCGCTCGATGAGCGCGGTGTCGGCCCGCGTCGCGGTGATCCCCGGCCGCAACGTCATCGGGATCGAGCTTCCCAACATGCGCCGCGAGATGGTCTCGCTTTCCGAGCTGATCGCGTCCGACGCGTTCCAGGGCGCCGGCGCCACTTTGCCGATGATCCTGGGGAAGGATATTTCCGGCGGCCCCGTCATCGCCGATCTCGCGCCGATGCCGCACCTCCTCATCGCCGGCACCACCGGCAGCGGCAAGTCGGTGGGCCTCAATGCCATGATCCTGTCGCTGCTCTACCGGCTCCGTCCGGACCAGTGCCGCATGATCATGATCGATCCGAAGATGCTGGAACTCAGCGTCTACGACGATATCCCCCACCTGCTCGCGCCCGTCGTCACCGAGCCGGCCAAGGCCATCCGCGCGCTGAAATGGGCGGTCGAGCAGATGGAAGACCGCTACCGCAACATGGCGCACATTAACGTGCGCTCGCTGAGCGGCTACAATGAAAAAGTCCGCGAGGCGCAGAAGACCGGCAAGCCCTTCACCAAGCGCGTACAGACCGGCTGGTGCGACGAAGGCAAGCCGATCTTCGAGGAAGTGACGCTCCCGCTCGAACCGCTGCCGCTCATCGTGGTCGTGGTCGACGAGCTCGCCGACCTGATGATGACGGCCGGCAAGGAAGTGGAATTCCTGATCCAGCGCCTGGCGCAAAAGGCCCGCGCGGCCGGCATCCACCTCATCATGGCAACCCAGCGCCCTTCGGTCGATGTGATCACCGGCGTGATCAAGGCCAATCTCCCCACCCGGATCAGCTTCCAGGTGACCAGCAAGATCGACAGCCGCACCATCCTGGGCGAAATGGGCGCCGAGCAGCTGCTGGGCAAAGGCGATATGCTCTATATGCCCGGCGGCAAGCAGGTGGTGCGCGTGCACGGCCCCTTCGTGTCGGACGAGGAAGTGGAAGCGGTCGCCAAACACTGGAAGGCGCAAGGCTCGCCGGACTATATCAGCGGCGTGACCGAGGAACCCGAAGGCCCGGACGGGTTCGACAGCAGCAGAGGCGAAGGCAAGATGGCCGTCGCCGGCGACGGAGACCTGCTGAGCCAGGCAACGCAAGTCGTCGCAACCAGCCGCAAGGCCACCATCAGCTATCTGCAGCGCCAGCTCAGGATCGGCTACAACTCGGCCGCCCGCCTGATCGACCAGATGGAGGAGATGGGTCTTGTGTCGGCGCCGGATCATGTCGGACGGCGGGAGGTTTTGATGGATGAGGCGGGAAATCGGCTGTGATCAGCGCGGAGCGCTGATTCGCAGACTCGAAGCAGGCCCGGACAGCGGGGCGCGGGGATAGCCCGGCGAACCCGTCCGACGGCGCAGCTTGGCTGCGCTCTTCCTTTGCTCCCCGCTTCTGCAGGCGGACTCGCCGGCTTTGCCGGTGGCCGCCCCTTGGCGCGCGCATTGCCCCACCCCATACTCCCTTCATGACTCTCCGCCAGGCCATCGCAAAGCAGGTCCGCGCCCAGTTCGCCGAGCCCGGCGCGCATCGCCCCGCCGTCACCCCCGCTCCGCCCCACGCCCGGCTCCTCCGCGAAGACAGCATCGCCTTCGATGTCCACGCCGACGTCACCACGATGATGATCGGCGGCATCGCCGCCTTGCTGATGCAGATGCTGCACCCCAAGGCACTTGCCGGCGTGTGGGATTTCTCCAACTTCCGCGAGGATATGGGCGGCCGGCTGCGCCGCACCGCGGCCTTCATCGCCGTCACCACCTATGGCGACCGAACCGCCGCCGAGGCGTCGATCGCACGGGTGCGCCGGATCCACGCGCAGGTGGAAGGCACCCTGCCGGACGGCACGCGCTACTGCGCCGACGATCCCGAACTGCTGGCCTTCGTCGGCGTCACCGAGGCGCTGGGCTTCCTCTCGGCCTGGGTGCGCTACCGCGACCCGCTGATGCTGCTCAGAGACCAGGACCGCTACATGGCCGAAATGGCAAGCCTGTCGCAGCGGCTGGGCGCCGCGGACGTGCCCGCAACCCGGCGCGCCGCCGAAGCCTGGCTGCTGGCCCGACGCCCGGCGCTGAAGGCCGACGCCCGCACCCGCGAAGTGGCAGCGCTGATCCTGTCGCAACCCCCCGCATCGCCTGCCATGGCCCCGGCCCACCGGCTGATCCTGGAGGCCGGGGTCGATCTCCTGCCCGGCTGGGCACGACGGATGCACGGGCTGTCCGGCGCCGGAGTGAGGACACCGCTGCTGCGCGCCGGAGCCGGCGGGATGGGAGCCGTCTTGAGATGGGCGCTGAGTGCGCCAAGGGGGGCGGAGACTTGATGATAGCGCCTCCAGTCCAAGTCCAGTCGTCTCGCCGGGCTTGACCCGGGGACCCGCTTTTTCTGGTATTTTCCTACAGGAAATAGCTTAACTGTTTGAACCTGAACGATATAGGATTGTTCCACGTGGAACAATCCCATTCCATTCTGGTTTGTTCCATGCGAATCTGGCTCCTCCCCGGCAAGGGGAGGTGGCTCGCAAGGCCGGAGGGGTGTCGCCGGTGACGGCATGGCACGGGGGTCGGGCAGAGCCCGCCCTCTCCGTTCGTTGCCAGGAAGGAAGCAAGAAAGACGTGGCCAAGCCACGCCGTCGGTCGGGTTCCGGGTCGGGCTTCGCCCATCCCCGGCCCCGCCGGCCGGGCACTGCGTGCGAGTCTGCGGACGAGTGCTGCGCACTCGCTCGCAGCCGCACTTGGCCTCACATATTCGGATAGTTCGGTCCGCCACCCCCCTCGGGCACCACCCACTCGATATTCTGCGTCGGGTCCTTGATATCGCAGGTCTTGCAGTGCACGCAGTTCTGCGCGTTGATCTGGAACCTGGGCTCGCCGGTCTCCTGCCCCACCACTTCATACACCCCCGCCGGGCAATACAGGCGCGCCGGCTCGTCATATAGCGGCAGGTTCACCCGGATCGGCACCGTCGGGTCCTTCAACCGCAGGTGGACCGGCTGGTCCTCCTCGTGATTGGTGTTGGAAATGAACACGCTGGAGAGCTTGTCGAAGC
>JANPJJ010000069.1:0-4688 GCA_031425455.1 Sandaracinobacter sp. | reverse complement strand
AGCGGCCACAGTTCAGCGCCACGATGTGATCGCGCAGTTCATAGAGGATCTCGTCGGCCATGAAGGCACCGGGCAGGGTCTCGATCAGGACGGTGGACTTGATGGTGCCGAGAGGCAGGCCGAGGATCGACTGGGCGGTGACGAAGATGTTGTTCCACAGCCGCGCCTCCAGATAATGTTCCATCTTGGGCAGGTAGAAATAGGGCCCGGACCCACGCTCGATCAGCGCCCGGGCATTGTGGAAGAAATACAGCGCGAAATCGAAGATCGCGCCGGAGACTTCCTCGCCGTCGACGAGAAGATGCGCTTCGGGCAGGTGCCAGCCGCGCGGCCGGGCGATGAGCACGGCGGTCCGGTCGTTCAGCTTGTAGCTTTTCCCTCCGGAAACAGGGTCTGCTTCCAGCGTGATCGTTCCGGCGGCAGCGTCGCGCAGGTTGATCTGGCCGTCGACCATATTGTCGAAGGTCGGCGAGGTCGCGTCCTCCAGGCAGGCCATGAAGCATTTCGCACCCGAATTGAGCGCGTTGATCACCATCTTGCGATCGCAGGGGCCGGTGATCTCGACGCGCCGGTCCTGGAGGTCGGCCGGAGTGCCCGCGATTGTCCAAGTGCCGTCGCGGACGGCGGAGGTTTCGGGTGCGAAGTCGATCGAATTGCCTTCTGCCCACCAGTGCCTGCGCTCGGCTCGGGCGCGCAGCAGCGACTGGCGCGTCGGCTCGTACATGCGATGCAGATGCGCGATGAAGGCGAGCGCCGGCTCGGTCAGGATCGTTTCATACCCGGGCTTCAGCTCGCCCCTGACTTCGACACCCTGCACTGCCATCTCCTCGGCCGATGCGCTCCTGCCGGCGCGGCCGGGCTTTGGCGCAAAGACGGCCGCGTGTCGATCCTATGGCGTCAGCTTCAGGATCTTGCCGCCGCGGCCGTCGGTCAAGACCCAGATGGCGCCGTCCGGCCCCTGTTCCACGTCGCGGATGCGGGCGCCCATATCGTATTTCTCGACGCCGGTGATGTTCGTGCCGGTTGCCGTGAAGCGATACAGGGCCTGCCCTGCAAGGCCGCCGGCGAACAGGTCGTAGCGCCAGTTCGGAAACAGGAAACCGCGATAGACGATGAGGCCGGACGGCGCCGCGGTGGCCGGCCAGGCATAGGCGGGGGCGGCGAACTCGGGCCGGGTCGAATGGCGCGGGATGATCCGGCCGTCATAATGATTGCCTTCCGATACTTCGGGCCAGCCATAGTTGCGGCCTTTCACGATCACGTTCAGCTCGTCGCCGCCGGCCGGGCCCATTTCGGTCGACCACATCTGCTTGCGAAGCGAATCCCAGGCGATGCCATAGGGATTGCGGTGCCCCAGCGACCAGATCTCGGGCTTGTAGGCCGGGTTCGTCAGGAACGGGTTGTCGGCCTTCGGCTTGCCGCGCCGATCGATCTTGACGATTTTGCCGAGCGTCTGCTGACCATCCTGCGCCGGGGTGAACTGTTGCCGTTCGCCCGTGGTCACATAGAGGCTGCCGTCGCTGGTGATCGCGATCCGTCCGCCGGGGTGGCCACCGGTGGTGGTGGGGGTTGCGCGCCAGATGACGACCGGCGCCTCGACCCGTTCGTCCACCAGTCGCGCTTCGGCCAGCGCCAGCCGGCTGGCGCCGCCGCCGGTTCCCTGCATGAAGGTGAAATAGAAGCGCTGAGTGGTGGCGAAGCCGGAGGAGACTGCGATGTCGAGCAGGCCGAGCTGGCCGCCCGCCTCTACGGCGGGAACGCCGGCCAGCGGGGCCGAAAGTTGGCCGTTGGTGCGCAGGATGCGGATGACGCCCGGCTTCTGGGTAACGAGGGCGCGCCCGTCCGGCAGGAAGGCCATGCCCCAGGGCGTGTCGATGGAAGCGACTTGGGTGACTTTGAAGGGGAGGGCGGCGATCGCCGGGGAGGTGATCGAAAGCGTCGCCAGCAACGGGGCGGCAAGGGCAAGGCGGTGCATGTCGGACTCCAGCCTGATTCGGGGTTCGGACCCGCCGGCACGCTACATCAGGCGAGGGGCAGGGGGCTGCGGCAACTCGGCACGGCGACGCCAGTCGGCCCCAATAGTGCGACGCCCCGTGCAGGTTCGGTAAAGCGGATCAGCCGGGGGCGGCGGTGAAGCCATAGGGATGCAGCCCGCGCGAACTCTGGTCCAGCAGCAGCGCAGCGCCGACAGGCGGGGCCGAGCGCTGGCGGCAATCCGCCCGGGTGCAGGCGCCGCAGCCCGGGCCGATGGGCACCGCGCGGGCGCCGGCGAGGTCGAGGCCGCCCGCATAGACCAGCGCCCGGGCATGATCGAGCGCGCAGGCAAGCGCGATGGCGAAGCGCGGGCGCTCGGCGCCCCAGGGGGTGATCTGCGGGCGGACGGTGCGGGCCAGGGTGAACAGTTTCTCGCCGCCTTCCACCTCGGCGATCTGGGTGAGGATGCGGCCCGGCTGTTCGAACGCGGCATAGAGCACCCATAGCGGGCACTGGCCGCCGTTGCCCGCGAAGGGCAGGCGGCCGGCGGCGAAGCGTTTGGAAATCTGCCCGGCGCGGTCGGTTCGCAGCAGCATGAACGGGATCCCGCGCGCGCCAGGGCGTTGCAGGGTGGTGAGGCGGTGGGCGACCTGTTCGAACCCGGCGGAAAAGCGCGCCTGGAGCAGCTCCATGTCATAGCCCAGCGATTCGGCCGCGGCGTGAAACCGGCCATAGGGCATCATCAGCGCGGCTGCCCAATAGCTCGCCAGGTTGCCGGCGAGGAGCTGCCCGGCGAAGGCATTGCTGCTGGCAAGGCGGGGGGCCGACAAGCGGGGGGCGGACGGGCGGGGGGCGGACAGTCGGGGGGCGGCCGCCAGTTCGGCCTCGATTTCGGCGCGCGCCTCGAGGCCCGCGAGCTGCACGCAGAGCTGGAAGGTGCGCGACGCCCCGTCCAGCGCCTCGGACAGCAGCACCTGTCGGTTGTGCAGGTCGAAGCGGCGCAGCTTGTCCGGCATCACGTCCGAGGGGAGGACGCGGACGTTGAGGCCATGGCGGGCGCGCAGCCGCTCTCGCACGGCGGCGTCGAGGCCCTGTCCCGACAGGCGAAGCTCGTCTGCGAGAGATTCGGCGTGGGCATCGAGTGCGGGAAAATGATTGCTGCGGTCGAGCAGATGGTCTCGGACCAGCTCCAGCGCAGAGGGTTCGACGCCCTCGCCCTGTGGCCCGGGGTGGCGCGTGCCCTCCGAAAGGCGGAGCAGGGCTGCGGCAATGTCGGGGTGCTGGTCGGCGAAATCGCGCACTTCGCTTCGGCCGACGGCCGCGCCGGCCTTGGCCAGGGCCGCGCCGACATCTTCGGCGCGGCGGTCGGCATCGGCGCTGGTGAACTGGCGGATGTCGATATCGTAGACATCGGCCAGTTTCAGCAGCACGGCGGCTGTGAGCGGGCGCTGGTTGCGCTCCAGCAGGTTCAGGTAGGAGACCGACAGCCCGAGGTCGGCCGCCATGCGGCTCTGGGTGATCCCGAGCGACTGGCGCAGGCGGCGCACGCGGGGGCCCGCGAACAGCTTGCGGTCGGAGAGCTCCGGTGGTGTCGAAATATTCACAACGTTACAACTTTGCCCGTCAAGATTCCACAGTATGACCCGAATTTCGGCCCCAACTGTTGTCGATTTCTTGACTGAATTCTGTTGCAGGGTCAAGGACGCGGCCTCGGCTTGTAAAAACCAGGTCAGTCAAGAAGGAAGATCGATGAGCGCCCCCGGAACTTTGCCAGCTACGTTCGACACCCTCGTTCCCGCCGCACCGGGCCGGTTCGACGGAATCGAGCGCCCCTACACCGCCGCCGATGTGGAGCGGCTGCGCGGGTCGGTGCACATCGAGCATAGCCTGGCTCGTCGCGGTGCCGAAAAGCTGTGGGAGCTGTTGAAGACCGAACCCTATGTGAACTCGCTGGGCGCGATGAGCGGCAACCAGGCAATGCAGCAGGTGCGCGCCGGGCTGAAGGCGATCTATCTGTCGGGCTGGCAGGTGGCGGCCGACGCCAACACCGCGGGCGCCATGTATCCCGACCAGTCGCTGTATCCGGCCAACGCCGGGCCCGAGCTTGCCCGCAGGATCAACCGCGCGTTGCAGCGCGCCGACCAGATCGAGCATTCGGAAGGCGGCGTGAAGCGCGACTGGTTTGCGCCGATCGTGGCCGACGCCGAGGCCGGCTTCGGCGGGCCGCTGAACTGCTTCGAGATCATGAAGGCCTATATCGAGGCGGGCGCCGCCGGCGTGCATTACGAGGACCAGCTGGCCAGTGAGAAGAAGTGCGGCCATCTGGGCGGCAAGGTGCTGATCCCGACACAGGCACATATCCGCAATCTGGATGCGGCGCGCCTTGCCGCCGACGTGATGGGCGTGCCGACCGTGATCTGTGCCCGCACCGACGCCGAATCGGCGATGCTGATGACGAGCGACATCGACGAGCGCGACCATGAGTGGCTGACCGGCGAGCGCACGCCGGAGGGCTTCTTCCGGCTGAAGCCGGGCACGGGCGTGGATCACTGCATCAAGCGCGGCCTCGCCTTTGCGCCGCACGCCGACCTGATCTGGTGGGAGACCTCGCACCCGAACCTTGACGATGCGCGGCGCTTTGCCGAGGCGGTGAAGAAGGAGCATCCCGACAAGATGCTGGCCTATAATTGCTCGCCCAGCTTCAACTGGGAGAA
>JANPJJ010000068.1:0-4238 GCA_031425455.1 Sandaracinobacter sp. | reverse complement strand
CAACGAATCGGTCCGCGTCTACAACACCGAAATCCGCACCTTCCCGGCGATCGTCGTGGCGAAAACCATCTACGGCGCCGAGCCCAAGGCCCCGTTCAAGGCCACCACCGCCAACGCCGAGACCGCGCCGACGGTCAAATTCTGACCTGAAAGGTCCAGCCCCCATGCGCCTGCTGGCGCTGATCCTCCTCATCCTCGCGCTGCCCGTCTTCGCTCCGGCAGCAGCGCAGGATTTCCCCAAGCTCAGCGGCCGCGTGGTCGATGCGGCCAACATCCTGCCGCCCGACGTGGAGGCCACGATCACCGCCCGCTCCGAGGCGATCGAGGCGCAGACCACCGCCCAGATCGTCGTCGCCACCGTCCCCAGCCTCCAGGGCTATGAGATCGAGGACTATGGCTACCGCCTCGGCCGCGCCTGGGGCATCGGCCAGAAACGCGGCTCCGAAGCGTCGGGCGCCGGGCAAGGAGATAACGGGGTAATCCTGTTGATCGCCCCCAACGATCGCAAGGTCCGCATCGAGGTCGGCTACGGCCTCGAGCCCGTCCTCACAGATGCGCTCTCGTCCGTCATCATCCAGCGCGCCATCCTGCCCGCCTTCCGCCAGGGCGACATGCCCGCCGGCGTCCAGGCGGGTTTCGAGGCCATCGCCAAACAGGTCGAGCTCCCGCCCGCCCAAGCCGCCGCCAACGTCCAGAACGCCGCCGCGACCCAGTCCGGCTCGGGCAACGAGTCCGGCGGCTTTGGCGGCTTCATCTTCCTCCTTTTCCTGCTTTTGTGGATGTGGATGGCCTTCCGCCGCAACAAGGGCCGCCGCAGCACCGGGCAGCGGCGCCGCGCCGGCCCGATCGTCGTCTGGGGCCCCGGCATGGGCGGTCTGGGCGGCGGCTGGGGTGGCGGCGGCGGCGGCGGCTGGGGCGGCGGTGGCGGGTTCGGCGGCGGCGGCGGCGGCTTCGGTGGCGGCGGCGCCAGCGGAGGATGGTGATGCTCACCGAGGCAGACCAGGCCCGCATTGCGGCTGCCATCGCCCAGGCCGAGGCGCGCACCTCCGGCGAAATCGTCTGCACGCTCAGCCTCGAACGCCACCGCTACGCCGAATGGCTGCTCGCGCTCGCCGCAGTCCTCGCCTTCACGATCCCCACGCTCGCCACCTTCGCCGGCTTCGGCCCCACCGCCTGGGCCGCCACGCTCGGCGTCTGGCAAACCGCCCCCCTTACCGACATCGAAACCGTCGAGCTCTTCGTTCTCGCCCAGGCCGTCACGCTGCTTGTCGCCACGCTCGTGCTGTGGTGGTCCCCGTTCGCCCAGAGATGGGCCCCCACCTCACTCCGCCAGGAACGTGTCCACGAAGTCGCCCTGAAACAATTCCTCGCCCGCGGCATCCACCTGACGAAAGCCCGCACCGGCGTCCTCATCCACGTCTCGGCCGAAGATCACATCGTCGAAGTCGTCGCCGACGAGGCCATCTACAAACAGGTCTCCCCAGACCACTGGGCACAAACCGTTGAAGCCCTCCTCACCGGCCTGAAACGAAACGACCCGGCCCAGGGCTTCACAGACGCCATAGCCCTCGCCGGCCAGGTCCTCGCCACCCACTTCCCTCCCACAACCGAAAACCCAGACGAACTCCCGAACCGTCTGCTGATCGTTTGACAGGGAAGCGGGCAAGTGGCCGGCGCTGAAAACCGGCCGGGCATCCGTCTGTAGCCGCTGCATCCCCTGAAGCTACCCTGCCCGTTGGCACCCTAATTCCCCTGCGCCGAGGCGACCGGATCGGGCATGACATACTGGCCATCGATCACGGATTGGCCCGGCCGGTAGATGCGCATCCCCAGATACCAGTTGTCACCAGGCGTATCCAACCGATTGGCCACCGTCCCGCAGACCTTCTCCGAACCATAGTGCATCGTGAAACTGCCATCGGCATTGCTCTTGATGGCACGGTTGTTGAGGTTGGATTTTTCGTCGTGAAGATATTTGTCTGACCCGTACATCGTGAAGGAAAAGAAGCCTTTGTCGTTGAACGGCGGCTTCTGGTAGGTCGCTGCATAGCAGCGGTCGCCCTTCAATCCATAGTCGCGGTAGATATAGACCGCGTCGGTTGGCGGAAGCAGTCCCAATGCGACTGCAACGCCGAGCCGTTGCATCGCCGGATCGATCGAGCCCCGGGCGCCGGATGTAGCATTCAGATTGGGGAGCGCCTTTGCGTCCTCCTGGTATTTGGCACGCAGAGCGTTCAGGCTCGGCTGGTCCCAGTCGCCTGAAACAAACTCCTTAGCCTTCGTTCCCTTGGGCAAGGTCACTACAATCTGATCCTGCAGCGAATTGACATATTTGACGTCGGCGGGGTTCGCGGCGTCGACCTGCGTGCGGATCGCAATCCCGACGAAGGGCGTTGCGGATTTGATCTCATGGACCCCGGCGCCATAGAAGACCTGGTCGATATAGTGATCATTCTGCATGATCATCGCCGACTGGTACCGGCCGTCGCGCGATGCCGGCAAGGTGATCGTGGTGCCCGTCGGCACGTAGAATACGCCGAGCGAGTAAATCGTATCGCGGTTCATGGTCACTGCCGGCTGCTTGTCCAGAGGGATCAGGGAGCGGTCATGGCGGAACCGGTTAGATCCCACCTCCTTGACGACGTTGCTCAATGTGAGATCGACATCCGCGCGCGCAAACGTCTCCGGTGTCACGATCGTAGCAGCCGTCACCGGAACAGCGCTGGTGGCAACGGCGAGCAGCGAAATCAGAAATGGCCGCATGATGGTCTCCCCCGACTTTGTCTCCGGACATTGTCCGTCATGGCCATTTGCCATTGCCGCCCCTCGGCAAGTGGCATCTAGATGCCATTTCGATCGAAAGGCGGAGGCGCGGGAATGACTGTTGCTGCGGGCGAGTGCGTTTTGCGAGGCATCGGTTGGCTAAGTGGGCAGCCGACCGGATTCCAGGACGCCCTTCTGAGCGCTGGCATCTGGCGGGAGGTGGCCCCGCAGACCACGATCAACCACGGCGGCGACAAAGATGGCGGCGTCTGGGGAATTGCGGCCGGCCAGATCAACCTCACGAGCGTGCTCGGAGCGAGCAGTTCGCCGGTGGCGGACATCCAGCTGCCGGGAAGCTGGGGCGGTTTCGGACCGATCTTCCGGCGCCCGCGCGCAGCCATCGCCTTTGCCGCGGTTCCGTCGCTGGTCCTGCTGGTGCCGCAGGCCCGCTTGCAGCGCATCCTCGCCGAACACCCGGCCTGGTGGCAGGCGCTCGGCGAACTGGCGACGGATCTGGCGTTTCGTTACGGGGGCGGCCTGGGCGACATGCTGATAACGAACACGAGACAGCGCTGTGCCGCACTTCTGCTCCGCCTCGGCGATTGCCGCAGGCGGGACAACGACCAGGGTCACCCGGTGACCATCAGCTGCAGCCAGGACGCGTTTGCAGCTATGGCCAACCTTTCCCGACAAGGAGCCGGCATCGTTTTGCGTCAGCTCGCCGAAGTCGGCTTGATACGGCTTCACTACGGCAGGATCACGATCCTCGAAGCCGCCGCAATGCGACGAATGGTTGATCTGGACTGACCGGCTCGAAAAAGGGGTGCCTTTGTCCCGTTTTGGGCAGTCCAGCTGGAATACCATGTCATTCTCCTGAAATGGCCTCTGAGTGCGGGATTTTCGCAATTTGACGCTATCTCGTGGGGGAAACAGCATGCCACTCGACGAATATAAATCCGGTCGGGCCTTTCCGGGCGTCATCGGTCGTACCTTCGAAGTGTCGAAGCCCGCGTGGCCGGCGCCCAATCGCGCCAAGGAGGGCGCGCCGAACGTGCTGTTCATCGTCATCGACGATACCGGCTTCGGCCAACTCGGCTGCTACGGTAGTCCGATCCGCACCCCCAATTTCGATGCGTTGGCGGCCGACGGCCTGCGCTATTCGAACATGCACACCACCGCGCTCTGTTCGCCGTCACGCTCCTGTTTCCTGACCGGCCGAAATCATCATTCGAACGGCATGGCGTGCATTACCGAAGGGTCGATGGGCTATCCCGGCTCGAACGGCTACATTCCGTTCGAAAACGGATTCCTATCCGAAATCTTGCTGCAGCAGGGTTACAACACCTACGCGGTCGGCAAATGGCATCTGACGCCATCCGAATCCACGTCCGCCGCAGGCCCCTATGACCGTTGGCCGCTCGGGCGCGGATTCGAACGCTACTATGGTTTTCTCGGCGGCGACACGCATCAATATT
>JANPJJ010000067.1:0-28601 GCA_031425455.1 Sandaracinobacter sp. | reverse complement strand
TCGAGCAGCACCAGGCCGCCACGTTTCTCGACATGCCAGAAGGTCCAGCCGTTGCAGCTCGGCAGGCCCTGCACCGCCGCCCCGATCTGGTGGATCGACCCCGCACGGCCCTGCTGCGGGCCGCCTTCCAGCGCCAGCGAGCCATCGGCGCGAACCCGAGCGCGATGACGCTTCTGGCGGTCAACTAGGGTCGAGCCGGGGATAAGCATCCCCGTCTCGACCAAGGCGCCGAAGGGGACGCGCGGGCGTTCCCGCGCTTCGCCGGTAATCGCCCGGTCTTCTGGCGCCAGCGGTGCGACAGCCGCTATGCGCCCTTCGGCAACGGCAGCGTAGCGGGGTTCCCGCTCGATGCCGATGAAGTGGCGGCCCAGGCGACGAGCGACGGCGCCCGTCGTTCCCGAACCGAAAAACGGATCGAGGACGAGATCGCCCTCGTGGCTAGTGGCCAGCAGAATACGGTGCAGCAGCGCCTCCGGCTTCTGTGTCGGGTGCGCTTTGACGCCGTCCACCTTCACCCGCTCCGCTCCCGAGCAGATCGGCAGGGTCCAGTCGGACCGCATCTGCAAGTCCTCGTTCAGGGCCTTCATCGCCTTATAGTTGAAGGTCGGCCGCGCGGCAGGGGACTTTGAGACCCAGATCAGCGTCTCATGTGCATTGGTGAAGCGGGTTCCCTTGAAGTTCGGCATCGGATTGGCCTTGCGCCAGACGATGTCGTTCATCACCCAGAAGCCCAGGTCCTGAAGGATCGTGCCGACCCGGAAGATATTGTGGTAGGTCCCGATGACCCAGAGGCCTGCGTCGGGCTTCATCACTCGGCGCGCTTCCACCAGCCAGGCGCGGGTAAAGACATCGTAATCGGCAAAGCTGTCGAACCGGTCCCAGCTGTCGGTCACCGCGTCGACATGGCTGCCGTCCGGTCGTTTCAGGTCGCCGCCGAGTTGCAGATTATAGGGCGGATCGGCGAACACCAGATCGACGCTGGCGGCCGGCAGTTTCGCCATTTCGGCGATGCTGTCCCCGATGATGATCCGGTCTGATGCCACGAAAAGCCCCTCTGTGTCGTTGCGCCCAAGCTGGCCGCTGAGGGATTCTTTCGTCAAGTCATGGCTTTATGACAATTGGCTCAGCTGATGACTCGAGATTTCGCGGAACCACTAGGGGTTGAGTCCCAACAGCCGGAACAGACACCAGTGCTTGCGCCTGTTGCCGAAAAGACTCAGCCGGGGCTTTTCGAAATCTGCACCCGAACCGGCTGGAACGAGCGGCGGTGATGCAGCGTGACGCCCAGCCGGCCCAGCCCGGCGGCATGTTCGGGCGTGCCATAGCCCTTGTTCCTGGACCAGCCATAGCCGGGGTGCGCCGCGCACAATTCCGCCATCAACCGGTCGCGCGTTACCTTGGCGACAATCGACGCCGCCGCGATGGAAGCCACCAGCGCATCGCCGCCGATCATCGCTCGCGCCGGAAACGCCAGCTTTGGCAGGGCATTGCCATCAACAAGCACCATGGCGGGTCGGCCCAGTCGCGCTGCAAGTGCCTGCACGGCGCGAGCCATCGCCAGCAGCGTGGCAGCACGGATGTTCAGGCGGTCGATTTCCTCCACGCTGGCTTGTGCAACGGCAACTGCGGAAACCAGCGCGGCGATCGCCTCGCGCCGGGCCGGCGACAACGCCTTCGAATCGGCCAGTCCATCGGGCACGGCATCCGGGGCAAGGCAGGCCGCCGCCGCCATGACGGGGCCGGCCCAGGGGCCGCGCCCCACTTCGTCGACCCCGAAGACGAGCCCGTCGAACGAAGCCTCGATGCCCCAGCCCAGTCCGGTCATGAGGTGGCGATGACCGCGAAGTTATGGCCGAGCGGGCCGTGCCCCCGGCCCAGGCCAGGCGCCGCCACGATTGCCGCCATCAGATAGGCCCGCGCCCGCTCCACGGCGACCGCCAGGGGCAGCCCGGCCGCCAGCCCGAACGCAACCGCACTTGCCAGCGTGCAGCCGGTCCCGTGGGTGCTCGTCGTGGAAATGCGAGGCGCTTCGAATCGCTTTTGGCCGTTGCGCGTTACCAGCCAGTCGACCACACGCTCCCCGGGCAAATGCCCGCCCTTGGCCAGCACTGCGCCAGGGCCGGCAGCCAGCAGTTCCTGCGCCGCCAGCAACATGTCGGCCTCATCTGTCACCTCGGCGCCGGCCAGCACGGCAAGCTCGGGCGCGTTCGGCGTAACGACAGCCGCACGCGTCAGCAGCAGCGCGAGCAGCGCCCCTGCTGCCTCATCCGCCAGCAACGGCGCCCCGCCCTTGGCGACCATCACCGGGTCCAGCACGATGGGAACCGAAACACCCTGCAACGAGCCGGCGACCGCTTCGATCGTCGCGACGTCCCCCAGCATCCCGATCTTGATCGCGTCCGCGCCGATATCGTCCAACACGGCGTGCACCTGCGCCGCCACGATCGCCGGCGGTACGGGGTGGATTGCCGACACCCCCAGCGTGTTCTGCACCGTGATCGCCGTAACAGCCGTCGCTGCGTAACCGCCGAGCATGGTAACTGTCTTCAGGTCAGCCTGAAGCCCGGCGCCACCCCCCGAATCGGAACCGGCGATGATGAGAACGCGCGGGATCATGGCGACAGGATCTGCCCGACATCGCGCGCGGCGTGAAGAACCCTCAGCACCACGATGCCCTCGGCAGGCGGTGCGAAGTAAATTCGGTAACGTCCATAGGCCGCAACGCGGGGAAGTCCTGGCAGTTCCTCCCGAGCCGGCCACCGCATCGGCATCTTCGCTGCTTGCTCGATTATGGCTCGCAGTTCCCGAACGAATGTGACCGCCCGATCCGGACTATCTTCTGCAATATAATCGCCGATCGAAATCAGGTCCGCTCTGGCCTCCGGCCTGAGCCTGGCGATTTTCACGCGTCGGCAGTGCGTCTGATGCGTTGCATCAGCTGCGCTTCGAGGCGATCGAATACGTCGGCCGCATCGACGGGATCGCCGCTGTCGATCCCTTTCTGGATCTCGGCACACAGCTGCGCGTGCGACCAGGCATGTTCGCGCCGCGAACGCTGCCACAGCCGTAGTGCATCGCGCACCACTTCGCTGGTCGTCGCATATTCGCCGGCATCCACGGCTTGACGGATGTCGGCGGTCATGTCGTGGGGCATGGTGATCGTAACGCGCTCGATCGGCTGCATGGCATTCTCCTCGCCCCCCTGCATACTTAGTATGCGCCACCCGGGCGTCAAGCTGCTGCGCGAACCGCCTCGCACACCGCTTCCACTGCCCGAGCAACCAAGGCCTCGTCCTCGGCCTCGGCCATCACCCGGATCAGCGGCTCCGTGCCGGACTTTCGCACCAGCAGGCGGCCCTGCCCGGCCAGCGCCTGTTCGGCGGCGGCGATCGCGGCCTTCACGCCGGCCGTCTCCAGCACGCCCGGCTCCTGCCGCACGTTCACGAGAAGCTGCGGAAACGGCGTGAAGCAGGCCAGCACTTCGCTTGCCGGCCGGCCATCCTCGACCAATACGGCCAGCACCTGCAACGCGGCGAGAAGCCCGTCACCGGTGGTCGCATGATCGGCGAGGATGATGTGGCCCGACTGTTCGCCGCCCACGTTGCAGCCATGGGTCCGCATCGCCTCCAGCACATGCCGGTCGCCGACAGGCGTGCGAAGCATCTTCAGGCCCAGCGCCTCCACGAACCGCTCCAGCCCCAGGTTGGACATCACGGTTGTGATCAGCGCCCCGCCCTTCAGCGTGCCCGCGGCCGCCTGAGACCGGGTGATCAGCGCCATCAGCTGGTCGCCGTCCACCACGCGGCCCTTCTCGTCCACCACGATCAGCCGGTCGGCGTCGCCGTCCAGCGCGAGCCCGATGTCGGCACCCGTCTCCACTACCTTGGCGGCCAGCGCCTGCGGGTGCGTCGAGCCCACAAGGTCGTTGATGTTGAAGCCGTCGGGGCTGGCCCCGATCGTGGTCAACTCGGCGCCGAGTTCCCACAGCGCCTCGGGCGCGACGCGGTAGGCGGCACCATGGGCGCAATCGAGCACCACCTTCAGCCCGTCGAGCCGGAGCCCCTCGGGGAAGCTGGATTTTACCGCGTGGATGTAGCGGCCGCGGGCATCGTCGATCCGGCGCGCGCGACCGATGGCAGACGCATCGGCCAGCGGCGCCCCGGTCTCGATCAGCGCCTCGATCGAGGATTCCTGCGCATCCGAAAGCTTGTAGCCCTGCGGCCCGAACAGCTTGATGCCATTGTCGCAATAAGGGTTGTGGCTGGCTGACAGCATCACGCCTAGGTCGGCCCGCATCTCCCGCGTCAGAAGCGCCACGGCGGGCGTCGGCATCGGCCCCACCTGCACCACGTCCATGCCGACGCTGGTAAAGCCCGCCGTCAGCGCCTGCTCCAGCATATAGCCCGAAAGGCGCGTATCCTTGCCGATCAGCACCCGGTGCTTGTGCCCGCCGTTCAGGAAGAAGGTGCCGGCCGCCTGCCCCACCTTCATTGCCAGCTCGGGCGTCATCCTCGGCCCGTTGGCGATCCCCCTGATTCCATCCGTCCCGAAATAGCGCTTTGCCATCACCCGCCTCGCTTCTTAAGGCAGGCATAGGCGCGGGGCGGCAGGAGAGGCAAGCAATGCAGCGACGCAAAGCCGGCAGCATTGCCGGTTTGAAAGGTAACAGGTGACCGCCGCCGAGATCGCGCTGCTGCTGGGGGCCGGAGTGTGGGCGGGTGCGCAAAATGCGCTGGCCGGCGGAGGCAGCTTCGTGACGCTTCCGGCGCTCATGGCAACGGGGCTCGACGCCCGCGTCGCCAATCTCACCTCTACGATCGCGCTGTTTCCAGGCCAGATCACGACCGCGCTCGCCAATCGCCACATGGTGTCGGGCATCGGGCCCCTTGGCTTCCCCGTTCTGCTGATCATCAGCCTGTTGGGCGGAGTGGCCGGCGCGCTGCTGCTGCTCGCGACCCCCTCCGACCTGTTCCGCCGGATGCTGCCCTGGCTGGTCCTGGCCGCCACGCTGCTGTTCGCCCGGGGCGCCTTCGGTCGCAAGCTCGACGCCGCGGGGCTGGGCGCCGGCCCGCTGGGTATCGGGCAGTTCGGAGTTGCCATCTACGGCGGCTATTTCGGCGGAGGGATCGGCTTTCTGATGCTGGCGCTGTTCACGCTGGCCGGGGCGGCCGTGAAAGAGGCCCAGGCCAACAAGAATGCGCTGGCGGCCACCATGAACCTGTCGGGCGCCATGGTGTTCGCGCTGTCCGGCGAGGCGGCCTGGGGCCCGGCACTGGTGCTGGGCGCCGGATCGACCCTGGGTGGCTATGCCGGCGCGCGGATGATTGCACATGTGCCCGACAAGGGGCTGAAAGTCGGCGTTGTCTTGATCGGGCTTGCCCTGTTCGCAGCGCTGATTTGGCGAGGCTGAGCGTCGGCGCAAGATAGTTCCGCCCAAGGATCACTTAACGCAACTTCATTTCCCATTGACGAAGCCTGACCGGTTGCGCGAAAGGCTTGCCCGGAAGGAAACCCGATGCCGTTCGACAAATCCCGCCTGCCCAGTCGCCACGTGTCGGTGGGCCCGTCCAAGGCGCCGCACCGCAGCTATTATTATGCGATGGGGCTGACCGAGGAGGAGATCGCCAAGCCGTTCGTCGGCGTTGTTTCGGCCGGGAATGATAGCGCGCCGTGCAACACCACGCTGGACGCCCAGGCCGACATCGCCCGCGAGGGCGTGATCGCCGGCGGCGGGATGCCCCGCCGGTTCAACACGATCACGGTCACCGACGGGATTGCGATGGGCCACCAGGGGATGAAATCATCGCTGGCCTCGCGCGAAGTCATCGCGGATTCCATCGAACTTTCCGTTCGGGGCCATTGCTACGATGCGCTGGTCGGCTTTGCCGGCTGTGACAAAAGCCTGCCCGGCATGATGATGGCGATGCTGCGCCTGAACGTCCCCTCGGTGTTCGTCTATGGCGGGTCAATCCTCCCGGGCCGGTTCGAGGAGCGGGACGTAACCGTCGTCGACGTATTCGAAGCAGTTGGCCAGTTCGCCGCCGGCGCCTGCCCGCTGGCGAGGCTGACGGCGCTGGAGAAGGTCGCCTGCCCGGGACACGGGGCCTGTGGCGGCCAGTTCACGGCCAATACCATGGCCTGCGTCGCCGAGGCGATCGGCCTGTCGCTGCCCAACTCCAACATGGCGCCGGCACCCTATGAAAGCCGGGCGGACATCGCGCGCGATGCCGGCCGTGCGGTGATGAGATTGTTGGAAACGAACCTTCGCCCGCGCGACATCTGCACGCGGCGCGCCTTCGAAAATGCCGCGCGCGTGGTTGCCGCGACGGGGGGAAGCACCAACGCGGCGCTGCACCTGCCGGCGATGGCGCATGAGGCGGGAATCGAGTTCACGCTGTTCGACGTCGCCGACATTTTCCGCACCACGCCCTATATCGCCGATCTGAAGCCCGGGGGCCGCTATGTCGCGAAGGACATGCACGCAGCCGGCGGCATTTATATGGCGATGAAGACGCTGATGGAGGGCGGTTTCCTCCACGGCGACTGCATGACGGTGAGCGGCCGGACCCTGGCCGAGAACATCGCCGACATCCGCTGGAACCCCGACCAGGATGTGATCCGCCCGGTCAGCAACCCGATCACGCCGACCGGCGGGGTGGTGGGCCTGCGCGGTACGCTGGCCCCGGACGGCGCCATCGTGAAGGTGGCCGGCATGGCAAAGCTGCTGTTCGAAGGGGCGGCGCGCGTGTTCGAGTGCGAGGAAGACGCGTTTGCGGCGGTGGAGCGACGTGCCTACCGCGAAGGCGAAGTGCTCGTCATCCGCTATGAAGGGCCCAAGGGCGGCCCCGGCATGCGCGAGATGCTGAGCACGACGGCCGCGCTATACGGCCAGGGGATGGGCGACAAGGTCGCGCTGATCACCGACGGGCGCTTTTCCGGCGCGACCCGCGGTTTCTGCATCGGCCATGTCGGCCCCGAGGCCGCCGACGGCGGACCGATTGCCCTGATCGAGGATGGCGACCCGATCCGCATCGACGCCACGGCCGGCACGATCGACCTGCTGGTGGATGAGGTTGTGCTGGCAAAGCGACGCGCCGCTTGGGTGCCGCGGGTCAACAACTATCAGTCGGGCGCGCTGTGGCGCTATGCGCGCAACGTCGGCCCGGCGAGCCTGGGCGCTGTCACTCACCCGGGGGGGGCTGCCGAGCGACACATGTTCGCCGATATCTGAAAAGGTTAATTGCAGATGGTTTGTCGGAGGATTTGACAACTCTGGGACGGCCGGGCCTGACGTGCGATGCGGGACGATATTGGCACGAAACTTGCCAGTCAGTCCATATGGTCAGACGCCAGACGGCATCTGCACGGGAAGGATCCTGTATCATGAAGCCCATCATCATCGCTGCACTTGCAATCGCGGCCGCCGCCCCCGCAAGCGCCGCTATCACCTGGACCGACTGGACCTCGGCAAGCGCCGCCGGCGCCAGCGGAACCATCGGTAGCAAGACCGTGACGGCAGTCGTGAACGCTGGAAGCATCCACAACTGGCAGGTCAGCGGCGGCACCGATTACTGGCACAGCAGCGGCACAACCCCCTGGGCCGCCTATGACGGTGTATCGAACACGCCAACCAACAATGATTTCATCGCTCCCGACACGGGTTCCTACACGTTCAACTTCTCGAGCGCGGTGACCGATCCCTATCTGGCGATTATCAGCCTCGGCCAGACCAGTGTACCAACCCAGTGGACCTTCGACCAGCCGTTCAGCCTGGTCGATGTCGGGCAGGGTTTCTGGGGCAGCGGCGGCTTCACGATCGCTGGCAGCAGCATCACTGCTGGCGAGGGCCATGGCATCATCCGCTTTTCGGGCACCTTCACGTCGCTCACGCTGCGCTCGAGCACGGGCGAGTTCTGGTCTGGCATGACCTTTGGAGAATCGGCCGTGCCCGAGCCCGCCACCTGGGCGATGCTGATCGCCGGCTTCGGTATGGTGGGTGCCGCAGCCCGCCGTCGTCGCCCGGTGCTGGCTCGCGCCTCCGCCTGAAGCAAGAACCGGAACGGAACAGGGGCCAGCAGCCTGGTGCTGCCGGCCCCCATTCGTTCGTCATCAGGCGTTCGCGGTCAGGCGCCGCGCGCAATCTCCGCAGCCCGCAGGATCGCGGCCTCGATGCGGGGATAGGTGCCGCACCGGCAGATATTGGTAATCGTACCCCGGATATCGGCACGGCTCGGGTTCGGGTTGGCCTTCAGCAAGGCCGCCGCCGCCATGATCATGCCGGACTGGCAATAGCCGCATTGCGGGACCTGCTTTTCCAGCCAGGCTTTCTGTACCGGGTGGGACCGATCGTCCGCCAGCCCTTCGATCGTGGTGACGAAAGTCCCCTCGATGTCGGCGATCGCAACCTGGCAGCTGCGGGTCGGCGCGCCGTCGATATGGACAGTGCAGGCGCCGCACAGCCCAGCGCCGCAGCCGAACTTGGTGCCGGTCAGGTTGGAGGCCTCGCGCAGCGCCCAGAGCAGCGGGGTATCCGGTGCCAGCTCATATTCTGTGGGGTTGCCGTTCACGGTGAAGCGAGTCATGCCGGCTCGCATAGCCCGGCAAATGTTTCGAGGAAAGCGCGGACCCATGGCCTACACCTGTTTCGATTATGGCGTGACCGCGGGCATTGCCCATGTGCAGCTGAACCGGCCGGCCGAGCTCAACACCATGAACGAGGCGTTCTGGCGCGAGATTCCGCAGGTCTTTGCCGAGATCGACGCCGATGCCGGCGTTCGCGCGGTTGTGATTTCATCGACCGGCAAGCATTTTTCTGCCGGGCTCGACCTGAAATGGGCAGGCACGTCGCTGCAGACCGCGACTTCGGACCCGGGCCGGGCGCGGGAGAAATTCCGCCGTCATGTGAAATACATGCAGGAGCCTTTCAATGCGGTGGACCGCTGCCGGGTGCCGGTTATCGCTGCCGTGCAGGGCGGCTGCATCGGCGGCGGCGTGGATTTTGTGACCGCCTGCGACATCCGGCTGGGCAGCGCCGACGCCTTCTTCACAATCCAGGAAGTGAATATCGCGATCGTCGCCGATGTCGGCACGTTTCAGCGAATGCCGCACCTGTTGCCGCAGGGGCTGATCCGCGAGCTGGCTTACACCGGGCGGCGCTGGCCGGCGGCCGAGGCGGCAGCGCAGGGCTTCCTGAACCGGGTGCTGCCGGATCACGGCACCACGGTGGAGGCCGCGCTGGCGATGGCGCGCGAGATCGCAGCCAAGAGCCCGCTTGCGATCACGGGCATCAAGCAGGTGCTGAACGCCGGGCGCGACATGACGATCGAGCAGGGGCTGGAATATGTCGCGGTATGGAATGCAGCCATGCTTCAAGGCGACGACATGCGGCGCGCGGTGACGGCGCAGATGGCGAAGGCGCAGGCCGAATTCGACGATCTCGCAGCCTGACCAACGGTCGCACAAACCCTTTGGCTTAGTGTCGCAGCGGCGGCTTCCGGCTTGTCGCCCCCGTTCGGCTTCGGTACAGCCCGGCCCAACGCGACTCCCGACGACACAGGTCGGAAGATATAAGGAACCGGGAATGACAAAAGGCTGGGCAGGTGGCCTGAAGGCCGTAGCCCTCGCAGCGGTGCTTTCGTTCGGCACCCTGGCTATCGCGCAGGATGCCCCTGCGGTGCCCACAGCGGCAACGGTCTCGGCGGCAACGGTGTCGACGGCTGCAACGATGGCGCCTGAGAGCGGGGACGTGCCGCCGGCCGCCCTTGCGGCTGCGCAGCACTCGGCCGCCAAGGCCAGTGCCGTCGCCGGCTATGACCGCACGCGCCCGACGCCTGGGATCGGCATGCCCGTCCCCGCCGGGATCGCCCTGCAAGATCAGTTCACGCCGGTCGGCCGGGAAGCCAAGGCGATGGTCGAAAACCTGCTGAACCCTTTGATGGCTATTATCTCCATCTTCGTGCTGGCGCTGATGATCTACACGTTCGTGCGGTTCCGCGCCGCTGCCAACCCGACGCCGTCCACCACCACCCACAATTTCACCATTGAGGTCGTGTGGACCCTGGTGCCGGCCTTGATCCTGCTGTTCATCGCCTTCCCCAGCTTCCGGCTGCTCGCAAACCAGTATAGCCCGCCCAAGGCCGACCTGACGGTGAAGGTGACCGGGCACCAATGGTATTGGGAATATGAGTATCCGGACTACGGCGCGATCAGCTTCGACAGCGTGCAACTGTCGGAGGAAGAGGCGAAAAAGGCCGGCGAGCCCTATATGCTGGAGGTCGACAATCGCCTCGTGGTGCCCGTGGGCAAGACCGTGAAGGTGCTGGTGACGGCAGCCGACGTGCTGCACAGCTTCGCGATGCCGAGCTTCTGGGTGAAGATGGACGCCGTGCCCGGCAAGATCAACGAGACCTGGTTCAAGGTGGACCGCCCCGGCGTCTATTACGGTCAGTGTTCCGAGCTGTGCGGCACCAAGCACGCCTTCATGCCGATCGCGATCGAGGTGATGACCGAGGAGAATTTCAGGCGCTGGGTGCGCATGAAGCAGGCGCAGGACGGCATCGAGCCGACCGGCCCCGGCATTGCCATTGCCCCCACTCCGCTGACGCCGGCGCAAGTCGCCGGCGCGGTTCGCGCGGCTGTCACGCCCACGACCGCCCCCAGCATTTCGTCCGCCGTGCCGGCGCCCGCCGGCGCCCCGGCTGCCTGAGAAGGATCGCACCATGGCAACCACTGCCGACACCCACGCCCTTCAGGCCCATGACGATCATGCGGCTCATCATGGCGACGAGGCGCACGACCACAAACCGGCCTTCTTCCAGCGCTGGTTCCTGAGCACGAACCACAAGGACATCGGCACGCTTTACCTGATCTTTGCGATCTTCGCGGGCATCATCGGCGGCGCGCTGTCGGGCTTCATGCGGTGGGAGCTTGCCAACCCCGGCATGCAGGTACTGCCCTGGTTCACCGACGGCAATATCGATGCCGCCTATCATCTGTGGAACGTGTTCATCACCGGCCACGGCCTCATCATGGTGTTCTTCATGGTGATGCCGGCCCTCATCGGCGGGTTCGGCAACTGGTTCGTACCCATCATGATCGGCGCGCCCGACATGGCGTTCCCGCGGATGAACAACATCTCCTACTGGTTGACGGTCGCGGCCTTCTGCCTGCTCGGCGCCTCGATGTTCGTGCCCGGCCCGGCCGGGTTCGACGGCGCGGGCACCGGCTGGACGGTCTATCCCCCGCTCAGCACGTCGGGCCACCCGGGGCCGGCGGTCGATCTCGCGATCTTCTCGCTGCACCTTGCAGGTGCCGCCTCGATCCTGGGCGCGATCAACTTCATCACCACGATCTTCAACATGCGGGCGCCGGGGATGACGCTGCACAAGATGCCGCTGTTCGTCTGGTCGGTGCTGGTCACCGCCTTCCTGCTGCTCTTGTCGCTGCCGGTGCTGGCGGGTGCCATCACGATGCTGCTGACGGACCGCAACTTCGGCACCACCTTCTTCGATCCGGCGGGCGGCGGAGACCCGGTGCTGTACCAGCACCTGTTCTGGTTCTTCGGCCACCCCGAAGTCTATATCATGATCCTGCCGGCCTTCGGCATCGTCAGCCAGGTCATTTCCACCTTCGCGCGCAAGCCCGTGTTCGGCTATCTCGGCATGGCCTATGCAATGGTGGCGATCGGCTTCGTCGGCTTCATCGTATGGGCGCACCATATGTTCACCGTTGGCATGAGCGTGAATACCAAGATGTATTTCACGGCGGCGACGATGATCATCGCGGTGCCCACCGGCATCAAGATTTTCAGCTGGATCGCCACCATGTGGGGCGGCAAGCTGACCTTCGAGACTCCGATGCTGTGGGCGCTCGGGTTCATCTTCATGTTCACCGTGGGTGGCGTCACGGGCATCCTGCTGGCCAACGGTGGGGTCGATATCTACATGCACGACACCTATTATGTGGTGGCCCACTTCCACTATGTGCTGTCGCTCGGCGCCGTGTTCGGCCTGTTCGCGGGCTTCTACTACTGGTTCGGCAAGATGTCCGGCCGGGAGTATAACGAGGCGCTGGGCAAGCTGCACTTCTGGATCTTCTTCATCGGCGTGAACGTGCTCTTCTTCCCGATGCACTTCCTGGGGCAGGACGGCATGCCGCGCCGCATCCCGGATTATCCGGAAGCCTATACCTACTGGAACCAGGTGGCGTCCTGGGGCTATGCCATCATGCTCCTCGGCATGGCGGTGTTCTTCGTGAACATCCTCTGGGCGCTGTTCGGGGGCCGCAGGGCCGCCGCCAACCCCTGGGGCGAAGGTGCCACCACGCTGGAATGGACGCTGTCGTCGCCGCCGCCGTTCCACCAGTTCGAAACGCTGCCGGACCTGACCGGCGCAAAAAGCGCGCACTGAAGCTCCGATGGCGACAAGCCCTCTCTCGACGATGGAAGGAAGGGCGCCGCTGTCCCTGGCGGCGACGGGCGCCCTCCCGCTTTCCGAGTGGCGCGATTACTGGGCGCTGCTGAAGCCGCGCGTGATGACGCTGGTGGTGTTTACCGCCGCGTGCGGCCTGGTGGCGGCGCCCGGGCACCTCTCGCCGTTCCTGTCGTTCGTCGCCGTGCTCTGCATTGCCGTCGGGGCGGGCGCATCCGCCGCTTTCAACCAATGGTGGGAAGCCGATATCGATGCCCTGATGAAGCGCACCGCCAACCGCCCGCTGCCGGCCGGGCGCCTTGCCCGCGAGGATGCGCTGGCCTTCGCGATCATCCTGTCCGTGGGGTCCGTCGTGACCCTGGGGTTTGCCACCAACTGGGTCGCTGCCGCCTGGCTGGCGCTCGCCATCTTCTTCTACGCTGTTGTTTACACCATCTGGCTGAAGCCCAGCACCCCGCAGAACATCGTGATCGGGGGCGCTGCTGGCGCGTTCCCGCCGATCGTGGGCTGGGCCGCCGTTACCGGCGATGTGACCGCCCTGCCGCTGCTGCTGTTCGCGATCATCTTCGCCTGGACTCCACCGCACTTCTGGGCGCTCGCGCTGTTCGTCCGCATCGATTATGCCAAGGCCGGCATCCCGATGCTTCCCGTTACGCACGGCGTGGCCGAAACGCGGCGCCAGATCCTGATCTATTCGGTCGTGCTGGCGGCCGTGTCGGTCGCCCCCTGGGCGCTGGGGCTGGTCGGGCCAATCTATGGCGTGCCGGTGGCCCTCATCAGCCTGCTATTCGTGGGGCTGGCCGCCCGCGTGGCTGCCAGCCGCACCGAGCTCGCCGGTGAAATGACGGCCGAAAAGGCGCTGTTCAAATATTCGCTGCTGTATCTCGCGCTGCTGTTCGCAGCGCTGGTGGCGGACCGGCTGGCATGAGCTGGACCCCGCAGGAGGAAGCCGCGTTCGTCGCGCGGCGCCGCAAGCGCAACCTGGTGATCGGGCTGGTGCTCGGCGCTTTCGCCCTCATGTTTTTCGGCATCACGGTTTCGCGGATGGCCGCATGACCCAGGCGCTGGACAGTCGCCGCAATCTGCTCCGCACCGGCCTGGTCGCTGCGGCTGCCGCACTCGCGATGGTGGGCGTCGCCTATGCCGCCGTGCCGTTGTACCAGATTTTCTGCCAGGTAACCGGCTTCGGCGGCACCACCATGCGTTCGGCGGCGGCGCCTGCAGCCGATCGGGTTCGCGCGTTGAACGGGCGGACGATCAAGGTGCGTTTCGATGGCAATGTCCGCGACCTCGCGTGGAAGTTCGGCCCCGCGGCCCAGCAGGTCGAGATCCGCATCGGCGAACAGAATATGGCCTTCTATCGCGCCAGCAACACCGGGGGCACGGCATCCACGGGTGCTGCAACCTTCAACGTCTCGCCGGCGAGCGCGGGGAAGTACTTCGCCAAAATCCAGTGCTTCTGCTTCAACGAACAGACGCTTGCCGCCGGGCAGACAGTCGAGATGCCGGTCGTATTCTATGTCGATCCCGCCATCCTGGATGACCCGGACGCCCGGGATATCGACGAGATCACGCTGAGCTATACCTTCTTTCCGGTCGCGAAGCCGACCCGCGCGCCCGGCATCTATGCAACGGGCAAGGCCGACATTCCCCGCCCGCAATCCTGAATATTGCCCCCCGGCGATCCCCGGGCTAGGGCGAGACCATCAATCAAGGTGACACCAATGGCATCCGGCAAGACCCACGACTTCCACATTGTCGACCCCAGCCCGTGGCCGCTGATCGGCGCCTTTTCGGCGATGACCATGCTGGCCGGCTTCGTGATGTGGTGGCACGAGATGCCGCTGGGCTGGGTGGTGTCGGGCATCGGCTTTGCCCTGGTGCTCGCCACCTTCTTCTTCTGGTTCTCCGACGTGCGCACCGAAGCCAACACCGGCGATCATACGCCCGTCGTTCAGCTGCACCACCGCTATGGCATGATCCTGTTCATCGCGTCCGAAGTGATGTTCTTCGTCGCCTGGTTCTGGGCCTTTTTCTCGGCGTCGCTGTTCCCCCACCAGGGCGAGGCGGTCGGCGGGCAGTGGCCGCCGGTCGGGATCGAGCCGCTCGATCCGTTCGTCTATCCGCTGCTCAACACGCTGATCCTGCTGCTTTCCGGCACCACCGTCACCTGGGCGCACCATGCGCTGATCCACGGCGACCGCGAAGGGCTGAAGAAGGGCCTGTGGCTCACGGTGATCCTGGGCCTGCTGTTCAGCGCGCTGCAGGCCTATGAGTACAGCCATGCGGAATTCGGCTTTGCCGGCAACATCTACGGCGCCACCTTCTTCATGGCGACTGGGTTTCACGGCTTCCATGTGGTGATCGGCACCATCTTCCTCGCAGTCTGCCTGCGCCGCGCCTATCTAGGGGACTTCACGCCCAAGCAGCATTTCGGCTTCGAGGCGGCGGCCTGGTACTGGCACTTCGTCGATGTCGTGTGGCTGTTCCTGTTCCTCAGCATCTATATCTGGGGCTCCAACTTCGGGGCGGCGGTGGTTGGGCACGGCTGACCGGCGACGGGGGCTTCCGCTCCTGCCCACCCTGCTGGTACTGCTGGCGGTTCCGGTCCTGATCGGCTTCGGGGTCTGGCAGCTTCAGCGGATGCACTGGAAGGATGCGCTGCTCGCGGATCTGGCGCGCAATGCCGGTCTTCCGGTCGCGTCGCTGGAGGGCAACTTCGATCCGGAGACGATGCTGTTCCGTCGCGTCTGGGCCGACCTTCGCTGCGAAGGCGCACCCCAGGAACGCGCCGGGCGGAACCTCGCCGGTCAGTCCGGCTATTCGGTGGTGTTCGTCTGCAACACCGCTCACCATATGCTCTCGGTCAATGCCGGCTGGGCTCCCCGGCCCGGGTTGGCGAAAACGATTGCGCCGCCTTCCGGCCGGTACATGGGCGTGCTTGCCCCGTCCGCGCCCTCGGGGCCTTCGCTGCTGGGCTTCTATCTCTCGGCCGCGCCACCCCCTCTGCTTCCGAGCGCGCCTCCCTCGGTCGACACGATCTCCAACAACCACCTCAGCTACGCGGTCCAGTGGTTCAGCTTCGCCGCCATTCTCGCCGTCATCTATGCGTTGTGGCTGCGGCGCTGGAAACTTGCGCCGGTGCCGCCGCAGGACTAGGCCCGCGCTGCAATGCAATATCTGAGCACGCGGGGCGCGGCCCCCATTCTCGACTTCAGGGGCGTGACGCTGGCGGGGCTCGCCGGCGACGGCGGGCTGTATCTCCCCGCAACCTGGCCTCAGCTTTCCGCCGACCTGCTGGAAGGGCTGGCCGGGGCGAGCTATGCCGACACGGCATTCACCGTAATGCAGCCGTTCGTCGGGGGCAGCCTTTCAGACGTGGACCTGAAGGCGTTGATCCGTGCCGCCTACGGCAATTTCGGGCACCCGGCGGTGGCACCGCTGGTCCAGCTGGACGAGCGGCACTGGCTGCTCGAGCTGTTCCACGGGCCGACACTCGCCTTCAAGGATGTGGCGCTGCAATTGCTCGGCGGGTTATTCAGCCATTTTCTGGGCTCCGGTGAGCGCCTGACCATCGTGGGCGCCACCAGCGGCGACACCGGCTCCGCTGCCATCGAGGCGGTCGCCGGCCGGCCGGGCATCACCATCTTCATGCTGCATCCGGCCGGCCGCGTCTCTGACGTGCAGCGCCGCCAGATGACGACCGTGAACGCCGCAAACGTCCACAACATCGCGGTCGACGGCAGTTTCGACGATTGCCAGGCCTTGGTGAAGACATTGTTCAACGACGCGGCGTTCCGGTCCGAGATGTCGCTTTCCGCGGTCAACAGCATCAACTGGGCCCGGCTGCTGGCGCAGATCGTCTATTATGTCTTCGCCGCCGTCCGCCTGGGCGCCCCGAACCGGCGGGTAAGTTTTTCGGTTCCGACCGGCAATTTCGGCGACGTGTTCGCCGGCTATGCAGCGGCGCGCATGGGCCTCCCGATCGGGCGGCTGGTTGTGGCGACCAACATCAACGACATACTGGCCCGGGCGCTCAACGGCGGCGACTATTCGGTGGGCAAGGTTGCGCCGACCTCGACCCCCAGCATGGACATCCAGATAAGTTCCAATTTCGAGCGGCTGCTGTTCGACCTCAACGGGCGCGACGGCGCCAGGCTGGCAGCGGCAATGCAAGGTTTCGAAAGCGGCGGTCGCCTGGCGCTTGCCGAAAGCCAGCGGGCCGAAGCCGCAGCGCTGTTCCTGGCCGAACGGGTCGACGAAACCCGGATGATGCAGGCGCTGCAATGGGCCAATTCGGAGTGTGGCCAGCTGATCGACCCGCATACGGCGATCGGGCTGGCCGCCGCGCGCCGTCGCGCCGCCGATCTCGAGGGCCCGATCGTGACGCTGGCGACGGCCCATCCCGCCAAATTCCCCGACGCTGTCGAACGCGCGTCGGGCCAGCGGCCGCCGCTGCCCCGGCGGGTGCAGCATCTATTCGACCGTGAGGAGCGCTGCGATCGGCTGCCCGCCGACAGCACCGCGTTGAAGTCGTTCATCAGGACCAGGGCATGACGCCGGACGTCACACGGCTGGCGAACGGCTTCACCATTGCGACGCATTCCATGCCCGGCCTGGAGACAGCCGCCGTGGCGCTGAATGCCGATGTGGGCGCCCGCCACGAGCTCGGGCATGAGAACGGCCTCGCCCACCTGTTCGAACATATGGTCTTCAAGGGCACGCAGAAGCGCTCCGCCCGCGCGATCGCCGAAGCCATCGAGGACGCAGGCGGCAGTCTGAACGCCTGGACATCGCGCGACAGCACGGTGTTCCATGGCCGGGTGCTGGGCGCAGACCTGCCGCTCGCGGTCGAGCTGATCGGCGAGCTTGTCACCGAGCCGCGCTTCGACTCGGACGACCTGGTCAAGGAACGCGAAGTCGTGCTCTCCGAGATCGGCGAGGCGCTGGAAACGCCCGACGATCTCGTGTTCGATCATTTGCAGGCCGTTGCGTTCGCCGGCCAGGCGCTGGGCCGCCCGATCCTGGGCACGCCTGCCAGCCTGGAAGCGCTGGACCAGGCCGCGCTGATCCGCTGGCGCGACGGCCATTACCGCGGCCCCGGGCTGGTGCTGGCGGCTGCCGGCCAGGTGGATCATGCGGCGCTGGTCCGCCAGGCCGAGGCGCTGTTCGGGCATCTGCCCCCCACATCGCCTGCGCCGACCCAGGCCGCGCGATGGACCGGCGGCACGCGGGGCGATGCGAAGCGCGGCGAGCAGCTGCATGTGGCGCTGGCATTCCGCGGGCCGGATGCCACCGCGCCGGATTATTATGCCGCCCAGCTTTTCGCGACCGCGCTCGGCGGCGGCATGTCCTCCCGGCTGTTTCAGGAGCTTCGCGAGGAGCGCGGCCTTGCCTATTCGGTGAGCGCCAGCCATTCGCCGCACAACGACATCGGCGTACTGACCCTGTATTTCGCATCGCGGCCGAAGGACGGCGCGGCTGCGCTGGCGCTCCTGGAGACGGTCGCGCAGCAGACCGCCGCGACATTGGAGCCGGCGGAGCTGGCCCGAGCCCGGGCGCAGCTGAAAGCCGGGCTGCTGATGGGGCTGGAAGGGTGCGGCGGTCAGGCCGACTGGCTCGGGCGGACCCTGTTGACATTCGGCCGGGTGCTGCCGCCCGCGGAGGCCGTCGCTGCCCTGGAGGCTGTCACCATCGACGAAGCCCGGGCAGCGGGCAGCACGATGCTGGCAACACAGCCGGCGCTGGCGGCCGTCGGGCCCCGGGCTGATCGGCTTCGGGCAAAAACCCAAGAGGCCGGGCTCGCGGCCTGATGATCGCGCTGGAAACGCTCGTGGCCGAACCTTCGGCCGACTTCGAGCTGATCGACTCCGGCCATGGCCGCAAGCTGGAGCGTTGCGGCCCGTACCGCTTCATCCGTCCGGAGCCGCAGGCGATGTGGGCCCCCGCGAGCGCCAACTGGCAGGCCGACGGCGAGTTCGTGGGCGGCAGCGGTGCCACTCAGGAGACCGGGGAGGGCGGCGGCCGCTGGCGCCTTGACGCACGCGTTCCCGCCAGCTGGCCGATCACGCAGGCCGGCGTGAAGCTGCACGCGCAATGCACGCCGTTCCGCCATCTCGGCTTCTTTCCCGACATGGCGCCGCACTGGCAGCGCCTCGCAGACCTCGCGCCGGGTGCCGAGGTGCTGAACCTGTTCGGCTACACCGGCGTCGCCTCGATGGTGGCAGCACAGGCCGGCGCGAAGGTCGTGCATGTCGATGCTTCGAAGAAGGCGATTGAGCAGGCGCGAGCCAATGCTCAGCTTTCGGGCCTTGCCGACAAGCCGATCCGCTGGCTGACCGAAGACGCCCGCAAGTTCGTCGCCCGCGAAGTCCGGCGTGGGCGGCGCTATGATGCGATCCTCCTCGATCCGCCAAAATTCGGCCGCGGCCCCGAAGGCGAGGTGTGGGACCTGACGGAGCATCTCGCGCCCCTGCTGGCGGACTGCGTGCAGCTGCTCGATGCCGACAGCCGGTTCCTGATCCTCACGACCTACGCCGTCCGCCTGTCGGCGCTGGCGCTGGACGGCCTGCTGAAGCCGTTGGCCGGTCATCTGCCCGGAGACGTCCGAAGCGGAGAAATGACATTGCGCGAAGCGGCGCGGGGCAGCCTGCTGCCGACCGCAATCTTCACAGGCTGGTTCGCCTGCGGGCATGTTGCGCGAAAGACATGACATCGGCAAAATCGCGCAACACCGGCACGGATTGGCGCAACCTGGCTTAATCCGTGCAGCTTGCTGTGCCAGATGATGGCAGGGTCGACGGCGGGGGCTAAGAGAGGCGGACGCATGAAATCCCTTGTTGCGGTGGTGATCAGCCTGCTCTGCGTGACCCCGTCCGCCGCGCAGATGAAGATCTTGGGAAGCACCCCGCATCCCGACGATCCGATGGCCGGGCCGCTGCTCGGCGATCCGATGGCGCCGATGCCGTCGCTTCGGCTGTTCGCAATGTCCGGGCAACAGGGTGCACCGGGCGACGAGAAGTTCCAGCCCGAGATCGGGCAGACCGGCAAGGACGTCATCTGGGTTCCGACGCCCGACAGCCTGGTGAAGGCCATGCTCACCGTCGCCGCCGTCAAGCCCGACGATTATGTGGTCGATCTCGGCTCGGGCGACGGGCGCATCGCAATTGCGGCCGCGCGCGATTTCGGAGCCCGGGCGCACGGGATCGAGTATAATCCTGAGATGGTCGCGCTGGCGCGCCGCAATGCGCAGCGTGCCGGCGTCTCCGCCAAGGTCACCTTCCAGCAGGCCGACATCTTCGAGACCGATTTCACGTCGGCGACCGTCGTTACCATGTATCTGCTGCCCAGCCTGAACCTGAAGCTGCGCGACACGATCCTGAAGATGAAGCCGGGCACCCGGGTCGTCAGCCACGCCTTCACCATGGGCGACTGGGAACCGGAACGCACCATCACCACCGACGATGCGACCGGCTATTTCTGGGTCGTCCCGGCGAATGTGACCGGGCGCTGGGCCTTCGAGGTGGGGACCGATCGCTTCGCAACCGAGCTAGGCCAGCAATATCAGCTGGTCAGCGTGGCCCGGGGCGGTCCCTTGCGCGACGGTCGGCTGAAAGGCACCGGCGTAACCTTCACTCGAGCCGACGGCCGCGTGCTGACCGGAGATGTCCGCGGCTACCAGATGCTGGGGAACGGATGGGTCGCCACGCGGATCAAACCCGCAGGTTGAGCGGAACCCCACCCCCGCAGATGAGGTCGGGGCTGTCCGCCATCGACGTGGCGCTGATGACGGTGGGGATCGTTATCGGCGCCGGAATTTTCCGCGTGCCCGCCGAGGTGGCCGCGGCCACCGGCGGGGCGGGCCCCACGCTGGCCTTGTGGGCCGCAGGCGGGATCGCCGCGCTGGCGGGCGCTCTCTGCTATGCAGAGCTGGCGACCCGCTTCCCTTCGATCGGCGGGGAGTATCATTTCCTCCGCCTCGCCTGGGGGCCGCGCCTGTCTGCCCTGTTCGTCTGGGCGCGAATCGCCGTCATGCAGACCGGTGCGATCGCAACCGTCGGCTTCGTCGCCGGAGACTATGCCGCCTCGCTGTGGCCGGCCGGACCTTCGGCCGCGATGTGGGCCGGCATCTCCGTCTTGTTCGTCACCCTTGCCAACATGGCGAGCCTGGAAGTCGGCCGGCGCGGGCAGCAATGGCTTGTGGCAGTCGTGCTCGCGGCCATGCTGCTGGTGATCGCGGCCGGCGTGCTGGTGCCGCCCGGGTCGGTGCCCGCTACGGGCACGGTCCCTTCTGGCACCGGCCTGGGGCTGGCGCTGGTCTTCGTGATGCTGGCCTATGGTGGCTGGAACGAGGCAGCGTATCTCTCGGGCGAGATAAAGGGCGGCGGGCGCGCGCTGGTGCTTGCGCTGGTCGGCGGGCTGCTGCTGGTGGTCCTGCTGTATCTGGCCTTGAACGCGGCGCTGCTTCGCGGCTTCGGCCATGCGGGGCTGGCAGCCACTCCGGCACCGGCCACGGCGCTGGTCGATGCAGCGTTCGGGCCGGGGCTCGCCGCGCTGCTGGGGGCGGCGGTGGTGGCGGCGGCGCTTTCCACCATGAACGCCACCGTTATCACAGGGGCCCGGGCGATGTGCGCGCTCGGGCGGGACCTGCCGCTGCTTTCGGTCATCGGCGGCTGGGACGAGGGCCGCTCGGTGCCGCGCGCCGCGCTGGTGGTGCAGGGCGTCGTCGCCCTTGCGCTCACGGCCTATGGCGCCACGGCGCGCGATGGGTTCACCGCGATGGTCGCGTTCGGGGCACCGGTGTTCTGGCTCTTCCTGGCGCTCACCGTGCTGGCATTGTTCCGCCTGCGCCGCACGCATGCCGATGCGCGCGGCTTCAGCGTGCCGCTCTATCCGCTGCTGCCGCTGCTGTTCCTGGGCGCCACGCTCTACATGCTGTGGTCGGCATTGGGATATGCAGGCTTCCTGCTTGGCGCCAGTGAAGGCGGGGAGCTGGCGGGCGTGCTGGGGATCGGCCTGCTGCTGGCTGGGCTGCCGATCGCCTGGAAGGCGCGCTAACCCGCCGCCGGGAGCCCCTTCAGCCGCGCCATCTCGGCCTTGAACCGCTTCAGGTCGGCGCCGCCCAGCTGGGTGCCCTGCTGGAATTTGGCCGAGCGCGGATCGACCGGCCGGCCGTTCATCCACACTTCGTAATGCAGGTGCGGCCCGGTCGAGAGGCCGGTGGTGCCGACCTTACCGATCATCTGCCCTTGCGTGATCGCCTGGCCGCCCCGCACTGCGATCTTGCTCATATGGGCGTAGCGGGTCTTCAAGCCTTTGCCATGGTCGATCTCGACCACATTGCCATAGCCGCCGCCCCACCCGGCGCGTGAGACGGTGCCTGCGGCCGAGGCCAGGATCGGCGCCCCGCTGGGGGCCGCGAAATCGACCCCCTGGTGCATCCGCGAATAGCCGAGCACCGGGTGGAAGCGCATGCCGAAGCCGGACGACTGGCGCGCGCCGTTGACCGGAGTCCGGATCAGGCCCTTTCGGGCGCTTTCGCCATTATGCCAGTAGAAGTTGCCCTGCGGACCCCAGCGCATCAGCGAGACATTGGCCCGGCCGTTGAGGAGCCCGGCATAGAGCAGCCCGCCAAGCTCGGTCTCACCGGTTTCGGCGCGGCGGCGGGCGACCACGATCTCGAACTTGTCGCGTCGCCCCACTTCGCGCTGGAAGTCGATCGCATAGCCCATCTGGCGGACATATTCGCCGACGATGGCCGCCGGCACGCCGGCCGCCCTGGCGGCGCGTTCCAGCGAGGCGCCGACCATTCCGGTTACCCGCAGCGGCGTATTGTCGATCCGGATCGGAATGGATTTCGCCACCAGCCCGCCGCCGGCTGCACGGGAGACTTCCATCCGGCGGTCGAATGCGGCGCGGAACGCGACAAACTCAAGCGGTCGCGGCTCGGCCTTGGTTTCGCGTCGGCCGAGCACCAGGTTGACACTGGTGCCGGGAGCGACGCCACGTGCGTTGGCAGCCCCCGAGAGGACCGCGACGAGCGCATCGAGGTCGGCGCGGCCGACGCCGGCGCGGCGCAGAGCCCCCTCCAGCCCGCCCGCGCCGACGCTGGCGCTCAACTCGATCCGCGGCCGTTCGGGCGCCTCTGCCAGGCGCCGGGCAAATTGGTTCGGGGGTGCCTGCCGCCCGGTGGCGCTGCCCATCGCGAGCGGTGCGATTGCACCCAGCCGGGCTTCCTCGAGCGCCGCCGGGGAGGGGGGCAACGGCACTGCGGCCGTGAGCACCGGGAGCTGGAGCCCGAGCGAAAGGGCCGCCCCGGACAAGGCAGCCATCGTGGCCAGACCACGCCACCACTGCCCCGAGCCGATCCGGTCGCCCAGATCGACCAGCAGCTCGGTTTCGGCGAGCCGCGTGGACGTGCGCGCCAAAAGACGCGCGGGGTTGGGCAGCGGCAGCCGCGGGAGTGCAGGCAGGCGCGGCGACCGGCCGCGCACGAAGGGCGGCGCAAGCGCCGTTCCCAGCGCGAAGTCAGCGGCGGTGGCCATCACCGCCCCCGGAATTTGGAAACTTGCTTCGCCACATCACGCGATGAACGACCCCTCGGGCTGCTCATGCAGCCCCCCACTCGACCTTGGTTGTCCCCGGTTCGGTCGGTCCCGGGGCCCGGCTCTCGATCGCCGGAACAGATAAGTTGTTGGGACGAAAACCTGAATCATTGCATGCGCGGGGTCAACCAGCCCTCGCGAAACCGGCTGTTAACATGCGATGAAGCGCCCCGTGACGTCGGCGAACCGATCGGCATGGTTGCCTCGTCAAAGCTCTTGTCATGAATCTATAGCTTGCGGGTAGCTGGGCCGCGTGCCACTATATCTTGGTACATCAGGTGGGAGAGGCGCTTATTCGCACTCGTCTAGCCGATCTGCGGTCGGGTGCTCCGCCCGCGCGGTCGGCGCCAGCCCTGAACCAGACGCCTGCGAAGGGCGGACATGTCGCATGTTGCGACATCGGCCAGCCTTCCCATCTTTCGGACATGATCGGCATCCCCACCTTCGGGTCGCCCGCCCGCAACCTGGCGGCCTCGCGCAGGGTTGATCGGTCATCCAGTGTAGATCGGGCTGCCGCATGACCGCCTTGGGAGCGCATCTCACCGCCGTGCTCGGCCCCACCAACACGGGGAAGACGCACCTCGCCGTGGAGCGGATGTGCGGCCATTCCGGGGGGATGATCGGCTTTCCGCTTCGGCTTCTCGCGCGCGAAGTCTACGATCGTGTTGTAGCGCTGAAGGGGGCGCCCCAGGTGGCGCTGGTCACCGGGGAAGAGCGGATCGTGCCGCCGGGCGCTCGCTATTTCCTGTGCACAGCAGAAAGCATGGTGACCGATCGCACGTTCCCGTTCGTCGCCATCGACGAGGGCCAGATGGGCGCCGACCCCGAACGCGGGCATGTTTTCACCAACGCGATGCTGCACCTGCGCGGTACGGCCGAGACCATGATCCTGGGCGCCGAGACGCTTCGACCGGTGCTGCGCCGGCTGCTGCCGGACGCCCATATCGTAACCCGGCCGCGCTTTTCGAAGCTCAGCTGCGTCGAGCCGCGCAAACTCTCGCGCCTGCCGGCACGCTCGGCGATCGTCGCCTTCACCGCCGAGGACGTCTATGCGCTGGCCGAGGCACTGCGGCGCCACAAGGGCGGTGCCGCCGTGGTGATGGGCGGGCTGTCGCCGCGCACGCGCAACGCGCAGGTCGCGCTCTACCAGTCGGGCGAAGTCGATTATCTCGTGGCGACCGACGCCATCGGCATGGGCCTCAACATGGACATCGCCCATGTCGCCTTCGCCAGCCTGTCGAAATATGATGGCCGGCGTCACCGGCGGCTTCGTGCCGCCGAACTGGCGCAGATCGCAGGGCGCGCCGGGCGCCACCAGCGCGACGGGACGTTCGGCACGGTGCAGCTGGGCCGCAGCGAGGAAAGCGGCAGCCCGGCCTTTACCGAGGCTGAGGTCACGGCAATCGAGGAGCACGACTTTTCCCCTTTGCAGGGGCTGGTGTGGCGCAACGCGCGGCTCGATTTCACCTCGCTGCACCGGCTGGTGATGAGCCTGGAAGCGCAGCCCTCCTCGCCCGAGCTGTGGCGCGGCGACGATGCGATCGATCTGCAGGTGCTGAAACTGCTCGCCGGCGAACCCTGGCTTATGGAGCGGGCGCAGGGCCGGCCGGCGCTGCAGCGCATCTGGGCGGCGTGCGGGCTGCCGGATTATCGCCGCACCGGGCCGGAAGCGCATGTGCGGCTGGTCGGCCGAATGGTCAGGCACCTTACGGAAGGCCACGGACATCTTCCGCCCGACTGGATCCGCTCCGAACTTGCGGTGCTCGACAACGTGGCAGGCGACATCGCCATCCTGTCGGACCGGATCTCGGCAGCGCGCACCTGGACCTATGTGGCGCACCGAAACGACTGGCTGGAAGATGCCGGCGGCTGGGCCGATCGCGCCCGGCAGGTGGAAGACAAGCTTTCGGATGCACTGCACCAGCGGCTGACGCAGCGCTTCGTCGACCGTCGCACCGCCGTGCTGCTGAAGGACCTGAAGCTACGCGACCCCGATGTGCGGGTCGAAGTCGATCCCGACGGCGCGGTGGTGGTGGACGGCGCCATCATCGGCACATTGACCGGCTTCCAGTTCCTGCCCGATCCGGCAGCGCGGGCGGGCGAAAAGAAGCTGCTGCTGGCGGCAGCCGAACGGCGGCTGGTGCACGAGCTGGGCATTCGCGCCCGGGCCCTTGCCGCCGCGCCGGACGGCGAGTTCGCCCTCGCCTTTCAGGGAGGCATGCCGCCCCGCCTAACGTGGCGCGGCGACCGCGTGGCTGCCCTGCGCCGCGGCAAGGACACGCTGAACCCGCGGATCGAACTGGACCGCAGCCTGGATACGCTGGCGCCCGCCGAGCGGGCCACCGCGCTGGCGCGGTTGCAGACATGGGCCAACGACACCAAGGCAAGGCACCTCGCCGCGCTCACCCGGCTAGAAGCGCTGAAGCCGGCCCTCTCGCCCGCGGCGCGCGGGCTTGTCGTGCAGCTGACCGAGACGATGGGCTCCCTGCCGCGTGCCAGCGTGGCTTCGCTGATCGCCAGCCTGACGCGGGAGGATCGCACACATCTCGCCAAGGCAGGCGTGCGGCTGGGCGTCTGTCATGTCTATGCCGCCGACGCACTGAGGCCGGAGGCGACCCGCTGGCGTCTGGCGCTGTGGGGCGTGGCGACCGGCGTTGCCGACATGCCGCAGCCGCCACGCCCGGGGCTCACCTCGCTGAAGGTCGAGCCGGACGCTCCCCCCGGCTTCTACGCGGTGGCCGGCTTCTGGGCCCTGGGGAGCTTCGCGATCCGGGTCGACATGGCGGACCGGACGGCACGCGCGGTTCATGCCCAGCGCCTGGCGGAGAAGGCCGGCGCCGGGGCGATCGAACCGGATCCGACACTGACCACGAGCCTGGGCCTCGGGACGGACGAGTTTGCAAGGCTGATGCAGGCGCTGGGGTTCCGCAGCGCCGGCGAGCATCGTTTTGCCTTCGCGCCGGCGCGCCGTCCGGTGCGGGCACCGTTGCATGCGCGCAAAGGCAACCGCGTTGCCGCAGCCTCCGAAGCCGCTCTGCCATTCGCGAACTTGAGCGCCCTGCTCGCCCACCGGGGAGACCCGACCGACTGATGCCAAGGGAATTGCAATTCCGGGTATTCGGCGGAACGCCGCAAGTGCGACCGCACGCCGGCCGTCAGGCCGAACTCGATGAGACTTCCTCATCGAGACTCAGCAAAAGGAGACCTGCCCTTGGTTCATGAACGGGGAATGCGCATCGACAAATGGCTGTGGTTTTCGAGGCTGACGCCCAGCCGCAGCGACGCCCAGACGCTCTGCGAAAGCCGGCGCCTGCGGATCGACGGACGGGTGATCGAGCGCAGTTGCGCGACCGTTCGCCCCGGGTCGATCCTCTCCTTCCCCCGGGGCGAGCGGGTTGTAGCGGTCAGGGTGGATGCCCTCGCCGAGCGGCGCGGCCCCTACAGCGAGGCCTGCCATCTCTACACGTCGCTGCTGCCCGCGCCGGAAAGCCGCGCGGCAAGACACCGGACGGAGGTGGAGGTCCTGCTGCCCGCCTGAGCCTGAAACACGGGCTTTGCCGACGGCAAATGGCAGCCCCATTGACGCGCGCGCCGCGCCCGCGCTAGCGCTGCGGCCGATCAGAACCGTTCAGGGGTAGCTCATGGCCTATGTCGTCACCGAAGCCTGCATCAAGTGCAAATATATGGACTGTGTGGAGGTGTGCCCGGTCGACTGCTTCTATGAAGGCGAAACCATGCTCGTCATCAACCCGAACGAGTGCATCGATTGCGGCGTGTGCGAGCCCGAGTGCCCCGCCGAAGCGATCGTGCCCGATACCGAGCCCAATCTCGACCAGTGGGTGGAGCTGAATGCCAAGTACAGCGCCGACTGGCCGAACATCACGGTGAAGGGCGAGACACCCCCGGATGCGGACGAGTGGAAGGGCAAGGAAGGCAAGTTCGACCAGTTCTTCACCCCGGAGCCCGGGACGGGTTCGTAGGCGGCCACGAAGGACCTGAGCTTCAGCCGATCCCGAGCGTTTTCTTGACGGCGCGCCAGTCGACCAACTTATAGTTCTGCTGCTTGGTATCGCTTTCACACACGGCCGCTGGCGGGTCGTTTGGGCCTTCGCTGTCGCAATGGTCATGGACGGCGATCGCGCCTTCGGGATATCCGGCGATCGGCCCACTCCAGGCATCGATGCCATCTGTGCTGGTCACGGGGTCGATCGTGCCGCCGCCGATCCGGAACCGCCCGACATAGGTCGCGCTGCCGCCCGAAAGCTCCCACACCGGATAGGCCGAATCGCCCTGGCTCGACGCGATCAGAAAGGTCCGCCCGGCATCGCGCATCACGGTCAACCCTTCCGTGTCGGCCACCAGCTTCGTGCCATCCACCTTGTGCACTGACACCGGCGCGGCCCCGGGGTTGGCGAGACTCATGCGCCAGATGCCGACATCCTCCTCGCCGACATAGAGGTCGCCAGTGGCGTCGTCGACGACACACCCTTCGGTCTGGGTACCGAGCTTCCACCGGTGCGCCAGCGTCATGGATGGGCGTCCGCCCGCGTCCTCGGATATGGCATAGGCGTGGATGCGGCCGTCCTTGTTGTTCGGGATCAGATAGGTCGTGCCACCGAACTGGCCCATGCAGAAGCCATAGGGCTCGCTGAACTTCTTCTCCGTTTGCAAGAAGCCCCAGCGCGTCAGCTGAAGCGTGGCCGGATCGATCAGCCATGTCATGATGCCGAACCGATCCCGCTCGGCAGCCGCCACCAGCACCCCCGGCTTGCCGCCGACGGTGAAACTGCGCTGGTCCACATTGTTCATCGGCCCGTCGGCGAAAAACTGGCGCGCCTTGCCGGCGAGGTCGTGCACATAAAGTCCCACCGACTTGTCAGTGCCGATCCACAGCGCGCGCGATGGATCGGCCGGGTCGCGCCACAGCAGCGGATCGTCGGCCTTCACCGTCGGATTGTCCGCGACTACGGTCTCCGCAACGGCGGGAATGGTCATGGTCCCGGCCGGCCCACCCCGGGCCTCGGCGGTTTTCGCTGGCTGGTCTGCCGGCCGGCCACAGGCCGCAAGCAACGCGCAGCCCGCCAGCAGCAGTCTCCGCATCAGAAATTGGCCTTCACGCCGAACTTTCCGGTCCACTCATATTCCTCGAACTGCAGCAGCCGGTCTCCGCCGGCGCCCCGCTGACAGGCGGTATACTTGGCATTGTTCAGGTTCACCATCTCGACGAAAAGCTGGATGTTCGGTGTCACGCGGTATTTGGCGGACAGGTCCAGCTGGAAGTGCGGGCGGACATAACGGTCGATCTCGGGATCGTCCCCCAGCCCATCCAGATAATTGTCGCGGTAGGCGCCTGCGACCCGGAACGAAAAGCCGCCCCGATCATAGCCGGGCACGGCGTTGAAATTATGCTTCGACGAGCCGGGCAATGGCACGCGGCGGCTAAGCACATCCAACTTCGCATCGGTGAAGCTGTAGGTCAGATTGACCAGAACCGGCGCCCGAAAAGGGATCAGCGCGAGCGGCCGCGCCCGGCTACCGGCCAGAGTGCCACCAGGCTGTTGCCCGACAC
>JANPJJ010000066.1:0-18637 GCA_031425455.1 Sandaracinobacter sp. | reverse complement strand
GCCAAAACCGGGGTGATGGACAAAGACCAGATCGGCTTCGAGACCGAGATGCTTTCGCCCGGCCTGTTTAGGGTGACACTCAAGCAACCGCTAAAGCCTGGCGAATATGGCTTCGTGCAATCCATGAACGGCGGCGGAACGCAAGGCGCGATGACCGCCCGTGTGTTCGATTTCGGCATTCAATAAGGAGCGCTGCCGGCTATCAGGCGAGGGCGATATCCGGCGCATCCTCCGCCTTCATTCCCACCACATGATACCCCCCGTCCACATACAGCACTTCACCAGTGGTGCCGGATGACAGGTCGCTCAGCAGATACACCCCCGCGCCGCCCACATCCTCCAGCGTGATGTTGCGCTTCAAGGGCGCGTTCAGCTCGTTCCACTTCAGGATATAGCGGAAGTCGCCGATGCCGCTGGCCGCCAGCGTCTTCACCGGGCCGGCCGACATGGCGTTCACGCGGATCTTGTCGCGGCCATAATCTACCGCGAGATATCGCACGCTCGCTTCCAGCGCGGCCTTTGCCACCCCCATCACATTGTAGTGCGGCACCACCTTCTCCGCACCGTAATAGCTCAGCGTCAGCATGGCGCCGCCGTTCGGCATCATCGCCGCCGCCCGCCTGGCGACTGCGGTGAAGCTGTAGACGCTGATATCCATCGACATCCGGAAATTCTCGCGGCTGGTCTCGGCATAGCGGCCGCGCAGCTCGTTCTTGTCGGAAAAGCCGATCGCGTGCACCAGGAAGTCGATCGTGGGCCACAGTGCTGCCACACCGGCGAACAGGGCGTCGATGCTTTCGTCCGAACCCACGTCGCAGTCGAACAGATGCGCGGTCCCCAGGCTCTCGGCGAGCGGCAGCACCCGCTTTTCCAGCGCCTCGCCCTGGTGGCTGAACGCCAGCTCGGCGCCCTGCGCTGCCAGCCCCTGTGCGATTCCCCAGGCAAGCGATCTTTCGTTGGCGACGCCCATGATCAGCCCGCGCTTGCCCGTCATCAAACCCATGCCAGTCCTTTCTGCGCCTTGCGGCGCGAAACTCCTAATTCGCCGATTCGGGATTGGCCAGCGCCGCGTTCAGCTCCGCACCGATCACGAGCGCGAAGCCCACCGCATAGAAGAACAGCAGCGCGATCATCACGCCGGACAAGGTGCCATAGGTCAGGCTCATCCCGCCCGACAGAGAGAGCACCGGCCCGAGCAGCATCGAGCCCGACACCCAGGCGAGCGTGGTGACCAGCGCGCCGGGCCAGGCGGTGGCGTGGCGACGGCTCTTCGGCGACAGCAGCTTGAACAGTGCCCAGAGCGACAGGAACACGGCGATCGGGGGGACATAGCGCGAAATGTCGATCCAGGTGGCGATCCCCTCGGCATAGGGAAACAGCTTCACCATTGCCTTTGCCACCAGCACCAGCACCAGCTGCAGAATGAACCCGATCACCACCAGCAGGATCGCGGCCAGCGTGCCCCCCATCGATCGAAGCCGGTTCTGCAGGAAATTGCGATAGGGCGGCACGCCGAACGCCCGGTGGATCATGTCGCGCACGGTTTCGATGAACGTGGTGACGGTCCACAAGGCCACCAGCGCGCCCACGCCCAGGAGCGTGCCGGCGGCCTGCGCGCCGATCACCTCGTCGATCACAGGCTCGAACAGCTCGGCAACGCTTGGCGGCAGCGCGGCGAGGAAGGTGGCGATCGCCGCCTGCCCGGCATCGGTCTGGCCGACAATCGAGGTGACGGCCGTGATCAGGATGATGAGCGGCAGCAGCGTGACGAGCGACAGATAGGCGATATTGCCGGCATGGATATAGCCGTCGCGAAAGCTCCGCCCCAGCACCCGACGCCCGACGACATAGGTCCGCGGCAACCGCGCGGCGAACCGCGCCAGCAGCCCGGCCGGTGGCGAGGGCGCATCTGCCGGGGCCTCCATGGCGGGGTTCAGGCCGCCGCCACGCGCCCGCGCAGGAAGGCGGCAAGCTCGGGGTCGTCGGGGACCTCGACCATCACCTTCGCCAGCAGGTCTCCGCGGCTGCCGTCCTTCCGGGTCCAGCCCTTGCCCTTCAGCCGCATGACCTTGCCCGAGCTGGTGCCGCCCGAAACGCTGAGCATAACGTCGCCCTCCGGGGTCGGCACCCGCTGCTGCCCGCCGAGCACGGCCGTCGCCAGCGGCACGGCCACCTCCACCCGTATATCCGAACCTTCGCGGAGGAAGCGGCTGTCGGGCTGGATCACGATCGTGATCAGCGCGTCGCCGGCGCCCGCCGGGCCCGCCTCGCCCTGGCCGGACAGGCGCAGCTGCTGCCCGTCTTCCACGCCCTTGGGAATGTTGAGGTCCAGCGTTTTTCCGGTGCGAAGCGCGATCCGCTGCGGCCGGGCCAGCGCTGCGTCCGCAAAGGACACCGCCAGTCGGTATTGCACATCGGCCCCCCGTGCAGGCGGCGGGCGGAAACCACCGCCCCCCATGCTACCGCCCCCCATGCCACCACTGCGCCCGGCGCGGCCGAACAGCTCGGCGAACAGGTCCGAGGGGTCCCCGCTGAATTCGAAATCCGGCGGCGCATCGCGGAACCCGCCGCGCGGGCCGCTGTCGCCGGGCCCCCCGTTGCCCGGCCTGGAGCCGCCGCTGCGGAACCCGCCTGCGAATCCCTTGGGATTGCCCTGCTCGTCCATCTCGCCCCGGTCGTACTGGCCCTTCTTCTTTTCGTCCGAGAGGATATCGTAGGCGCCGCTCACCTGCTTGAACCGCTCCGCGAGCTTCACATCGTCCTTGTTCTTGTCCGGGTGCAATTCCTTGGCAAGCTTGCGATAGGCGCGTTTGATCGCAGCCGCATCGGCCGTCCTCGGCACCCCCAGCACAGCATAGAGATCGGCCATCAGCGCATCACACCTGTTGCATAAAAGTCACAGCGATATAGTCCGGCCCGGGCAGCGCGGCAAGAGCGCCGTTGCACGCCCGCAAGCGTGGGACTAGCGCAATCGCCATGACCGACCCGTTCGTCCAATTTGCCGATTGGTATGCCATGGCGCAAGCCGGCGAGCCCAATGATCCCAATGCCTGCGCGCTGGCGACCGTAGATCTGGATGCGGCCGGTCACCCAAAGCCGGACGTGCGCATCGTCCTGATGAAGGGATTTGATGCGCGTGGGTTCCTGTTCTACACCAATCATCTCAGCGCGAAGGGCCGGCAGCTCGCGGCCACCCCCGCTGCCACGCTGGACTTTCATTGGAAATCGCTGCGTCGCCAGGTTCGCATCTCGGGCCGGGCCGAACATGCGACTGAGCTGGAAAGCGATGCCTATTTCGCGACCCGTCCGCGTGAAAGCCAGCTTTCGGCCTGGGCCTCGCTGCAGTCACAGACGCTGGATGCGCGACAGACGTTCGAGGACCGGCTGGCGGCAATCGCGGCCGAGTTCCCCGATGTCGTGCCGCGGCCACCGCACTGGGGCGGCTACCGTCTGGTGCCGTACTGGATCGAATTCTGGGAAGATAGGCGGGGCCGGCAGCATCACCGCGAGCGGTTCGACCGCGCCGCAGACGGCTGGGAGCGGCGACTGCTCTACCCCTGAAGCTGCGGTTCGCCGAAAAAGGCCGCGACCCGCGCCTTCGCATGGTCGTCCAGGTGGAGGCCCAGCTTGGATCGGCGCCACAGCGCGTCTTCAGCGGTACGGGCCCATTCGGCGTCGTGCATATGCTGCAGTTCGGCCTCGAACACGCCGCCGAGATTGTCGCCCAGGCCCGACGCCAGTAGCCGCTCGGTCTCGGTGCCGTACAGCCGCGCCATCCGGTCGATGATGCGCGGGTCGTACAGCGGGTGCCGGCCGCGTGCCTGCGCCGCCCAAGCCTCATAGTCGGCCTGCGCCGTGGTGCCTCGCCCGCGCGGCACGTCGCCGCCGGGCAGCGGCGCGTTGTGCGTCCAGCGCTTCGATTTCGGATACAGCACCTTCAGCACGGCCTCGGCCAGCAGCCGGTAGGTGGTGATCTTGCCGCCCACCACCGTCATCGCCGACTGGCCGGCGTGGGCAACGAGCTTCCAGTCGCGCGTGGTCTCGCGCGCCGCCTTGCCCTCCTCCAGCATCAGCGGGCGAACCCCGGCGTAGCGGTGCACGATGTCGGCCGGCGTCAGCGGCCGCGCCAGGCTGCGGTTCACCGCCGCCAGCAGATAGGCTTCCTCGTCGCCGGTCAGCGACCTTGCCGCCGGGTCGTCCACCGCAGTCTCGGTGGTGCCGATCAGCGAGAAGTCCCGCTCATAGGGGATCACGAACACGATCCGGCCGTCCGGCTGCTGCAGCATCCAGGCGTCGGCGGTGCGGTTCACCTTGCGGGTCACGATATGGCCGCCCTGCACCAGCCTGAGGCGCGGGGCGTCGTTGAGGCCCATCAGGTTGCGCGCGACCCGCTCGGCCCAGGGGCCGGCGCAGTTCACCAGCTGGCGCCCGCCGAGCCGCCGGCCTGACTGCGTCTCGATCTCCCACCCGAAGCCGGTGCGGTGCGCCCCGATCACCGGGTCGCGGACCAGCACTTCGGCCCCGCGCGCAGCGGCATCGCGGGCATTCAGCACCACCAGTCGCGCATCGTCCACCCAGCCGTCCCAATATCGGAATGCGTGGCGGAGCCCGGGCTCGAACGCCGGGCCGGCCGCATCGGCGCGCAGGTCCACCCGCGACGAGCCGGGCACTTCGGTCCGCCGGGCCAGATGATCGTACAGGAACAGCCCGGCGCGTAGCATCCACGCCGGGCGCAGATGCGGTTCCAGCGGCAGCAGGAACGGCATCGGCCAGCTGATGTGCGGGGCATTGCGCAGGATCACCTCGCGCTCGGCCAGCGCCTTCCTCACCAGGTTGAAGGCGTAGAACTCCAGATAGCGCAAGCCCCCATGCACCAGCTTGGTCGATGCAGACGAAGTGCCGCTGCCCAGGTCGCCGGCCTCCACCAGCGCGACCTTCAGCGGCCGGCCATCCAGCGTGCGGCCGGCTGCGTCGCGCGCCACCCCGGCGCCGTTGATGCCGCCGCCGATCACCAGAAGGTCGAAAACATCGTCGGCTGCCATGCTCGACCGGCCCTAGCCCGAAACCCCTGGCCGGGGAAACGCCAATCGGCCCGTGCCCAGGCGGGCATCTGCCGCCGTCCTCGACGGGCAGCGGCAAATGTGGCATGGTTAATCGGGGTCGGGGCGGGCGCCGGAACAGCGCGGAACGGGGAGGATCGGCGATGGCCGGACCGGCAGATGAGGCGCTGAGCGCAAGCGCGAGCGCGCGGCTCAGGCGCAACCATGACGAGATCGTGCGCGCCTTGCTGGCAGCGCGCGGCGGCAACCCGTTTGCGGCCGAGCCCGATGCCGGACGCCGGCGCGAACGGCTGCAGGCAAAGGCCGGGCTGACCGCGAACGAAGCCGGCCTGATCGATCGGATGATCCAGGACTCGGCCGCCGCAACCGGCGTCGCGGCAGGCGGCGAAACCGACATCCCGGCCGCCGTCCGCAGCGTCGCAACGCCGGCACCGGCAGACGCCCGCGAAAAGGTCTGGGGCGACACCGTCGATTTCGTCAACGTCAGCTTCCTCGCGATCGGCGCCCGGGTGGCGCGCGCCGTGGGCCGGGTGGCGTTCGCCAATGGCCAGGCGCAGGGCACCGGCTTCCTGGTGGGGGAGGGGCTGTTCCTCACCAACCATCATGTGATACCCGATGCGGCTGCCGCGCGGCGGCTGGTGGTGGAGTTCGATTACGAGCGCGACCTGGCCGGCAATCTGCGCCGGGCCTCGCGGTTCGCGATCGACCCCACGCTGTTCCTCACCGACACCGATGCGCAGACCGGGCTGGACTATACACTGGTCGCGGTCGGCAACCGGCTCAGCGGACCGAGCCGGCTGGACGTTTTCGGTCGTGCGGGCCTGTCTGACGCGCCGGACAAGCATATGCTGGGCGAGTTCGTGAACCTGGTGCAGCACCCGGACGGTCGCTTCAAGGAAGTCGTGCTGCGCGAGAACCGGCTGGTCGGCCGGTATGACGATGCGCTGCACTATGTGGCCGATACCGAGCCTGGCTCTTCGGGCAGCCCGGTGTTCAATTCCGAATGGCAGGTGATCGCGCTGCACCACTGGGGCGGCCCGTGGCGGCAGGTGTTCGGCCCGGATGCCGCCCCGCTCGACATCAAGGTGAACGAAGGCATCCGGATCAGCTCCATCGTGCGGCACCTGAAGGCAAGGCTCCCGACGCTGGATAGCCGGACCCGCGACCGGGTGGCAAAGATGCTGGCAAAAGGCGTCCGGATGCCGTCGCTGGGGGAGGGCGACGAGCCCGACGGCATGGACAGCGGCGGCGTCTCCGCGACGCCCCGTGTCGAGGCCGACGGCCGGGTCACCTTCACGATTCCGATCGAGGTGTCGGTCCGGATTCCCGGGCTAGCGCCGCCTGCGGATCCGGAGGAACCGCCCCATCCCGATCTCGATCCCGATCCCGAGCCGCTGCCGCCCCCGCCCGACGAGGCGGCCGGACGGATGCGGGGACGCGGCGGCTACAAGCGCGGTTTCATTGCCGGGTTCGACGTGCCGCTGCCCGCCCTGTCGCCGGCGACGCTGGCGGACGCCGCGCCCAATCGGTCGGCGGAGGCTGGCGACGATCCTTTCGAGCTGAAATATCATCATTTCAGCCTGGTCATGAACGGGCGTCGGCGCATGGCACCGCCTGCAACATCGACGGCGAAACGGCGAAGAATGTGAACCGGACCACCAAGGCCGTCAGCCCGCTCTCGCCCGACAGTCCGGGGCTCGAAAGTATCGCCGACGGCGTGTCGGACGCGGAAGCCGACGACTGGAGCGAGGATCCCCGCATCCTGCCGTCCCAGCAGCTTGGGGACGCCTTCTATGGCGGGCAGAAGGTGGCCGGGTTTCCGAACCCGTCCAGTGCCGGGCGGATCGCGCGCATGTTCCAGAAGGGCCATCTGGTCCGACGGCTCGACCCCGCCTGGGGCGACGACCGGATGGCGCTGGACGCCGAGCAGGACAGTTTCTTCTACACCAATGCGGCGCCGCAGGTGGGCTTCTTCAACCAGGGTACGGCGCGTGCGTCGCAGCCCGGTACCGGCGGCGGCGCGCTGTGGCGTGCGGTCGAGAATTATGTGCTGCGCAACGCCGCCGCCGAGCGCAGCCGGGTGACGAGCTTCACCGGCCCGATCTTCACGGATGCCGACCGGCGCTTCCGCAGCGTCGGCATCCCCGGCCGATTTTTCAAGGTTGCAGTCTGGGCCGAGGCGGGCGCTCTGAAGTCGCTGGCGATGATCGCGGACCAGTCCCAGGTGATCGAGGTTTGGCCCGAAGCACTGTTCGGCGACGGCGAAGCCGGGCTTGCCGCCAGCGAGGCCTTCGCCGACCCGGCCGAGCTCGACAAGGTGCGCGATTTCCTGTCGACCGTGGCCGCCGTGGAAGCCGCGACCGGGCTCGACTTCGGCGCTGGCGTTCGTGACGCAGACATCCGCCGCGGCGAACGTGGCGAGACGGCGGCGGCGGGCCTGAAGGACCTTCTGGAAAGCCGCGCCGTCCCCCGACGCAAGGCAAAGCCCGGCAAGGCCGTTCGCTGAACGCCATCTGCCACTAGCGACAGGCGGCAGCCGTCCGCGGCTTCGGCTAGGAACCATCGCGGCACAAGCCGGGGAGGCGGATCGCATGGCATTGACGGCGGAGCTGAGACGCTCGTTTTATGAAAAGATGGCGCTGAGCCGCGCGTTCGACGACGCGATGATCGCGCTCTACTGGGAGGGCAAGCTGCCGATCTTCAGCTTCGGGGCCGGCCCGCTGCCGGGCGAGCTGCACTGCTCCAACGGGGCTGAACCGGTGGGAGCCGGCGTCTGCGGCGCGCTGGGGCCCGACGACATGCTGACCGCCGACCACCGCCCGCACCATGTCGCAGTGTGCCGCGGGGTCGATCTCGACCGGATGTCGGCCGAGCTGCTGGGCAAGAAAACCGGCCTGTCGCAGGGCAAGGGCGGCCATATGCACATCTACGACCCGGCGGTGAACTTCGCCTCCAGCGGGATCATCGCCGAAGGCATGGCACCAGCCGCCGGCATGGCGCTGGCGCGGCGGCTGCAGAAACGGCCCGGCGTCGCGCTCGCCTTTATCGGAGAGGGGGCCGCGAACCAGGGCGCCTTTCACGAGACCTTGAACATCGTGGGCGTGATGAAGCTGCCCTTCATCGTCGTCGTGCAGGACAATGAGTGGGGCGTTTCGACCAGCAAGGCCGAATCGACCGCGGTGGAGCGCAATTCCGACCGCGCCGCCGGCTATGGAATGGCCGGGGAGTTCGTTGCCACCAACGACCCCGACGACATCTATCTTGCAGCCGAGCGCGCCGTTGCCCGCGCCCGCAACGGCGAAGGAGGCACCATCCTGGAGCTGAAAACCGCGCGGCTGGCCGGGCACTTCATGGGCGACCAGCAGGGCTATATCCCCGAGCAGATGAAGCAGGCCGACCCGATCCCGTTGTACCGCGCCAAGCTGATCCGGGACGGCGTGCTGAGCGAAGCGGAGGCGGACGCAATGCAGTCTGCCGCAACGGAAAGGATGGCGAAGGCCATGCAGTTCGCGAAGGACTCGCCCTACCCGGATGCCGCCGAAGCGTTCGATCATGTATTTGCCGGAGGGAGCGGAGCTTTCGACCAACATAAAGCGGAGGCCCGGGCATGAGCCGGATATTGACCATGAGCCGCGCCGGGCGCGAAGCCCTCGACTGGGAGATGGAGCGTCGCGACGACATTTTCTGCCTGGGCGAGGACATCTACAAGTTCGGCGGCATCTTCGGCACGATGGACGGTTTCGGCGCGAAATACGGGCCGGAGCGCGTGATATCCACCCCGATCTCGGAAACCGGATTCATCGGCATGGCGGCCGGCGCCGCAATGGCGGGGATGCACCCCGTGATCGACCTCGCCTATATCGACTTCATCGGCGTCTGCTACAATGTATTGCTGAACACGGCGTCCAAGACGCATTATATGTCGGGTGGCGCGGTGAAAGTCCCCATGACGCTGCTGATCGGCACCGGTGGAGGCTACAACAATGCCGCACAGCATTCGCAATGCCTGCACGCAACGGTCGCCCACATTCCCGGCGCAAAGGTGGTCTATCCGTCCAACGCCCATGATGCGAAGGGGATGCTGCATACGGCGCTTCGCGACGAGAATTTCGTGATCTTCCTCACCCACAAGGGCACCGCCGGTGTCGGCTGGATGGGGACACCGATCAAGACCACGCTGTCCGAGGTGCCCGACGAGCCCTACACGGTGCCGTTCGGCCAGGTGAAGGTCTATCGCGAGGGCAGTGACGTGACGATCACCGGGCTCGGTATGAGCGTGCACGAAAGCCTGAAGGCAGCGGACGAGCTGGCGAAAGAGGGCATTTCGGCGGAAGTCGTCGATCTGCGCAGCCTGGTGCCGCTGGACCGCGACGGCATCTTCGCCAGCGTTGCAAAAACCGGCCGGCTGGTGGTGACCGACGAGGATTATCTCTCCTACGGCGTCTCGGGCGAAGTGATCGCAAGCGTCGTGGAGCGCGATCCCACCATCCTGAAGAAGCCGCCGATCCGGGTGACCACGCCCGACATTCCGATCCCGTTTGCGCGGCCGATGGAGCAGTCGATCCTGCCGCTCGCCGGGCGTATTGCGGATGCCGCCAGAAAGCAGATGGCATGAGCACGCCGGTGGTGATTCCCGCCGACCTCTGGGACGAGGACGACAAGACCGGGTCGATCGTGCTGTGGCTCTATGCCGACGGCGCCAGCGTGAAGCAGGGCGACCTGATCGCCGAGGTTCTGGTCGAGAAGGTGACGCTGGAACTGGAATCCCCGGCGACCGGCACCTTGCGCATTCAGGTCGAGCCCGAAGTCGTGGTCAACAAGGGCGATACGGTGGCCGTCATCGAATGACGGCGACCTGGTCCATCAAGCAATCCGTCATCCCAGCGAAGGCTGGGATCTCCCCCCTATCCGCGTGAGCACCCCGCTCAAATTCACCGGCATCCGCGGCGTGATCGCCCGCCGCATGCTCGACTCGGTCCAGACCACCGCCCAGCTCAGCTTCTTCGCCGACGCCGACGCAACCGCGCTGACCAAAGTGCGCGCCGCCTGGAAGGCAGCCGGCACGAAGATCGGTTACGAGGACCTCGTCATCGCCGCGCTGGCCCGCATCCTGCCGGCGTTTCCCCTGTTCAACGCGCACGAGATCGAAGGCGAAGTCGTGCCGCAGCCCGACATCAACGTCGGCGTGGCGATCGGCCTGCCGGGCGCGCTGGTGGTGCCGTGCGTGTTCGATTGCGCGTCGAAAAGCCTCCCCGCAATCGCGGCCGAGCGTGCCAGCCTGGTGGAGCGCGCGCCGATCAACAAGCTCAGCGTCCGCGAAATGTCCGGCGGCACGATTTCGATCTCGAACCTCGGTCTCACCCGCGTCCGGCACTTCACCCCGGTCCTGAACCGGCCGCAGACCGCCATCGTCGGGCTGGGCCGGATTGGCGGTGACGGCCAAATAGGGATCAGCCTCACCGTGGACCACCGCGCGATCGACGGCCAGCCGGCCGGCGACTTCCTGACCGCCCTGTGCGAGGCGATCGAGGGCATCCAACCTACACCGTAAGGAGAGCGAGCCATGGACCTGAAACTGAACGGCCAGAAGGCATTGATCGTGGGCGGCACGCGCGGCATCGGCCGCGCCACCGCCCGGCTGCTGGCGGCGGAGGGCGCAACCGTTGCTTTCTGCGGCCGCGGGCTCGAGGCGGCCGACAAGCTCGCCGCGGAACTGCCCGGCTCGATCGGCTTCGCGGCCGACGCCGGCGGCGATGGGGCAACGTTTCGCACCGCGATGGCGGACGCAATCACGAAGCTCGGCGGGCTCGACATCCTGGTCACCTGCCAGACTGCATCGGGCATGAAGTTCGACGAGGCCGGGTTCCGCGAGAATTTCGAGGTGGACGTAGTCGGCACCTACCGCGCAATCGAAGTCGCGCTGCCGCACCTGAAGGAAAGCGCCAACGGCAATGTGGTGAACATCGCCAGCATCGCCGCACTGGAGGAATTCGGCGGCCCGCAGAGCTTCAACAGCATGAAGACGGCGACCATCGTCTACCTGCACCAGCTTGCCCACGCCCACGCGCCGGTCCGCTTCAACAGCGTCAGCCCGGGCCCGATCTACGAGAAGGAAGGGCCGTGGGGCTGGGTGGAGGCGAACATGCCCGAGGTGTTCGAGGGGACGCGCAAGAGCATCCCGGCGGGGCGGTATGGAACGCCTGACGAGGTCGCGGCAGCCGTGGTGTACCTGGCCTCGCCGTTGGCGGCGTTCGTATCGGGGACGAACCTGGTGATCGACGGGGCGGCGAAGAAGGCGGTGCAGTTTTAAGGCCGAGTGCGGCTGCGAGCGCGTGCGCAGCACTCGTCCGCAGACTCGCCGGCTGCCCCACCGACAAGGAACCCCCTACGCCTGCCCGGGTTAAGCCTCTACACCATCCGGAGCCCCTCATGCTGAAACCCCTCGCCGCAGCCCTCCTCCTGGCCGCAACGCCGGCCACCCTCGCCCAGACCCCTCCGACAACCCAAGCCCAAAAAGCCCAGTTCACCCTCCCTCCGCTGCCCTACGCCGCAGATGCGCTCGCCCCGGTCATCGATCGTGAGACGATGGAGTTGCACCATGGCAAGCACCACCAGGGCTATGTCGACAGTCTCAACAAGGCGGTTGTAGCCGACCCGAAGCTGCAAGGGCTGGGCCTGGAGCAGATCCTGGCCCGCGCCGGCACCCTGCCGACCGCCGTGCGCGACAATGCCGGCGGGCATTGGAACCACAGCTTCTTCTGGCTGCTGATGGCGGCAGAAGGCCAGCGCGGCGCCCCATCGCCGGCGCTGCTCAAGGCGATCGAAGCGAAGTGGGGCACGCTCGACGCATTCAAGACGGCGTTCCAGCAGGCCGGGGCCAGCCGGTTCGGTTCAGGCTGGGGCTGGCTGGTGGTGGCGCCCGACGGCAGCCTGGCGGTGGGCTCCACGCCCAACCAGGACAATCCCCTGATGGACGCGAGCGAGCTGAAGGGCCGACCGATCCTGGCCAACGACGTGTGGGAGCACGCCTATTACCTCACCTGGAGGAACCGCCGAGCCGACTATCTTTCGGCCTGGTGGCAGGTGGTGAACTGGAATCGGGTGAACCAGCTCTTTGCGCAGAACGACCGCTAGATCCCGAGCCTGGCCCGGCTTTCCGCGCTGTTCCAGTCCCGGTCCCCGGCATAGCGCCAGACCTCGCGCCCGTCTGGTCCGTAGAGAATTGTGAGCGGCAGCCCCTTCGCCTTCAACTGGAAGCCGAACTGCATCTGGCTTTCCAGTCGGGTCGACAGGTTCGGGTATTTCGCCGCCGTGAAAGCCGGCGATACCTTCTGCCAGCCTTCCATGTCCTGGCTGATCGGCACCACGACCAGCTTGCCCCGGGTCGCGGCGGCCAGGGCATCGAGCGTCGGCAGCTCCTTCAGGCAAGGCGCACACCAGGTGGCCCACAGGTTCACCAGCACCGGCTTGCCGGGATGGGCCTTCACGATGTCCGCGACCGTCTCGGTGCGGCCCTCCGGCCCCGTTTCCAGCGACAGGTCGGGCGCGGGCCGGCCGGCGAACGCGGTGTCGAAGCTGGCAGCCGGGGTCGCTGCTTGCGAGGCCGGTCCATCCGTCTTAGGGGCTTTCGACGGGGCTTCGGTCTGCTGGCAGGCCGCCAGCAGGGCCAGACAGGCGAAGGACGACAGGCGCTTCATGACAGGCTCCGGCGAAAACTCGGGCGCAAATGCGCTGTGGGGAGGGCGCTTCGAAGGCGGCCCGGCGGCGGTGATGGCCGAGATAAATGCGTCGATCCCATTCGACAAGCGGCTGTGGCAACAGGACATCCGGGCAAGCCGGGCGCATGTGACGATGTTGGGCGCACAAGGCATCGTAGAGCCCGACGCGGCGGCCCGAATCGCGGCTGGGCTCGATTCCATTGCGGCCGATTACGCGGCGAACGGCGTGCCCGTCGACCGTGCGTTGGAAGACATCCACATGACGGTGGAAACGCGCCTCGCCGCCGACCTTGGCCCGGATGCCGGTCGGCTGCACACCGCCCGAAGCCGCAACGACCAGGTCGCCACCGACTTCAAGCTGTGGGTGCGCGACGCCACGGACGCGCATCTCGCCGCGATCCGAGCGCTGGTGACGGTGCTGGCAAGGCGCGCGCTGGAACATCACGCCACGATCCTGCCGGGCTTCACCCATCTGCAGGTCGCGCAGCCGGTTACGCTCGGCCATCACCTGATGGCCTATGTCGAAATGCTGAAGCGCGACCATGGCCGGTTCAGCAATGCCCGCATCCGGCTGAACAGCTGCCCGCTGGGGTCGGCGGCGCTGGCGGGAACGGGCTTCCCGATCGACCGCAATGCCACTGCTACCGCGCTCGGGTTCGACGGACCCACCGCCAACTCGCTCGACAGCGTCTCCGACCGGGATTTCGCGATCGAGTATCTGACGTCGGCCACCCAGTGCGCGCTCCACCTGTCGCGCCTGGCCGAGGAAGTGATCCTGTGGGCGAGCCAGCCGTTCGGCTGGGTGCGGCTGCCGGATCAATGGTCCACCGGCTCGTCCATCATGCCGCAGAAGCGCAACCCGGATGCAGCCGAGCTGGTCCGCGGTCATTCGGGCCGCATCCTGGGGTTGATGACCGGGTTGATGGTCACAATGAAGGGCCTGCCGCTGGCCTATTCCAAGGACATGCAGGACGACAAGGAACCCCTGTTCGAGGCGCACGACCTGTTCGAGCTGAGCCTTGCCGCGATGGCCGGGATGATGGAGACGATCGACTTCGTCCCCGAGCGGATGCGCGCTGCGGCGGCGTCCGGCTTCTCCACGGCGACGGACCTCGCCGACTGGCTGGTGCGCGAGGCCGGGGTACCGTTCCGCGAGGCGCATCATCTTACCGGACGCGCCGTCAAGGCCGCCGAAGCGGCCGGCACCGGGCTCGACGCCCTGCCACTGGAGGCGTTGCGGGCGATCGACGCACGGTTCGACGAGCGGGTGTTCGGCGTGTTGAGCGTGGAGGCGAGCGTCGCCAGCCGCACCAGCCCGGGCGGGACCGCGCCGGTGCGGGTGAAAGCGGCGGCGCAAGCGGCGCTGGAGGAGATTGTCGCATGGCGCTGACCCGCGGTCTGCTTGCGGGGGCTTTGCTGCTCGCCGGGTGCGGCTACAAGGGCCCCGTCACCCGGTTGCAGCCGGCCGATCCCGCGCTGACCAGGGAGCAACAGAAGGACGCCCGCGCGGCAGAGCGAGATCGGGTCGCCCAGGGGCTGACGGTGGCAGCCGATGCCAGGCCGGTCCGTGTGGACGAGCTGACCGTCAAGCTGGAGGCACGGCCGGACGACCTGTTCAGCCTGCCACCGGAGGGCACGCGCGACGTGCGTGCACTGCCGTTTCCGGGCGAGGAACCGAACGCGCCGGCGCCGCTCCAGCCGCCCCGATCGCCAGCTGCCCCACAGCCCTGATGGACCATTTCCTGCTCCGGGACGGCGTGATGCACGCCGAGGACGTGGCCCTGCCCAACATCGCCGCTGCCGTGGGCACGCCCTTCTACTGCTATTCGGCAGCGACGCTGCGCCGCCACGCCCGGGTCATGACGGCGGCGCTGGCGCCGCTCGGTAGGCCGCTGATCGCCTTTGCAGTAAAGGCCAACCCCAACGTCGCCGTGCTGAAACTGCTGGCGCAGGAGGGGCTGGGCGCCGACGTCGTCTCGGAGGGCGAAATGCGACGGGCACTGGCGGCCGGGGTGCCGCCGGGCCGGATCCTGTTCTCGGGTGTCGGCAAGACCGACCGCGAACTTGGTGCCGCGCTGGAGGCGGGAATCCTGCAACTGAACGTCGAGAGCGAAGCGGAACTGCGGCGCCTGTCCGCCGTTGCCACTGCCATGGGGGCCGTTGCCGAAATCGCCATTCGCGTGAACCCGGACGTGGACGCCGGCACGCTTGCCAAGATTTCCACCGGCAAGGCCGAGAACAAGTTCGGCGTGCCGCTGGACCGGGTCGAGGCGCTCTATGCCGAGGCGGCACGGCTTCCGGGCGTGCGCCCGATCGGGGTCGCGGCCCATATCGGCAGCCAGCTGTTCGATCTGGCGCCGTTGGAGGCAGCCTATGCCAAGCTCGGAGCGCTGGTCGGCCGGCTGCGGACGGCGGGCCTTCCAGTGGAGCGGGTCGATCTGGGCGGCGGGCTCGGCATCCCCTACGATCCCCGCCTGCCGCCACCGCCCACCCCGCATGATTATGGCGCCATGGTTGCCCGCGTGACCGCCGGCTGGGGCGTTACCCTGATGTTCGAGCCCGGGCGGCTGATCGCCGGCAATGCCGGGGTGCTGGTCAGCGAAGTGATTGCCGTGAAGGCCGGGGCGACACGGCAGTTCGTGATCCTGGATGCGGCGATGAACGACCTCATCCGCCCCACGCTGTACGGCGTCTACCACGACATTCGGGCCGTCTCCCCTCGCGATGGCCGGATGACGGCCACCATCGTGGGCCCGGTCTGCGAAACGGGCGACATGTTTGCCGAAGACCGTCCCATCACCCCGGTCGAGCCTGGGGACCTCGTCGCGCTGATGACGGCCGGCGCTTATGCGGCCACCATGGCCGGCACCTATAATTCGCGGCCCCTGGTGCCGGAGGTGCTGGTGGATGGGGACAGGTTCGCCGTGATCCGGCGGCGCCAGACGATCGACGAGCTGGTCGCGCTGGACCGGGTGCCGGAATGGCTTTGAAAAACCGAGGAGGACGGCATTGAAACCGGTTCGCAAGGCAGTCTTTCCCGTCGGCGGCATGGGCACCCGGTTCCTGCCCGCCACCAAGGCGGTGCCCAAGGAAATGCTGCCGGTGGTCGACAAGCCGTTGCTGCAATATGCGGTGGACGAGGCGCTGGCGGCCGGCATCGAGCAGATGATCTTCGTGACCGGCCGGGGCAAATCGGCGCTGGAGGATTATTTCGACAGCGCCTTCGAGCTGGAGACAATCTTGCGCGAGCGCGGCAAGGATGCCGAGCTGCGCGTGCTGGACTCGTCCCGCCTGGCGCCGGGGCAGATCGCCTATGTGCGTCAGCAGGAGCCGGCCGGCCTGGGGCACGCAGTGTGGTGCGCGCGACATATCACCGGCGACGAGCCGTTCGCGGTGCTGCTGCCCGACGAGCTGCTTTGGCAACCCGAAGACCCCTGCCTGGCGCAGATGGTCCGCGCGCGGGACGAAGTTGGTGGCACTGTGATCGCCGTGGTGGAGGTCCCCGAGGAGGAGACCCATCGTTATGGTATTGTCGATCCGGGGGATGTGAGCGGGGCGATGACGGAAGTGCGCGGCTTCGTCGAGAAGCCGAAGGCCGGCACCGCGCCATCCCGGCTGGCGGCGGTCGGACGCTATTTGATCGAGCCCGAGTGCATGGATATCCTGGGCGAAGGCAGGCGCGGCGCCGGCAACGAAATCCAGCTGACCGACGCGCTCGCGCAATTGATCGGGCGCCAGCCGTTCCACGCCTACACCTATGCCGGCGCCCGTTACGATTGCGGCGACAAGGCCGGGCACATCACCGCCAACATCGCGCTGGCACTGGAGCGGCCCGACATCGGCCCGGCGGTTCGTCGCTGGATCGAGGGGAATGTCTGAATGGAGTCGCTGCCGCTGTTCCACCGGATTGCCGGCCAGCCGGTGCTGGTGGTCGGGGAGGGCGAGTCGGCGGCCGCCAAGGCGCGGCTGGTGGAGGATGCCGGCGGCACCGTTGTCCGCACTGCGACACCCGATGTGCGTCTTGCCTTCGTCGCGCTGGACGAAGGCGCCGAGGAAGCCGCCGCCCACTTGCGGCAGCAGGGCCTGCTTGTGAATGTGGTGGACCGGCCGGCGCTCTGCGACTTCACGGTTCCGGCGATCGTGGACCGGACGCCGGTGTTGCTGGCGGTCGGCACGGGCGGAGCGTCGGCGAGCCTGGCGAAAGCTCTGAAGGAACGGTTGGAGGTGCTGTTGCCTTCGGGACTGGGCCAGCTGGCGAGCGCCATACGGCAGGCGCGCAGCTCTGTGGAGGGAATCCATAAGGACGTGCCCGCCCGCCGCGACTTCTGGGCAAGGGTGCTGGCGCCGGGCGCGGCGCTGGACCCGCTGCTACCGCAGGAGGACCCTGCCTCGGCCATTGTCGCGGCACTGGCCGGCGGCGGAGCGCCGGCCGACAGCCTTGTCGAGATTGCCATCGGCCCCGCCGGTGCCGACGCGCTGACGCTAGCCGAGATGCGCGCGATGGCGCAGGCCGATCTCGTGATCCACGCCCCCGGTGTGCCGTCCGCCGTTCTGGCGCTTGTGCGGCGCGACGCGGCGCGGCAGGTGGGGGATGCCGTGCCCGAAGACGCGCAGGGCCGGGTGGTGTGGCTTCGTACCGCCTGAACCGGGGGGGCCTGCCATGATCGACTATCGCCCGCGCCGTTCGGTGCTCTATCTTCCAGGCGCCAACGCCCGTGCCATCGAAAAGGCACGCACGCTGCCCGTCGACACCGTTGTCATCGATCTTGAAGACGCAGTGGCGCCGGATGCCAAGGAAAGCGCGCGTGGGGCGGCAGTCGCGGCAGTTGCCGACGGCGGCTGGGGCGGCCGCGAGATCGCCATCCGGGTGAACGGGCTTGGCACGCCCTGGGCCGACGCCGACTTCGACGCCGTGTCGGCTGCCGCCATCGATGTCCTGGTGGTGCCCAAGGTCGATGGCCGGGCAGATGCAGCCCGCGCCGTCGAACTCGCACGCGGAAAGCCGGTCTGGGTCCTCATCGAAACGCCGCGCGCGGTCCTCTCGGCCGATGCCATCGCCGATGTGCCGGGGATCGAGGGGCTGGTCGCGGGTTTTGCAGACCTCACCAAAGACCTGCGCGCCAAGCCCGGCGCCGATCGGCTGCCGCTGCTCTATGCCGCCAGCCGGATCGTGCTCGCAGCCCGCGCTGCAGGCATCCTCGCATTCGACGGTGTGTTCACCGATATTCGCAATGCCGACGGCTTGGCAGCCGAAACGCGCCAAAGCGTCGAGCTGGGCTTCGACGGCAAGACTTGCATCCACCCGGACCAGCTCGAAACGGTGAACAGGTTATTCTCACCGACGGCGGAAGAAGTCGAGCATGCCCGCGGCCTGATCGAGGCGCACCAGGCCGCGCTCGCACAGGGCAAGGGCGTGGCGACCTTCAAGGGCAAGCTGATCGAGATCCTGCACGTCGCCGAAGCTCACCGGACGCTGAAGATCGCCGAAGTGGTCGGCGAACTGGGAGGCCTCGCCGAGAAGATCGTGGAAGTCGCGACCGACTAGCCGTCGGCAGGCAGCCACGGCGGGAGGATGACGTGCGCAGGCTCGCCGCCGCTGTTGAGCGGTTGGTGCAGACATTCAACCCGGAATAAGGCCATGCGCAGATCGCCGTGCCGCGTGCCGCGCCAGGTGCCGGCCTCCCGCTCGCCCGCCATCAACGGGCCGTCTCCCGAGGTTCGCACCGGCAGCAGCCGCTTCCTGAGCTTGTCGCGGTGGTGCATGCGCGCCGTATTCTCCTGCCCCGTATAACAGCCCTTGGTGAAGCTCACGCCGTTCAGCTCGCGCCCGTTGGTCTCCAGCCACAACAGCTCGTCCTG
>JANPJJ010000065.1:0-3891 GCA_031425455.1 Sandaracinobacter sp. | reverse complement strand
TCTGCTGACGCCTTGTTCGGCCGATACCTTCCGCCTGATCTATGGGGATACCGACCCCCACCGAGGCTGTTTCGGCAATCTGGTGGCGGCGCTCGAGCCGTGGGGTATCGGGCCGGATGCGATCCCGGTCGCTTTCAACTGCTTCATGAACGTGCCTGTGAATGCAGAAACCGGCGAGCTGTTGGTCCTCCCGCCTCTCAGCAAGGCGGGGGACCGAATCGTGTTTGAGGCCCATATGGACCTGGTGATCGGGTTGACAGCCTGCTCGGCGCTGCAGTCCAATAATCACAGCTTCAAGCCGATCGACTATGCCGTCGGCTGACGGGGCCGGGTATCGCGAGGGGAATGAGAGACAGGCGATGCTCGCCCCAAACAGCGCCGCGAAAGGAACAGACATTGCCGCATCCCTCCTTATCCGATCCCCTTGTCGTGATCGGCGGCGGCCCTGCGGGGCTGACCGCCGCGCTGTACCTGACGCGCTTTCATCTGGACGTGCTGGTGATCGATGCCGGCCATGGCCGCGCCGCCAGTATTCCGCGCACCCGCAACCTGCCCGGCTTTCCGAACGGCATCTCCGGGTCCCGGCTGCTGGCCCGGATGCGTCGCCACGCCCTGCGCTATGGCGCACGGCTGGTCGAGGGCCGGGTTACGTCGCTGGATCGGGGCCAGAATGGCTTTGTGGTGCACCACGAGGGCGGCAGGATCGAGACGGCGGCGGTTCTGCTGGCGACCGGAGTCTGGAACCGCCGGCCCGACATGCCCGAGGCGGCGCACGACCGGGCGCTGGCCCGGGGCCTGCTGCGCTATTGCCCGATCTGCGACGCGCATGAGGTGACGGGGAAGCGGGTCGCGATCTGGGGCGAGTCGGTCTCGGCAGCGCGCGAAGCCCGGTTCGTCCGCAGCTACACCGGGGATGTGGTGCTGGTGCCGCCCTCGGGAAGCGCGAACCTGTCATCCGACGTGAAACGCGAACTGGAAGCCGAGAACATTGCCTGGCTGGACTGCGCGGCACCCGGGTTGACGGCGGCAGGCGGCAAGGTGACCGTGTCGGGCGCGGCAACGACGGAGACCTTCGACACCGCCTATGTGGCGCTGGGCAGCGACAGCAACAATGCGCTTGCCGTTGCGGCCGGCGCCCGGCTGTCGGACGACGGCTGCATCGTTGTCGATGCCCACCAGCGCAGCTCCGTGCCGGGCCTCTATGCCGCAGGCGACATCGTGATCGGCCTTGACCAGATCAGCCATGCGATGGGGCAGGGCGGGGTTGCAGCCACCGCCATGCGCAACGACCTCGCGGAAAAGGGGCAGCTCGTGCTTCCCTGAACCGGGGAATCAAGGCGTCAGCACTACCTTGCGGACCTTGTCCTGCTGGTTGCGGAACATGTCGTAGGCGCGCGGCGCCGCCGACAGCGGCATACGGTGGCTGATCAGGAAGGTGGTGTCGATCCGCCCCGCCTCGATCAGCTCCAGCAGCATCGGCAGATATTTCTGCACATGGGTCTGCCCGGTGCGAAGCGTAAGCCCCTTCTGCATGACGGCCCCGAGCGGAAAGCTGTCGGCATAGCCACCATAGACCCCCGGAACCGAGAGCCGGCCACCCTTTCGCACCGCGGTGACCATCTGGCGGAACGCGCCCAGCCGCTCGGTCGAGAGCTTCAGCGTGGTGCGGACATGATCCACCAGGTTGCCGATCCCCATGCCGTGGCTTTCCATGCCCACCGCATCGATCCCGGCATCCGGCCCGAGCCCGCCGGTGAGCTCGTCGAGCGCGACCAGCACATCCTCCTCGCGGAAATTGATGGTGAGCGCCCCCAGATCCCGCGCCAGCTGCAGGCGACCGGGATGATGATCGATCACGATCACGCGGGCCGCCCCCATCAGCAGCGCGGATTGTGCCGAGAACAGGCCGACCGGCCCGGCGCCCCACACGGCAACCGTGTCGCGTGGGCCGATGTCGCAATTTTCCGCTGCCATCCAGCCGGTCGGCAGGATGTCGGACAGGAACAGGACCTGCTCGTCGCTAAGGCCGTCGGGGACTTTCAGCGGGCCGACATCGGCGAACGGCACGCGGGCATATTCGGCCTGGCCGCCGGCATAGCCGCCGGTGATGTGCGAATAGCCGAAGATGCCTGCCATCCCGGCGCCATACAAAGCCTCGCCGATTTCCTGCGTCTCGGCCGGATTGCTGTTGTCGCAGCAGCTATATTGTTCCTCGCGGCAGAAGAAGCAGGCGCCGCACGCGATCACGAACGGGACCACGACCCGGTCGCCCGGCTTCAACCGCTCGACGCCGGGCCCGACCTCCTCCACCACGCCCATGAATTCATGGCCCAGGATGTCGCCGGGGCGCATCCCGGGGATGACGCCATCGTAAAGATGCAGGTCCGATCCGCAGATGGCCGTGGACGTAACACGAAGGATCGCGTCGCGCGGGTTCAGCAGGCGGGGATCGGGCACGGTGTCGACGCGGACATCCTGCTTGCCGTGCCAGGCTAGCGCCTTCATTGCCATTTCACCGAACGATGATCGGCCGTGCTGCGGGCGATCTCGCCAGTCTCCACCAATTGTTTCATCCGCTTCAGGGCCTTTCTCGCGACTTGTCTGGGGTCGGAGCCAGTCGGCTTGCCGAGCAGCCGCGACGCTGTCGCGCCGACCCGGCCCAATGGCGGATCAAGCTCCATCTGCAACCGGACCAGCGTTCCGCGTGGCTGCTTTTCGAAAGAGATCTCGCCCTTGTGGGCCGCCGGCGAGCCGGTCGCTTCCCAGGCGATGCGCTTGCCCGGCTCGTCTTCGACGATGCGCGACACCAGCTGGTGCCGGGTGCCGGCAGGGCCACGAAGCGTCCAGTCCGAAATCCGATCGTCGTCGCGCGGCGCTACCCGTTCCACTTCGGGCAGAACATCCTCGAACCGCTCATAGTTGCGCCATCGCCGATAGAGCTCGGCCGGCGAGGCCGCGATCATCGTGGACGCGCCGGTGATTTCGGGGGCGGCGCGGCTGGCGACGGGATCGATCGAAGCCGACGACCGGTGAGCCGGGCGGGCGCGACTGCGGGCGCCATAGGCGAAGGCCGCAGCCCCGGCGGCGAGCGCCAGGACCGTGACCATGGCTCCGCCCGGCCGGGCTTTACCGTTCAATGAAGGGCGGCTGTCGCTTTGCCGGACAGCCCCGGGTGCGGCATCGACCACGGTCTCGCCCGACTTCTGGTCCCCGATGGTGGCTCCCCGCGAAGCCTGGTCGGCAATTCCGATTTCGTCCTCAGTGCCGAATTCGGTGCCGAATTCGCCTTCGCGCGGCTGCGGCGAGGTGGTGTCGTCGTCGGAGCCGATCTGCGCGGCCGGAACGGCTGCCGCCGGCCCTGCTGCCGGGTTGGGCCCTGCCGCGCCCGTCTTCTCGATCTCGCTGCCCTCGATACCGGTTCCGGTCATCATCCCGATCGATCCTTTTCCGTCGTTACGGCATTCCAACTTGCGATCGCCGCTCGGGGTTCCAGCCAGGCGAGCCACCGGCGCAGTACAGATTGTCGGGAACGTCCGCCCACCGGGCCGATTGAAGCGGTGCAGGGCTGCGCAAGGCGCTCAGCACGACAAAGACCATGGGAAGGATAGTGGGATGGACGACAATATGGACGAGCATCGCTCGGGCGGTATGTCCGGACATGACGGCGCCAGCAGCCAGGGCACGCAAGGTGCGGGCATGCAAAGCGGGGGCATGCAAAGCGGCAGCATGATGGCCGGCAGTGGCTCGGGTGGCGATCAAATGACGGACGAGAAGCGCGACCTGATCAGCGCCTCCAAGGTAAAGGGCACGACGGTCTATGATTCCAGTGGCGAGCGGATTGGCACCGTGGATGACCTGATGATCACGAAGCAGTCGGGCGAAGTCGTCGAC
>JANPJJ010000064.1:0-35175 GCA_031425455.1 Sandaracinobacter sp. | reverse complement strand
GCGCAACGCTACGGCGGCACTGTCGGGATAGCGATGCACGCCGGTCGCCCGGGCCAGGGCCGCCAGCGCCTTCGGGCTTGCCCCCCAGGGGTTCTCGTTCGACGACAGCTTCACCGGCTTCGACGCCGCGTCGCCTGCCGAGCCGGGCACATAGGCCTGGATGGCGGAAATCCAGCTGTTGGGGACAGGGCCGGTCATCGGCTGCCCCTAGGGGCATGCAGCGCCGCTTCGCAAGCCTTTCAACGCCATGGCATCGCTGCTAACGGCGGCGTTCAGTGCCAACCGCTGTCCCGCCTCGCCAATTGCGCTTGTCCGCAAACCTCCCGCTCGACAGCGGGCAGGCGCTGCCGGCCCCCACGATCGCCTACGAAACCGCCGGCGCGCTGAACGCCGACCGGAGCAACGCCGTGCTGATCTGCCACGCGCTCACCGGCGATCAATATGTCGCCACCACCCACCCCGTCACCGGGAAGCCGGGATGGTGGTCCAGGATGGTCGGCCCCGGCAAGCCGATCGACCCGGAGCGGCATTTCATCGTCTGCGCCAATGTAATCGGCGGCTGCCTGGGCAGCGAAGGCCCGGCCAGTCCGCACCCCGACGACGGGACGCCATGGGGGCTGCGCTTCCCGGTTCTCACGATCGCCGACATGGTCCGCGCCCAGGCCGCGCTGCTGGACGCGCTCGGCATCCAGACGCTGCTTGCCATTGTCGGAGGATCGATGGGCGGCATGCAGGCGCTGCAGTTCGTCGCGAGCTTCCCCACGCGCACCCGATCGGTCGTCTGCATCGCCGCGGCGGCGCGACACAGCGCGCAGAACATCGCCTTCCACGAAGTCGGCCGCCAGGCGATCATGGCCGACCCCAATTGGAAGAAGGGCGCCTACACGCCCGGCAAGGGACCCGCCAACGGCCTCGCGGTCGCGCGGATGGCCGCCCACATCACCTATCTGTCCGAAGAGGGGCTCACTGCCAAGTTCGGGCGCGAGCTGCAGGACCGCGACGGGAAAAGCTTCGGCTTCGATGCCGACTTCCAGGTGGAAAGCTATCTGCGCCACCAGGGGATGAGCTTCGTCGACCGGTTCGACGCCAATTCCTATCTCTATATCACGCGCGCGATGGACTATTTCGACCTGGCCGACGCGCATGGCGGGCAGCTCGCGCCGGCCTTCGCGTCGACCCGCGCGCGCTTCTGCGTGGTGTCGTTCGACAGCGACTGGCTCTACCCGACTGCCGAATCGAAGCGCATCGTCCAGGCCCTTGTCGCCGCCGGCCGCCACGCCAGCTTCGTCGAGCTTTCGAGCCCCTTCGGGCACGACGCCTTCCTGCTCGACCCGCCCGGGCTGAACGAGGTGGTCGACGGGTTCCTGAAGGCAGTGGAGAGCGCTGCGAAAAGCGCTGGCGGAGGGGGCGCGTGAACGGGCTTTCAATTCGCCTTCAGCAGGTCGCGATGCAAATCCCCGCCGGTGCCAGCGTCCTCGACGTCGGCTGCTCCGACGGGCGGCTGCTCGCCTGGCTGCGCGATCACCGGCAAGTGGACGGCCGCGGGATCGAGCTGGACGGCGAGCGGGTGGCAGCCGCCGTGGGGCGCGGGCTGTCGGTAGTGCAGGGCGACGCCACGCGCGATCTTGCGGCCTTCCCGGACCAGTCGGTCGATTATGCGGTGCTGTCGGAAACGCTGCAGGCGATGGCGTCGCCGGCGAAAGTGCTTGGGGATCTGGTGCGGATCGGGCGGCGCGCCGTGGTCGCCTTCCCCAACTTCGGGCATTGGCGGGTTCGGCTGGACCTGCTGCTGAAGGGCCGCATGCCGATCACACGGAGCCTGCCGACCAGCTGGCATGAAACCGAGAATATTCATTTGTGCACGATCGACGATTTCCGCGCACTGGCCGCCGAACTCGCGCTCGTGATCGAGCGGGAAGCCTATCTTTCAGCCGACGTGACGGTCAGCGCATGGCCGAACCTGAGGGCCGACCACGCGCTGTTCGTGCTTCGGCGCTATACGACCGCATCACAAGGGGAATATCCCGTCACCCCAGTTTAGGCCGGGGTCCCCCCACGTGCCGCGAAGGCAATCGTGGAGGGGGGAGATGCCAGCCTACGCTGGCATGACGAGAGTTCCAGCCCGGCAAACGCCTTCGTCACGCCTTGGTGGTCGCCAGACGCTCCATCACCTTCTTGTGCAGCCAGATGTTCATTTCCGCGCTGCCGTCCAGCGCGCCGGTATAGTCCAGGTCGGTCGCCAATTCCTTGCGCGCCGCAAGCGACGAATCCATGCCCACCAGCTTCATCAGATCGACGATCGAGCTCTTGTAGTTGGACGGCTGGCCCGACTGTTCCGCCATATAGGCCAGCACTTCTTCGACATCGACCGGTTGAGCGACCGGTTGGGCGGCCGGGGCGGCTGTCGCCGCTGTGGCAACGGGCGCCGGCGCCGGCTTCTTCGCGGCAACGGCCTTTGCTTCATCACCGCCGAAAATCTTGTCCTTCAGCGTCTGGAATATACCCATGATGGTCTCCCTAGTGGGTTGGGGGTTGATCGCCCATCCTTGCCCGACTTGTGTGGCAGTTCCAAGCACGCAAAGGCCTCAAGCGGCCGCACGGAACCCCAGCGGCACCCCGGCGTCTGGCATGAACCCGTATAGCGGTTCTCCCGGCAGGGCAGCCGCCAGCACCGCGCGGGCCGCCATCAACCGATCAAGGTCGATCCCGGTCCGCAGCCCCATCGCCTCCAGCATGAACACAAGATCCTCGGTCACGATATTGCCCGAGGCGCCCGGCGCGAACGGGCAGCCGCCCAGCCCGCCCTGCGAGGCATCAAAGGTGATGATCCCGACTTCGAGCCCGGCCACGACATTGGCAAGCCCCAGGCCGCGCGTATTGTGCAGGTGCAAGCCAGTCATATGTTCCGAACCAATGGCTTCGTGAACCTTCTTCACAATATGCTTCACCTGCGTCGGATTGGCGTATCCGGTGGTATCCGACAGCCCGACCTCGTCGCATCCCGACGCCATCAGCCGTTCCGACAGCTGCACGACCCGATCCGGCGGCACCGCCCCCTCGAGCGTGCAGCCGAACGCGGTGGAAACAGCGCCTTCGAAGTGCGGGCGTCGGCCTGGCGGCAGCGCCGCCAGCATCGTGGCGATCTCCGCAACCTCGGCGAACACCTGCTCGTGCGTGCGGCGCAGATTCTTCAGGCTGTGCGTCTCGGAGGCGGAAAGGGGCAGGGTGATCTTGTGCACCCCGGCCTCGATCGCGGCGCGGGCTCCCTTCGCATTGGGCACCAGCGCCGCGACCTGGAGGCCGGGGTGGATGCAAGCATGCCGCACGATCTCGGCCGTGTCGGCCAGCTGCGGCAGCAGGGCCGCCGGCACGAAGCTGCCCACCTCGATTTCGCGCAACCCCGCCGCCACCAGTGCATCGATCCACTGCTTCTTGGCTTGCGTCGGCATGACGGCCGCGATCGATTGCAGCCCGTCGCGGGGTCCCACCTCGCTCACCAGGATGTCGATGTCTGCCATCACTTGCCTCCGGCCATCCCTTGCATCCGCGCCTCACTTGCCTTCCACCGATTTGTCCGGACATATGCCGCACTTGTCGCTTTGCAACAAGGAGCCCGCCATGTCCGCTACCCCGCTCGCCGGGCTCCGTGTGGCCGAATTCACCCATATGGTGATGGGCCCGGCGGCCGGCCAGATCCTGACGGACCTCGGCGCCGAGGTCGTGAAGGTGGAGCCGATCGGCGGCGACGCGACCCGGCGTCTGCTCGGCTCCGGCGCGGGCTATTTCCCGATGTACAACCGCGGCAAGCAGTCGATCTGCCTGGACCTGAAGTCGTCGGGCGGCGCCGAGGCGGCAGCAGACCTTGCCGCAGAAGCCGATATCCTGATCGAGAACTATCGCCCCGGCGCGATGGACCGGCTGGGACTGGGGTGGGACAGGCTTCGTCAACGCAACCCGCGCCTCATCTACGTCACCGAAAAGGGCTTTCTCGCCGGGCCCTATGAACAACGCACCGCGCTGGACGAAGTCGCGCAGATGATGGGCGGCCTCGCCTATATGACCGGCCCGCCCGGGCGGCCGCTCCGCGCGGGCGCCTCCGTGATCGACGTGGCGGGCGGAATGTTCTCGGTGATCGGCGCGCTCGCGGCCCTCACCGAGCGCGAGCGGACCGGACGCGGGCAGAAGGTCGCCGCAGCGCTGTTCGAGACCACGGTCTATCTGGTCGGTCAGCACATGGCGCAGCAGGCGGTTACGGGCATGCCCGCCGCCCCGATGCCGGCGCGCATTTCGGCCTGGGCGATCTACGACGTGTTCGAGACTGCGGACGACGACCATATGTTCGTCGGCGTTGTCACCGATGCGCTGTGGGCGAAATTCTGCGCCCTGTTCGGGCTGGACCAGCTCTGGGCCAATCCGGAATGGCGCGCCAACAATGCCCGGGTGCTGGCGCGCGATGCCATCATGCCCGTCGTCCGGGCGCGGCTGAAACAGTATCGCAAGACGGAGCTGCTGGCCCGGCTCGACGGCTCCGGGCTCCCCTTTGCGCCGATCGGAAAGCCCGAGGAGCTGTTCGACGACCCGCACCTCCTGGCGTCCGGCGGGCTCGCCCCGGTGACCCTGCCGGACGGGGCGCAGACCCTGCTGCCGCTGATCCCCGTCGAGCTGGACGGCGCGCGGCCCGGCGCTTCGGGCACGCTTGCCGGGATCGGCGCGGATACCGACCGCGTGCTGGCGCGGCTCGGCCGATCGGCGGGCGACATCGCCGGCCTGCGAGCAGCCGGCGAAGCCGGCTGACCCTGTACCGGTAACGCATTTTCCGGGTTGCGCCGCTTGATGCGTCGCTCGCGCTGGTTTAGCCTCCACTCGTCTTTCGGAGGGGGGAGACGCTTATGGCCACTCGTCGTCGCGAGACTGCCCGCCGCGTTGCCAGCGGACCGGCATGTCCGGCCGAGATCGTCGATGCCATTGTGGCGCGCCTCAATACCGGAATCCGAGATCGGGAGCTGCCGGGGGGCACCATCCTCGATCCCGATTCACTGGCCGGCCGCTGGAATACCTCTGCGGCCAACGTGGTGCAGGCGCTTGCGCGGCTGCACGAAGCCGGCGCAATCCTGCGAGAGGACGGCGGCTGGCGGGTTCGTGCCGATCGCCCGACCCGGCCGCGCGAAATCCTGGCGAGGGCGCAACCCCTGTTCGTCGCCATGGCCCGGATGGCGGCGGAGAACGGGAACCCTGCCGAAGCCGCCGCAGTCAGTGCCGCGCGGGACCAATTCGCCGGGCTGTCGGGGGATGCGACCGCCCAAGCCAGGGCGGACTCCTATCGCGAGCTGCTGAAGCTGGTCGCGAAGGCCACGCACAGCGATTTCCTGAAGCAGTCGGTCGATCGGCTGCTGGCCGAGGCCGACGGCATGATCCTGCCGATCGTGAAGCGCGACATGCGGCTGTTCCCGGCCAGCGGACCTGACCAGGACCTTGCCCGGCTGTGTCGTGCGCTGATGCAAGGGGACGTCGAATCAGCAGCGGCAGCCATGGAGGATCACCTACTGATCGTCGGCTGCCATATCCAGGCGTTGTCGGGCTGAGGTAGCCCGACATGGCTTTGCGTTGAACCACATACACCGGCTGAAGGCCGCAAGCGCGACCGCGCGCCGGCCGGCAGGCCGAACTCGATGAGGTTTCCTTATCGACCAGGAAATCAATGCGTGCGGGTCAGCTCCCGCATGGCCCGGTCCAGCCCTTCCAGTGTCAGCGGGAACATCCGCCCCTCCATCAGGGTCTTCACCATCTGGATCGACTGGCTGTGGGTCCAATGCTGCTCGGGGATCGGGTTCAGCCACACCGCCGAATGATAGATGTCGGTCAGCCGCTTCATCCAGACTTCGCCGGCCTCGTCGTTCCAATGCTCCACCGAACCGCCGGCATAGTTGATCTCGTAAGGGCTCATCGAGGCGTCGCCGACGAACACCAGCTTGTAGTCGTGCGGATATTTGTGAAGCAGGTCGAAGGTCGGCGTCCGCTCGCTCCAGCGCCGCTTGTTGTCCTTCCACAGCGCCTCATAGGGGCAGTTGTGAAAATAGAAATATTCCAGATGCTTGAACTCGGTTCGTGCGGCCGAGAACAGCTCCTCCAGCAGCTTCACATGCGGGTCCATCGATCCGCCCACGTCCAGGAACAGCAGCAGCTTCACTGCATTGTGCCGTTCGGGCCGCATCACGATGTCGAGATAGGCCTTGCGCGCAGTGCCCTTGATCGTGGCGTCCAGGTCCAGCTCGTCGGCGGCGCCGTCTCGCGCGAACTTGCGCAGGCGCCGCAGCGCCACCTTGATGTTGCGCGTGCCCAGCTCGACCGTCGCATCCAGATTCTTGAACTCGCGCTTGTCCCACACCTTCACCGCCCGGTTGTGGCGGTTCGTTTCCTGGCCGATCCGAACACCCTCCGGGTTATAGCCGTTGGCGCCGAACGGGGACGTGCCCGCAGTCCCGATCCATTTGCTGCCGCCCTCGTGCCGGCCTTTCTGCTCCTCCATCCGCTTGCGCAGCGTCTCCATGATGTCTTCCCACGAGCCGAGCGCCTTGATTTCGGCCATCTCTTCGTCCGTAAGGTAGAGTTCGGCCAGCTTTCTCAGCCATTCTTCGGGGATTTCCGCAGTTCCCGTTTCAACGACGGTTTCCAGCCCGTTGAAAACTCGACCGAACACCTGGTCAAACCGGTCCAGCAGGCCTTCGTCCTTCACATAGATGGAGCGGGACAGATAGTAGAAATCCTCGATCCGCCGCTCGATCACGCCGGCCTGCATCGCTTCCAGCAGCATCAGATGCTCCTTCAGCGACGCCGGAATCCTGGCTGCGCGAAGTTCGTCCAGAAAGTTCAGGAACATGGGAGCCAGCCTAACCGCCCGGCCGCGCCCGCGTCACCCCTCAAAATGCGCGCTATCGGCGCTATTGCAGGCGCACCTGCGGCCGGGGCTGCTCAGCCCGCCGTTCCGCCTCGGCAGCCAGCGCGTCGGCTCGCGCATCTGTCCGCGCTTCCGCCCGCGCTTGCGCATCCGCCCCGGCCTCCGCTCTGGCGGCCGCTTCGCCGCCGGTGATGACGATTTCGGTCGTCCGTCCGTCGTCGGAGCGGCTGACGGCGATCAGCGCGCCGCGGGCAGGGCGGCCGGGCCCATCGGCGCTGCCGAACATCCTGACAGCCCCTTCGTCGTCGCTCGCGATCATGCTTGCGATCATGCCCGCCTCTTTGGCGCGGGCGTCGTAGAAGGCCATAACCTTGTCGACGGGATCGCTGGTCTCCATGATCAGCGTGGTGCCGTTCGCGCCGTCGGGTGACGGGGCGCCGACCCTGGTGGTCACCCTGGCTCCCGGATAGACCGGCGCGAAGTCCTGGATTGCCGCCGCCGGAACCCCGACATCGCGCTTCGCCTCGACGACGGCGGGCGCGGGTTCGGTGCATGCCGCGAGCAGCGCGGCCGTGCCGGCAAAGGCAGCCGAAAGGCCGCGACGAACTGGGAAAAAGGTCATACGGACTCCTGTTTGTTCGGCAGGCAACCGGCTGTCCCAGCCGGGCGCCTGTCAAAAACCAGCGGTAACGCCGGCGGCCGTCCCCTCTACGCCGTGCCTCATGGCCGAGATGCTTCGGCCGGGCAAGGCCGAACAGCCGCCGAGCGGGAGATACATCATGACCAGTGCCTGGCCCGAATTTGATGGACAGCGCGTGCTTGTCACCGGCGGCAGCCAGGGCATCGGCCTGGCAACCGCACGCGCCTTCGCCGCGGCCGGCGCCATGGTGATGATCACGGGCACCCGCGGCAGTGCCGCCGACTACACCGACGACCTGGCCGGGTTCACCTACATCGCAGCCGACTTCGCCCAACCCGACGCCGCCGCCATCGTCGCCGCTGCCGTGGCCGCCACCGCAGCAGACGGGATCGACGTGCTGGTCAACAACGCCGGAACCGGCCGCGCGGACGAATATTCCGACACCGGTTTCCGGGCCGTGATCGACGTCAACCTGAACGCCGTGATGGCGCTGTCGGTTGCGCTGCACCCCGCCCTGAAGGCGCGCGGCGGTGCCATCGTCAACATGGGCTCGCTGTCCAGCTTTCTCGCGCTCCGCGAGACGCCGGCCTACACAGCGTCCAAGGCCGGGCTGCTCGGCCTCACCCGGGCGCTGGCCGACAAATGGGCGCCCGACGGCATCCGCGTGAACATGGTGGCGCCGGGCTTCATCCGGACGCGGATGACGGAAATCCAGCGCACCGACGCCGATTATGAAAAGCGCCTGCTGAAATCGGTGCCGATGCGGCGCTGGGGCGAACCCGAGGAAGTTGCCGAAGTGGTGCTGTTCCTGGCGTCGTCCCGCGCGCCCTATGTGACGGGCCAGTCGATCGCGATCGATGGCGGGCTGATGCTGCGCTAGCCGTCCTCGGCCGCTGCCTTTGCCGGGGTCGACTTCGCGGCAAGCTCGGCTGCCGACAGCGAGGGCGCCACCGGCCCGGAAGCCGCCGCCTGCGCCGCCCGCACATCGGCGACGGACCGGTCGATCCCGCGCTGCACGTCGGCTTCCGGCGCCGCCGCGTCGGGCCTGCCGCAGCCCGCCAGCAGCGCCAGCGCCAGATACGCTGCATATCCTCTCACAAGCGTCCCTTCTGCCGATCGCCAAGCCCGGGCTATGCCCATGCCATGGCCCAGCTTTCAAGTCCGCTCAGCTTCGCATCCGGGGTCGTGATCCCGAACCGCCTCGGGAAATCCGCCATGACGGAGGGGCTGGCCGACAGTTCCAACAGGGCCACCCCGGCCCATGCCACCCTGTACGATCGCTGGGCCGCAGGCGGCATCGGCCTGCAGATCACCGGCAATGTGCAGGTCAGCCGGCGCCATCTGGAACGTCCGGGCAATATCGCCATCGAAGGCGAACTGGACGAGCATGCCCTCTCCGGCCTGGCCGCTCTGGCGGCGGCGGCGAAATCCCGCGGCGGCGCCGTCTACGCCCAGCTTTCGCACGCCGGCCGCCAGACTCCGGTCACCATCAACCCCCACCCCGAGGCGCCCAGCGCAATCGCGGTCGCGCTTCCGGGCAAGCAGTTCGGCATTCCGGTCGCCCTGTCGGAAGCCCGGATCGAGGCCCTGATCGCCGGCTTCGGTGCGGCGGCCGCTGCATGCCGACAGGCCGGGTTTGACGGAGTGCAGATCCACGCCGCGCACGGTTATCTGCTGTCGTCCTTCCTGTCCCCGCTTGCCAACCGACGCAGCGATCGCTGGGGCGGCACCCTGGAAAATCGGGCGCGCTTCCTGCTGGAGGCCGTGCGCGCCGCGAAGTCCGCCGCCGGCCCGGGGTTCGGCGTTGCGGTGAAGCTCAACTCGGCCGATTTCCAGCGCGGCGGCTTCGCAGTCGAGGAATCGACCGAGGTGGCGCGAATGCTGGAAGCCGAGGGAATCGACTTTCTGGAAGTTTCGGGCGGCAATTACGAGCAGCCGCGAATGATGGACTCCGACGGGCTCGATCCCGGTGCCGCACGATCCGCGCGGCGGGAGGCCTATTTTCTGGAAGAGGCCGTCCGGCTGCGGGCGGCCGTGCGGTTGCCGCTGATGGTGACCGGCGGCTTCCGCAGCCGCGCCGGCATGGACGAAGCGCTGGCGGGCGGCGCGTGCGACCTCATCGGCCTCGCCCGACCGCTCTGCATCGATCCGAACGGCCCGGCTCGGCTCCTGGCCGATCCGGCCGCGCGGCTTCCGGCGCCCGAGGCAGCGCTCCGGCTCGGCCCGGGTCCGCTGTCGCCGGGCAGCCGCAATGCCATCGTCAAGATGCTGAACGGGTTCGGGGTACAGGCCTGGTTCTGCCTGCAACTGGTCAGGATGGCGGAGGGGCAGGCACCGGATCCGGAGCTGCCGGTATGGAGGGCGCTGTGGCGCTATCAGGCGCGGGAGACGGCGATGGCCCGAGCGCTGGCGCGATAGCGGAAGAGGGCGCTGGCGCGATAGCGGAAGAGGGCGCTGCCGGCTCGGTCATGGGTGGCAGCTCGTCCTCGTCGTCGGTCACATCCGGCAGATTGCCATCGAAAATGTCGTAGCGCCGCTTCTGCAGCCAGGCCGAGCGCACGGTCGCATATTCGTCCGCCGATCCCGCCAGCAGCTGCTCGCCCTGGTCGCGCAGGCCCGAGCGGATATCGAGGATGCGGATCGCAAGCTGCCCGTAGCGCTCCTCGGTGGAAAAAATGCGGTTCTTCACGAAATCGACCGGGTCCAGGATGAAGTCGACGAAGAAAGCCGGAGCGTCCCTCGCCGTCGACGGCCCCAGCAGCGGCAGGATCAGATAGGGCCCGGACGGCACCCCCCACACCGCCAGGGTCTGGCCGAAGTCATGCGGCTGTGTCTCCAGCCCCATACCCGTCGCATGGTCGGCAACGCCGAGCCCCAGAAACCCGTTCACCAGCAGCCGGTCGAGCGCCCGAAACGCGCTCTTGATCTTGCCCTGCGCCACAGCGTTGGCGAAGTTGGTCGGTTCCTGCAGCGTATCATAGGTATTGGCGATGCCCCGACGCGCGCCTTCGGGAACGATGAAGCGATACCCCTTGGTCACCGGCAGCAGCACGGCGCGGTCCACTGCGGTGGAAAACTTGTAGAGATCCCGGTTGACCGGTTCCCAGGGATCGCGTCGGGCCACATCGGTGATGGCGACACGGTCCAGCCGCTCGCCGCCATGGGCGCAGCCGCTGAGGACGACAAGGGCTGCGGCCAGGAAAAAGCGTTGCATTGCAACAGCGCTAGGCGGTCTGCCGGTGTCGCACAAGCCACCGAAACGTCGACACCGGCCGCGTGCGACAAAGCGCATTGCTTGACCGGATATAAAGACTTGTTTAACTCTTTCTGCGATGAATCGCCTGCACGACATCTTTGCGGCTCTCGCCGACCCGACGCGGGTGAAAGTCCTGCTGTTGGTTCGCGATCTCCAGCTTTCCATGGGAGAGCTTGCCGATCTTCTGGACCAGAGCCAGCCGCGTGTCTCGCGCCACGTCCGCATCCTTGCCGAAGCCGGGCTGGTGCGGCGCCATAAGGAAGGCGCCTGGGTGTTCGTGGGCCTGGGCGAGCATGCCCCCTCGGCCGAAATCTATGCGCTGGTCGAGAAGCTATTGCCCGATCAGGACCTGATCGCCCCGGAACGCGCCCGGCTGGCGCTGGTTCGCGCCGAACGCCAGCGCGCGGTGGACGACTGGTTCCGCAGCCACGCCGGCGAGTGGGATTTGCTGCGCCGGCTGGGCGGGCAGGAAGCCGATGTGGAGGCGGCCCTTGTCGCGGCGGCACGCACGCCGGCGGTCGGCCGGCTGCTCGATATCGGCACCGGTACCGGCCGCCTGCTGGAACTGCTGGCCCCCGATGCGACGACGGCCACCGGAATCGATCGCTCGCCCGAGATGCTCCGGATGGCGCGAGGCAAGCTGGCCGGCGAGGGCCAGCAGCTGGCCGACGTTCGCCAGGCTGACATGCGCCAGCTGCCGTTCAACGATGCCGCCTTCGAGACCGTGACCCTGCATCATGTGCTGCACTACGCCGACGATGCCGCGGCCGTCATCGCTGAGGCGGCTCGAACGCTCGCCCCGGGCGGCAAGCTGCTGATCGCCGATTTCGCCCCGCACAGCCAAGAGGAACTGCGCGCCCGCTATCAGCATGTGCGGCTCGGTTTCGAGGATGCGGCCGTGCTCGGCTGGCTGGCTGCGGCCGGGCTCAGCAGCCGGGTCGTGTCGCATCATCCCGGCCCCGAGCTCGGGGTGACGCTGTGGGAGGGCAGGCGATGAACGCAACCCTGACGGCCGTATCGGAAGAGCAGCGATCGCAAAACCCGCCGCTGTTCGCCGACCTGCCGGGCGACATCGAGGTCAGCTTCGAATTCTTTCCGCCGAAAACCGAGAAGATGGCCGAGACGCTGTGGCGTTCGGTCGAGACGCTGGCGCCGCTCGCCCCCCGCTTCATGTCGGTGACGTACGGCGCGGGCGGATCGACGCGCGAACGCACCCACGCCACTGTCACCCGGATAGTCGGCGAAACCGGCGTACCGGCCGCCGCGCACCTCACCTGCGTCGAGGCGAGCCGCGGCGAGATTGCCGAGATCGCCGACAGCTATTGGGCGGCCGGCATCCGGCACATCGTGGCGCTGCGCGGGGATCCCCCTGTCCGCGACGGCGTGGCGCTTCCGTTCGAGCGCCACCCGGACGGCTATGGCGACGCCGCCGAGCTGACCGCCGGGCTGCTGGCGCGGCACCCGTTCGAGGTGTCCGTAGGCGCCTACCCGGAAGTCCACCCGCAGGCAGCGAGCGCCGAGGCTGATCTCGACCATCTGAAGCGCAAGTTCGACGCCGGCGCGGTTCGCGGCATCACCCAGTTCTTCTTCGAACCCGATACCTGGTTCCGCTTTCGCGACCGCGCCGCCGCCGCCGGGATCACCGCCGAGCTGACGCCCGGTATCCTGCCCGTTACCAGCCTTGCCAATGTGCGGCGCATGGCGGGGCCGTGCGGCATTCGGCTGCCTGAGTGGATGGAGCGGCTGTTCGATGGGCTGGAGGACCATCCCGACTCACGCCAGCTGGTCGCCGCCACGATCGCCGCCGAGATGGTGCGCCGGCTCTATGCCGGGGGCGTGCGGCATTTCCACTTCTACACGCTGAACCGGGCCGAGCTGGCCTATGCCATCTGCCACATGCTGGGGGTCCGCCCGAAATGATGATCCCCTCGGCGGCCGAAGCCGCGTTCCGTGCCGCCGCTGCCACCCGCATCCTGGTGAAGGACGGACCCTATGGCACCGCCGTGCAGGCGCTGGGGCTGATGGAGGCCGACTATCGTGGCGACATCGCCACCAACCATGACCAGAAGGGCAACAACGACCTCCTGAACCTGACACGGCCCGACGCCATCGCCGGGATCGGGCGAAGCTATATCGAGGCCGGCGCCGACCTGCTGGCCACCAACAGCTTCAATGCCAACCGGATCAGCCAGGCCGATTACGGCGCGGAAGCCCTGGTTGCCGACATCAACCGGGCGGCCGCCCGCATCCTGCGCGCCGAAATCGAGGCCGCCATTGCCCGCGACGGCCGGCAGCGATTCCTGGCCGGTGCACTCGGCCCCACCAACAAGACACTGTCGCTCAGCCCCAGGGTGGAGGACCCGGGGTTCCGGGAAGTCGATTTCGACGGGATGAAGTCGGTCTACCGCGAGCAGATCGACGCGCTGCTGGAGGGCGGGGTGGATTTCATCCTCATTGAAACCGTGTTCGACACGCTGAACGCCAAGGCCGCTGCCTTTGCGGCCATGGAGGCCGAGCAGGCGCTCGGCCGGCGCGTGCCGGTCATGCTGTCGATGACGCTCACCGACCTTGCCGGGCGCAACCTGTCGGGCCAGACGGTGGAGGCCTTCTGGGTCAGCCTCGAACATGTCCGGCCGCTCAGCATCGGGCTGAACTGCAGTTTCGGCGCGACCGAGCTACGCCCGCATGTCCAGGTGCTGGCGCGCGATACCGATACGTTGCTGATGGTCTACCCCAACGCCGGGCTGCCCAACGAGTTCGGCGGCTATGACGAGCGCCCCGAAACCACCGCATCCCTGATCCGCGACTGGGCCGAGGCCGGGATGATCAATGCAGTCGGCGGCTGCTGCGGCACCACGCCGGCCCATATCGCGCACATCGCCCGGGCCGTTGCCGGCCTGCCGCCACGCACCATCCCCTCGCCGGCGCCGGCGCTCCGTCTCTCGGGCCTGGAAGCGGCCGTGTTTGCATGACAGGGTTCGCATGACAGGCTTCGCATGAGTTCCGCCAGCAGCTTCATCAACATCGGCGAACGCACCAACGTCACCGGCTCGGCGCGCTTCAAGAAGCTGATCGTCGCAGGCGACTTCACCGCTGCGCTCGATGTCGCCCGCGAGCAGGTGGCGAACGGCGCGCAGGTGATCGACATCAACATGGACGAGGGCCTGCTCGACAGCGAGGCGGCCATGGTCACCTTCCTGAAACTGGTCGCCGCCGAGCCGGACATCGCCCGGGTGCCGATCATGGTCGATTCGTCGAAATGGTCGGTGATCGAAGCCGGGCTGAAGTGCGTCGCCGGCAAGCCGATTGTGAACTCGATCAGCATGAAGGAAGGCGAGGCCGCCTTCCTGGCCCAGGCCCGCATCGTGCGCCGCTATGGCGCGGCGGCCGTGGTGATGGCGTTCGACGAGCAGGGGCAGGCCGACACCGCAGCGCGCAAGCTGGAGATCTGCGCCCGGGCTTATGATCTGCTGGTGGCAGACGGCTTCCCCGCGAGCGACATCATCTTCGATCCCAACATCTTCGCGGTCGCAACCGGCATCGAGGAGCATGACCGCTATGCGCTGGACTTCATCGAGGCGTGCCGCGCCATCAAGGCGCGCTGCCCGGGCGCGCGCATCTCGGGCGGGCTTTCCAATCTGAGTTTCGCCTTTCGCGGCAACGAAGCCGTGCGCCGTGCGATGCATTCGGTGTTCCTGTACCATGCCATCCCGGCCGGCCTCGACATGGCGATCGTGAACGCCGGCCAGCTCGACGTGTACGACACGCTCGATCCGGACCTTCGCGAGGCGTGCGAAGATGTGATCCAGATGCGGCGCCCCGACGCCACCGATCGGCTGATCACGCTTGCAGGGCGTTTCAGCAACCAGGCACAGGTATCTGAAAAGCAGTCGGAAGCGTGGCGGGAACTCCCGGTCGGCAAGCGGCTGGAGCATGCCCTGGTGAACGGGTTGGACGCCTTTGTCGTTGCCGACACCGAAGAGGCACGCCAGGCCGCCGATCGTCCGATCTCGGTCATCGAAGGCCCACTGATGGACGGCATGAACGTCGTGGGCGACCTGTTCGCGACCGGCAAGATGTTCCTGCCCCAGGTGGTGAAATCGGCCCGGGTGATGAAGAAGGCCGTCGCCCACCTGATCCCCTATATCGAGGCGGAGAAGGACGAAGGCGCGCAGCCGAAGGCCCGGATTGTGATGGCGACCGTGAAGGGCGACGTCCACGATATCGGCAAGAACATCGTCGGCGTCGTGCTCCAGTGCAACAATTTCGAAGTGATCGACCTCGGCGTGATGGTGCCCTGGCCGAAGATCCTGGAAACCGCCAAGGCCGAGAAGGCCGACATGATCGGTCTGTCCGGCCTCATCACGCCGTCGCTCGACGAGATGGTGACGGTCGCCGGCGAAATGGATCGCGCCGGTTTCACCATGCCGCTGCTGATCGGCGGCGCAACGACCTCCAAGGTCCACACCGCGCTCCGTATCGCGCCGGCCTATTCCGGGCCTACCATTCATGTGCTCGATGCGAGCCGCGCAGTCGGTGTCGCCTCCACGCTCGTCTCCGACACGCTGGCGGTTGGCTATACGGCGGGAGTTGCGACCGAATATGCCGACATCCGGCTGAAACGGCAGGGCAACCAGTCGGTTCTGGCGCCGCTCGCCGACGCGCGCGCCAACGCGTTGCGGATCGATTTCGCCGCTTCGCCGCCGCCCGCGCCGACGCAGACCGGCCGCTGGGACTGGCAGGACTGGCCGCTGGAGGAACTGGTTCCCTTCATCGACTGGACGCCCTTCTTCCGCGCCTGGGAGCTGCACGGCAATTACCCCGCCATCCTGGACGACAAGGTGGTCGGCGAAGCCGCCCGGGCGCTGTGGCACGACGCGCAGGCGATGCTGGAGAAGCTGGTCGCCGAAAAATGGCTGACGGCAAAGGCCGTTGCCGCGATCTGGCCCGCGCGCCGGGGTCGTGCGGAGGCGCGCGATGAGAGCCCGGACGATATTCTCGTCTTCGCCGACGAAACCCGATCCGCACCCATTGCCCGGCTGCCGATGCTGCGCCAGCAGGTCGCCAAGCGGGAAGGGCGGCCGAACAGCTGTCTCGCCGACTTCATCTCCCCGGCGGAGGACTGGATCGGCGGCTTCGCGGTCACGACCGGCCATGGCATCGAGCCCAAACTGGCCGAGTTCAAGGCCAACCACGACGATTTCAGCGACATCCTGCTGAAGGCGCTGGCAGACCGCTTCGCCGAGGCGCTGGCGGAAGCGCTGCATTTCAAGATCCGCACCGAGCTGTGGGGATACGAGCCCACGGCCGAGCCCGACCCCGCGGCGCTGATCCGCGAGCAGTATAAAGGAATCCGCCCGGCGCCGGGCTATCCGGCCTGCCCCGACCACAGCCTTAAACCGCTGCTGTTCGATCTTCTGAGCGCAACGCAGGGCACCGGAATCACGTTGACCGAGAGCTTCGCGATGCTGCCCACGGCCGCCGTTTCGGGATTTTACTTCGCCCATTCCGACAGCAGCTATTTCGGCGTCGCCCGCGTCGGCGAGGACCAGCTGGCGGACTATGCGGAAAGACGCGGCGTCAGCCTGGACCAGGCGCGCCAGTGGCTGCGCCCGAACCTCGACTGACGCCGCGCCCCGACCGAATGTCCGGCGCTATTTGGGCGGATCGGCTTCCGGGCCCTCGGCGCCATGCCCGCGCTTCTTCTTCTCTCCGGTCGTGGTTTCATCAGCCGACTGATCCGGCGGCGTCGGCGCCTGGGTGCCTTCCTGCGGTGGCAGGCTCCGGTCGGTCGACGACGGCGCCTGTTCTGCCGGAGTCGGCGGCATCGGCTGTTCTGCCGGCGACGGCTCCGCCGGCTGTTGTGCCACGGCGGGCGCGGCAAGCAACAGTCCAGCAACAGCCAAAAGGCTGCTTCGGGCGATTATCATGTCATTTTTCCAATCTGTTGGGCGCGGCAGTTTCCATGCCGATGTAACCTATGATAGCGCAGCAGACTTGCCTGTCGCCCCACAAGGGATCATCCGCCCTTCACTCGCGACAGGCAGAGGGCAACTGCGCCAGGCTGTCGTCCTGCGCCGGTGAACCGTTGCGCCGGCAGCAGCGACTCGCGAGATCAGATCGCCGAGTCCGGGGTCGTCCGCGTCCAGCGCCAGAATGGCCGCGCATAGGGCTGCCCGGCCAGGTGCAGATCGACCACGTCCAAAACGGCGCGCGTGACCAGCGGCAGGTCTAGCCCGCGGCAGTCGGCGAGCGTGAACCAGGCCACTTCGCCCAGCTCGCGGCTGTCGGTCGGTTCCAGCGACTCCAGTGCCTTGGCATCGGCCAACAGGAAGCGCGCATCGAACCGCTTGTGCCGGGCCGGCGGCGTGATCGCGCGGGCCACAAAATCCAGGCCCGACAGATCGGCGCGAACCGCCCTGCCGTCGAGCCGCCCGATCACCAACCCGGTTTCTTCGAACGTCTCCCGAACCGCCGTCTGCGCCAGCGCCCGCGCTAGCCTCGCCCCATCCTGCCGCTTCAGCCGAGCTGTCGAGGCAAGGTCCGCCGCCACCCGGGGCTGCAACTCCCGAAGGACATCGGCTCGATAATCCGCCCGATCGATCCGGCCGCCGGGAAACACCCATTTGTCGGGCATGAAATCATGCCCGCCGGACCGGCGCCCCATCAGAATGCGCGGCTGTTCGCAATCGCGTCGGACCAGGATCAGCGTGGCGGCATCGCGCGGGCGTGGGACGGGCATGGCTAACGTTGGTCGGCCCCGCCCGCCGCGCCAAGCTCCGCCAAAGGGGAGTGCCGCCCGGCGCCGGCGCCCCAGCTCGATAAAGCTTGACAGTCGCAGCCCTGTGGATAACTCTGGACTCTTGGGACCATGAGGGACGGGCTTGTGGGACAAACGCACGATCGATCGCCAGTTGGGATGTCCAGACGCCAGGTCTGGGCGGTTCTGCTGTCCGGCATCGTAACCGGCTATGCGATATTGATGGGCCTCTATCTCGCGTTCGCCTGAACGTCTGCACGATTGCCCCAACCGGGCCAAGCGCCTATGCGCGGGGCCGATATGACCATCCATCTTCATGAAGGCGACCTGCCCGGCGACCCGTTCGCCCCGGGTCCCATCGCCGTCGACACCGAAACCATGGGCCTCAACCCGTTGCGCGACCGGCTCTGCCTGATCCAGCTGTCCGATGGTGCGGGCGACGAACATCTGGTGCGCTTTTCCGGCGATTATTCCGCGCCCAACCTGCGCCGCATCCTGGCCGATCCGGCCCGGCAGAAGCTCTACCATTTCGCCCGGTTCGATCTCGCGGTCATCCGCCACTATCTGGAAGTGACGGCGGCGCCGGCCTATTGCACCAAGACGGCGAGCCGCCTGATCCGCACCTACACCGACCGCCACGGCCTGAAGGACCTGGTGCGCGAGCTGCTGGGGGCCGAGATTTCCAAGCAGCAGCAGTCCTCGGACTGGGGCGCCGCTGTGCTGAGCGATGCGCAGAAGGATTATGCCGCCTCCGACGTGCGCTTTCTGCACCGGATGAAGCCGATTCTGGACGAGCGCCTCGCCCGCGAAGGCCGCACCGAGCTGGCTCAGGCCTGCTTCGATTTCCTGCCCTGGCGTGCCGAGCTCGACCTCCAGGGTTGGCCCGAGATCGACATCTTCGCGCATGTCTGAGATGGCCGAGCGCGACAGGGAGGCCCGTCGCCGCTCCATGCTGCCCGGCGGCCGTCGCGATGCGCTGATTGCTGCGGCCAAATGGGGCTTTCCGGCCGCCTCGCTTGCGCTGCTCACCGTGCTCGTCGTCCTGCCGCTCTCGGCCCGACAGGAGTTCAGCTTCCTCCTCTCGAAAGACAGTGCCGCCAAGGCCGGGGAGCGAATGCGAATCCAGGAAGCCAGCTATCGCGGCGAAACCACCCGCGGAGAGCCGTTCGAGATCACCGCCCAGTCCGGCGTGCAGAAGTCGAGCGCGGTCCCCATCGTCATGCTCGAACGCCTGGCGGCCGAGATCCGCCAGGCCCAGGGGCCGGCGACCGTCACCGCGCCCAGCGGGGAGTTCTTCATCGAGGAAAACCGCCTCGTCGTGAACGGCCCCGTCACTGCGCGCTCGGCCTCGGGCTACAGCCTGGACGGCAACCGGATCGAAGTCGACATCAACGACAGCCAGGTGAAAGCCGACGAACCCGTCACCGGAACGCTGCCGATGGGTACCTTCAGCGCCAATGCCTTCAACGCTGACATCGAGGGCCGCCACGTTGTCATGTCGGGCGGCGTCAAGCTCCGCATCACCCCCAACCGGACAGGCTCATGACCAGAACCCTCGCCACCGCGCTCCTGCTCGGCCTCCTCGCGTCGACCAGCGCCCCCGCTGCGGCGCAAGGCATCACCAGCTCTGCCCTTCGCGGGCTCGACAGCCGCGCCCCGATCGACGTCGACGCCGACCGCATCGACGTGCTGGACCAGCAGAACCAGGCGATCTTCACCGGCAATGTCCGCGTCCGCCAGGGCAACCTCACCATGGAGGCCGACCGCATCAAGGTCGCCTATTCCCGACCGGCAAAAGGGGACCCGGTCATCCAGCGCCTCGACGCCGACGGCAATGTCCGGCTCGCCACCCCCAGCGAACGCGCAACCTCCCGGTTCGGAATCTACGACGTCAGCCGCCGCGTGCTTACCCTGATCGGCAATGTCGTTCTCACCCAGGGCACCACCAAAGTCGCAGGCAACCGCCTCACCATAGACCTCGCCACAGGCCGCTCCACCCTCGACGGCCGTTCCTCCACCGGCCAGCCGGGCAGCAGGGTTTCGGGGAGGTTCGCAGTTCCCGACCGCCCGAAGCCGTAGGGAACCGGACTGCGCCGGACCGAGCAATCGTCCGATTCGTCGGGAGAGCCGCCAGTTTCCTTCTGAAAATCACAGGCGATAGCTGGCCAGAGCGGTTTCCGACCATCTCGACCCTCCCTGCCGCGCCCTTCGGGTCGTCCGAGCCCGGTGGGTCAAGATGGTCGAAAACCGCTCTAATCGCGACGTTGGGCAAACCTCGCAATTCCGTCAAATAGCGCAGGCGAGAATGCTCGAAGGACGGTAAGCTGGCCTCGACAGACGTTCGTCGTCACAAGCCCAAGATGCTGGGCCCCTCGCAACAGTCGGACCTGCGCCCCATCGGCACGACTATGGGCAAGCGCAACCCTCGTCGGCGTCGAGTCATCATACTGCGAAAACAGGAAGAGCTTTCGCCCCTTAAATTGGCGCCAAACAGGACGAGGATCGAAATCAGGTTCCAAGACGGTGAACCACTGCCCGCCCGCCCTGTCGGTGGAAGCTGAATCCGGAAAGAGCCAATCCCCGAGGCCAGGGCGCGCCTGGCCTGTTCGGGTGAGCCCATCGAGTATCGGCGCTTGCGCGGGATCTGCGAGGAAAGCGAAAAAAGCGCGCTGCTGGCGAAGCGCCAGTTCAATATCCGCTTGCGCGATGCCAGCGCAACGCATCCTGACTTCAGTATTGTAGAGATTCTGCTCGATGACGGACAGGGCAGAGCCCGCGGCGCCCAAGAGCAAGACGTCGGCAACGTCAGGATTTCGCTGGATCGCCCGGGCGGCCACCCAGCCGGCCTGACTCGACCCGGCGAGCCCAATTCTCCCACGCGCAACATCGCTCCTTGCGGCAAGGGCACCCATCCCTGCAATCGCATCATCGGCGAGCGTGTCGAACCCGGCGCGATCGCCGTCCCCTTGCGATTGCCCGCTGCCGCGTTTGTCATAGGTAAGGACGATCCGTCCATTCGCTGCAAGTTCGTCAGCCATGACCGCGATGATCGAGGCATAGCCGTCTCGATCCTGCGGCCCCGAGCCGTGAATAATGACCGAGGCGTCATGCTGCCGTTGTTCATGACGGCTGTTAACGGGAATATAGACTGTGCCTCGCAGTGGGGTGCCGTCGGCCGATCGAAAAGCAATGTCCTCGGTGCGATAGATATCCTCGCGGGTGGCGGTAATGCGTCGGCCGTCCTCTAGGATCTCCATCGTCCGGGCCGGGCCTACACCCGGAAAGGAGATTGTCTTCTTCGGCGTATCTGAGCGAACCCAATCGCCTGCGGTCCATTCCCGACCCGATACGCGATTCAATCCCCGCCATTCGCCGCTGCAACTGTTTCGCACGAAGAGACGTACGACCGATCGCGTGACAACTAGTGCACAACCGTTTGGCAATCTGTAGCGACCTGCCATTTCTGCATAATACCAGTGATCGATGGCCTCATCATCGGGGCGGATAAGAACCGGGCCGCGCGCTCCCTCAAAATCCGCCAGCGTGGCATTCGTGCTCGTATCCGACAGGAACCGCCCGTCTGGGCCAAATGTCGCGGTAAAGCGCCCGTAGCTTGTGACGCCGTTACCGATTCGCAACCGGTACAAACCCGTTGCCTCAGTGCGGCTCCGTTCGACCATCCTGAAATTCAGGTCGACCTGTTGGCCATGTTCGATCTGATCGAACAGCTGCCGAAACGATTGGGCAATTGCCGATGTACCGACATGCCTTTCCTCCGGGGCCCCATCATATCGATAAAGGACCGTCGCCGATCCCGAGTATACAGCGGCCGCGGCGGCGGCATCGCGGGTCCGGTAAGCCTCGCTCAAGGCAGCAAAAGGATCCGTTTGCGGCGGCGTGGCACCGACCAAAAGCAAGAGTGACAAGGCGAAGGTAGCGCTCACGGTGGCAGTCTATGCGATCTTCGCGCAATCTTCGACCACTTCCGGCACTGGAATCGTCGCGCTGGAACGTCTGGAAAGTTGTCGGGAGCAACTACGATATTCCGCGCGCCTCGTGCAAAATCATCCAACCCGCGCCCAGCTAAAACCCCCGCGCGGAAAGCCAGCTTTGCACCGTCTCCACCGCCTGCTTCAGATGCGCCGGCTGCCGTGCATAATAATGCGTCGCCCCTTCGATCGTCACCAGCGTCCGGTCCCTGGCCGCCACGGAGTCGTGCAGGCGATGGGTGTGGCTCGGCGTGCAGGCGTCGTCCGCCGAGTTGCCGATCACCAGCGTCGGCACATGGCAGTCCGCGGCGCAGACCGGCCCATCGGCCTCTGACGTCTCCAGCCCCCATTGCGACAGCCAGGACCGCAGCGTGGAATAGCGACCCAGCCCGCCGGGGCTGTCGTTGATCTGGCGCGGATCGCCCAGATAGCACAGCCCCGGCACCCGGTCGTTCGGATCGATCGCGGGGTCCAGCCAGCGCGGATCGGCCATCGTGCCGTGCACGATGAAGGCCTGTTCGGCGTTCGGGCCGTGGGCGGCCTTCAGACAGGCTAGCCGGTCTTGTGCCCAGCCCGTGATGCGCCGGTTGCGTTGACGCTGGCGCGCACGAAACTCGGCCAGCCAGTCGGCAGGGTAGGGCGGCTGCCGGCAGTCCGGCTGATAGAGGTTCCAGGCCGGATCGCGCCGGTCCGGGTCGGTTTCGTCCAGCACCGACGGGTCCAGCCACTCGGTCAGCGTGCCCGACCGGCTGATGTGCGCCGCCAGCAGCAGCATCGCGTCGGCCGGGATCAGCCCGGCCAGGTCGACCGGATCGCCGGCCGGCGTGTGGGTGATCCGCGGCCGGACCGCCTGCGACTGATAGAACAGGGACAGCGAGCCCCCGCCCGACCAGCCCGCCAGTACGATCTTCGCATAGCCCAGCTTCTCGCGCGCATAACGCACCCAGCGCCCGAGATCGCCGCACACCTTTTCCAGGATCAGCGCCGAGTCGTTGTTCGGATAGCGCGACACCGCCGAGAGCACATGGGTGCCCGCCGCCGCGAGCCCCGCCGTCATCGGCAGATAATGCATGATGCCCATCGGGTGCATGAAGACCAGCAGCGTGTCGGACGGCGTGGCGGGCTTCAGATGATGCCCCTGCAACGCCACGATGCCGCCGATCCCGCCATAGCTGTCGCGAACGGTGACCGGCTCCTCGAAGATCAGGTGCAGCGGGACCCGTTCGAAGCTCATGCCCGAAGCGCGGCTTTGGCGTCCGCCGTCCGTGCGGTCCATTCGGCGAGCACGCTTCGCGCGGCGGCTTCTTCGGCCGCCAGGATCGCGTCATGGTCGGGCTCCCGCGCGGTGATTTCCACCTGCAGGCCGTTCGGGTCCCACATGTAGATGGACTTTACGAAATGATGGTCGAGCGGGCCGAAGCAGGCGACACCCTTGGCATCGAGCCGCGCCTTCCATTCCGCAAGCTTCTCGACACTGCCGGCTTCGAAGGCGACATGCCGGTCGAAGCCGTGGGTGGGGTGGAACTGGTCCTTGCGAGCGGTGTCGGGCGCGTCGAAGAAGGCGATGTAGTTGCCGTCGGGCAGGCGAAAGAAGATGTGGACGAACGGGTTCGGCCGGCCGCTGCCTGGCTCCGTCTCCAGCGCCAGGGCCGCCGCCATCGGCAGGCCCAGCACATCCTCGTAGAAGGCCCGGGTTTCCTCGGCGTCGCGGCAACGGAACGCACTGTGGTGGATCCCGCGGAGCTGGTCGGTCATGTCGCTCTCCTCCCGGACAGCTTGGCCTTGCGTGCCCTGCCGCGCCAGCCGCTGAATCCGCGAGGCTCAGGCCGGCGTGGCGGTGCCGATATAGTTTACCGCCAGATCGTCCCCGATGTGAAATCCTGCCATCGGGTTCCAGCTGATTCCCTTCAGCCCGCGCACCACCAGCCCGGCCTGCGCCAGTCTTTGCGTCAGCTCGTCCGGGGTCAGGAACTGCCGCCAGTCATGCCCGCCCTTGGGGATCAGCCTGACGATCTGCTCCGCCCCGGCAATCAGCACCGCCCAGCTCAGGGCAGTGCGGTTGGGGGTGGAAAAGACCAGCAGCCCGCCCGGCTTTAGCAGCCTGTGCAGCGCGATCACAAACTTTTCCATCTCAGCGACATGCTCGATAACTTCAAGACAGGTTATCAAGTCAAATGCACCCGGCATTTCCGCCGCCAGTTGCACGACATCCCCGGCGCGATAGGCGATACCCAATCCCTGACCTTCAGCATGCGCCCGAGCTGCGGCAATCACCGCCTCGCCGGCATCGATCCCGGTTACATCGGCACCCATCCGCGCCAGAGGTTCGGCGACCAGCCCCCCGCCGCAGCCCACATCCAGCGCCGACAATCCTGCCAGGGCACGCCGCGCCCTGGGATCAAGCCCGAAATGCGCGACCGCCGCCTCACGCAGATAGCCCAGCCGCGCCGGGTTCACCCGATGCAGCAGACGCGATGCCCCGGTCGGATCCCACCAGTCGGCGGCGAGCGTGCCGAACAGCGCCACATTCTCGGCCGCCGCAGTCTGGCCCGGCGCAGTCAGCGCCGGTGCTGCGGCCGCCGGCTCGGCCGCCTTCGACCGGCGCGAACGGCGCGGTTCCGCGACGGGCATATCGGAATGGGGAAGGGCTCTTGTCGGCATGGTCCCGGCTTAGCCGAGCCGGAACGGTCAGTCGATTGGGGCGAACTGCCTCGTGCGTCTCGGTTCGGCCGGCAGCGTGGGCATCAGGCGCCAGCCGTGCGGCGTCAGCATCTCCAGCGGCGTGAACTTGCGCTTATAGTCCATCCGAGGTGACCCGTTCACCCAATAGCCGAGATAGACGAAGCGCATCCCCACCTGCGCCGCCCGCAGCGCATGGTCCAGGATCATGTAGGTGCCCAGCCCCGGTCGCGCGCCCGGCCCGGTCTCGTAGAAGCTATACACCATCGAGAGCCCGTCCGACTGCTTGTCGGTCAGGCAGGCGCCGATCAGCCGGCCGGCCTGGCCGTCCTCGCCGCGCTCGCGATATTCGACCACGACGGTGTCCACCGGCGAGGTCTCGATCATCTCGGCGAAATCATAGCCGTCCATGCTGGCCATGCCGCCGCGCGGGTGGCGGTCCTTTAGATAGCGCCGCAGCAGGTCGAACTGTTCCTCGGTCGCCCAGGCATCGCAGGCGGCCACGTCCAGATCTGCATTGCGCCGGATCAGCTTGCGCTGCGAGGGAGAGGGCAGGAAGTGGTTCGCCACGATCCGCACCGACACGCAGGCGGTGCACCCGTCGCAGCTCGGCCGATAGACCACGTTCTGGCTGCGGCGGAACCCGATTCGCCCCAGTCCCTCGCTCATGCGCTGGGCGTCCGGGCCGCGAAGCTCGGCGAATACCTTCCGCTCGGTGCGCCCGGGCAGATAGGGGCAGCTGCTTTCGGCGGTCACGAAAAAGCGGGGAAAGCGGGTGGGCTGGTCGGTCATCGGCAGACCCCGGCAGGCCGCAGGCGGTCCGCAGCCGTGCGCCCCCGATCGGTCGTCCCTCCGATCGTCTGATCGGCAGTCCGATCGTTCGCCGGCGACACCCACGCTCCCATGCCGTTCCCTGCCGTCACGCGCACCTCGCAGTCGGCGCCCTGGCTCCTCCAGAAGCGCGCCCAAATGATGCACAACTCGAGGGGGCCACGCAATCGCCCATGCACCATGCACGGCCGCGATCGGCATGTTTCACGGGCCCGATTGCATCGTCCTGCCGATTGCCTCCGGGATATCCTCCACGGCAACGGCCAAACTGCGTCAATCAGCCCGAGACCGACCCCTTCCGCCGTCCCTGTTCTGCCGACCCAACGGCATACCGGACTGCTAGCAGGCGTGGTCGCCGCGCGGGCGACAGATACAACCGGTCCGAACGCAATTCGCCGGCTCAGGCCAGCTCCACCCGGCTCACTTCATAGCCGGACCCGCGAAGCGCTTCGATCAGCCGCTCCAGATGATCGCTCCCTCGCGTCTCGCACTCGATCTCGGTAACCAGCCCTTTCGCCGGCAGGTTGGTGAAGATCCGCTGGTGCGACACTTCCAGAATGTTCACCTGCTGCTGGTCGAACACCCGCGCCACCCCGTAAAGCTGCCCGGGCCGGTCCTTCAGCCGGATCCGCAACCGCGCCAGCCGCCCGGACCGCACCAGGTCCCGCAGCAGTACATTGGCCAGCAACCGCGTGTCGATGTTGCCGCCGCACAGCACCAGCCCCACTGTCCGGCCGCGGAACCGGCGCGGATTGGCCAGCATCGCCGCGAGCCCGGCAGCTCCGGCGCCTTCCACCACGGTTTTCTCGATCTGGAGCAGCATGGAGACGGCCCGCTCCATGTCGCTCTCGCCCACCAGCAGCACGTCGGAAACCAGCTTGCGAACGCAAGGCACCGTCAGCGTGCCGGGCGTTTTCACGGCGATGCCCTCGGCCAGCGTATCGCCGTCCGCGACCACCTGCTCGCCCAGCAGGGTCGCTTTCATGCTGGGATAAAGTTAGGCCAGCACCCCCACGATGTCGCATTTGGGCGCCATTTCGGCGGCCAGCACCGCGCAGCCCGAAATCAGCCCGCCGCCGCCGATCGGCACGATCAGCGTATCGATGTCCGGCGCGTCCTGGAACATTTCCAGGGCGACCGTACCCTGGCCCGCCATCACCAGTGCATCGTCATAAGGGTGCACGAACACCAGCCCGCGCCGCTCGGCGATCATTCGCGCATGCGCGCTCGCCTCCTCCAGCTTCTCGCCGTGGAGAACGACTTCGGCATCATGGCTCTCGGTCTGCTGCACCTTGATAAGCGGGGTGAAGCGCGGCATCACGATGGTGGCCGGAATGCCAAGCCGCCTGGCGTGATAGGCAAGGCCCTGGGCGTGGTTCCCGGCCGACATCGCGATCACGCCGCGTTGCCGTTCGTCCTCGGTCAGGCTCAGCAGCCGGTTCAGCGCGCCGCGCTCCTTGTAGGCGGCAGTGAACTGCAAATTCTCGAACTTCAGATAGACCCGCGACCCCGTCAGCGCGCCCAGCGTCTTCGATTCGAGCGTCGGCGTCCGCACCACCTGTCCGGCGATCGCATCCGCCGCCCGCATCACATCCGCGGCCGTGATCGCCAGCGGTTCGTCTCGGGGGTCGGTCGCGGTGGGCAGGCTGGCCATGGAGGGTTCCATATCTTGGGGAAGCGCCGGCCCGGGTAGCGGATTGCGCCCCACGCTGCAAACGGCGCCCGCCTCCCTGCTCCCGCCTATCTGCGCCCGCCTCCCGGCTCCCGCCTCCCTGCGCCCGGCTGCCGGTTGCGCCCGGCCGTCCGGAGCGCCATGGAGGGCCTATGGGGACAATCGCTTTCGTCGGGCTGGGGGCGATGGGGTGGCCGATGGCGCGCCACCTGGCAGCCGCCGGGCACCGGCTCCGCCTGTGCAACCGAACCGCCGACAAAGCCCACCGTTTCGTCGCTGCCTATGGCGGCACGGCATGCGGCACCCCCGCCGAAGCCGCAGCGGGGGCCGACGCCCTCATCACTTGCGTCGGCAACGACGAGGATGTTCGCCAGGTCGCAACCGCTGCGCTCCCGGTGCTGGCCGATGGTACGCTGTTCATCGACCATAGTACCGTCTCGGCCGATCTTGCCCGAACGCTTGCCGTCGAGCACCCCCGGCTCCGTTGCATCGATGCGCCGGTGTCGGGCGGCCAGGCGGGGGCCGAGGCCGGGCAGCTCGCGATCATGTGCGGCGGCAGCGAAGCAGCCTTCCAGGCGGCCCGGCCGATCCTGGAAGCCTATGGCCGCCGGATCGTCCGCATCGGGCCGGCCGGCCACGGCCAGCTCGCCAAGATGGCGAACCAGGTCGCCATCGCCGGCGTTGTCCAGGGGCTGGCCGAAGCGCTGCATTTCGCAACCAGGGCGGGGCTCGACACGGCGGCGCTGCTGGAGGCGATCGGGCAGGGCGCGGCGCAAAGCTGGCAGATGGACAATCGAGCCAGGACCATGGTGGAGGGCCGGTTCGATTTCGGCTTTGCTGTCGACCTGATGCGCAAGGACCTTGGCCTGGTGCTGGCGGAAGCGCGCAGCAACGCCGCCAGCCTGCCGGTCGCGGCGCTGGTCGACCAGTTCTACGCCGACGTCCAGAAGATGGGCGGCGCCCGGGACGACACCTCATCGCTGATCCGGAGACTGCAATGATCCGCCCGCTGCTTGCCCTCTTGCTGCTCGCTGCTGCGCCGGTGCTGGCGGCCAAGACGCTGATCGTGAACGTCAACGGCTATACGCTGCAGTCAGGGCAGCCGGGGTCGGCTGCAGGTGAGGGCACGGGCGGGCTGCGCCGCTTCGGCGGCCTGCTCGTGGGGGACGACGGCAAGGTGCTGGCGCTGCTCGCGCGGGGCGCGGCCGAGCCGAAGCTTGCAGCCGGCGACTACAAGCTGGACGGTCGCGGCCGCACGATGTTCCCGGGCCTGATCGACGCGCACGGCCATCTAATGGGGCTGGGGCTTGGCCTGAACCAGCTCGACCTGACGCCGGCGACCGGCCTCGCTGACACCCAAGCCCGCATCCGCGCCCACGCCGCTGCCAATTCCGCGCCCGCCTGGGTTGTCGGGCGCGGCTGGAACCAGGTGAGCTGGGGCCTCGGACGCTTCCCGACCGCGGCCGAGCTCGATGCCGCCCACGCCGCCCGCCCTGTCTGGCTGGAGCGGGTGGACGGCCACGCCGGCTGGGCCAACAGCGCCGCAATGAAGGCGGCCGGCATCACCCGCGCCACGAAGGACCCGGCAGGTGGGCGCATCCTGCGCGACACCGCCGGCAACCCCAGCGGCGTGTTCATCGATGCCGCGATGGACCTTGTGAACAAGGCCGTGCCACCCCCCACCGCAGGCGAAATGGAACAGGGGCTGGAGGACGGGCTGAAGCATCTGGCCGCGCTCGGTCTCACCGGCGTTCACGACATGGGCGTCTCGCCCGAAGCCTGGGCGCTCTATCGCAGCTTCGGCGATGAAGGCCGCCTCACGCTTCGCATCACCGGCTATGCGGCAGGCATGGATGCGATGGTGCGCATCGCGCCGCTGCGGCCAACGCCCTGGCTCTACCAGGACAGGCTGCGGCTCCAGGGCGTGAAGCTGTATGCCGACGGCGCGCTGGGCAGCCGGGGCGCCTGGCTGCTGCAGCCCTATGCCGACGAGCCCGCCACCCGGGGCCTGCAGTTCCTGGACGACACCAAGCAGAAGAACCTGTTCAGCCGCGCCAATTACCTCGGCTATCAGGTCGCCGTGCACGCCATCGGAGACGCAGCCAACCGGCAGGCGCTGGATAGCTTTACTGAAATCAGAGAAACTTATGGCGACAAGTTCAGAAACCGGATCGAGCATGCCCAGGTGATCGACGTCGCCGACATTCCCCGCTTCGCCACGCTGAAGATTATCGCTTCCGTGCAGCCGACGCATGCCACGTCGGACAAGGCGATGGCCGGGGAGCGGGTCGGCGCCGCGCGGCTGGAAGGCGCCTATGCCTGGTCTGCGCTGCGCAAGGCGGGTGCCAGCCTTGCGCTCGGCTCCGACTTCCCGGTGGAGCCGGCCAATCCTTTCTACGGCCTGCACGCCGCCGTGACCCGGCAGGACCGGCAGGGTCTGCCGCCCGGCGGCTGGCGCCCGGACCAGGCGATGAGCCTGCAACAGGCTTTCGCCGGTTTCACCCGCGACGCTGCCGTCGCCGGCCGCATGGAAGACAAGGTCGGAACGCTGGAGCCCGGCCGCTGGGCCGATTTCATTCTGCTCGACCGGGACCCGTTCCAGATCGCTCCCGCCGAACTGTTCGATGTGAAGGTGGAGGAAACCTGGCTGGCCGGTGCGCGGGTATTTCAGCGGCAGCCATAGCGACCGGGCCGCCAAGTCCTATCGAATAGTGCGTTTTCGTGCCCTTATTGCAGGCACTCTTTTCTTTTGTCACGAAAGATGTAATATTCTCCTCTGTTGCGTTTGGGAGGGCGTTGCGTGAACAAGCGGGGGAGATCTGCGGCCGAACGGCAAGGTTCCGAGGCCGGTCAGAACTTTATGAAAATGGTGCCGGTCGCCGCTGAATTGTCGACTTCCACCGCGGGCACTGCCCCTTCTGACTTTCCGGATTTTGAAGCTGTTCATCCGAATCTGGAGCTGAGCCCAGCCTCGGGCCCTTTATCCGTTCCCGAGCCTGAGCCGCAGTGCTGGGCTGCATGGTCCGAAGGCGTGAAGCCGATGACGATCCAGCTCGAGCCTCGCGAGGCGCCAAACCCGGCAGCCACGTTCCGGGCGATTTTGCGCTTCATTGCCGTTCTGGTCATTCTGGCATTCGCGCTGGGGATGCTGCTCCCGAGCCTCTACGAAACCACGCCCGGCATTTGGCAATAAGGGATTCCTGCTCGTCACCGTGCTGCCGGCGCGAGACAAATCGGGCTACACCGTCGTCAGCAGGCCATTGCGGTCGATCGCCATCCGGCTGAGCCCGGCCGGATTGCCCGCGTCCAGTCGAGCCCCGATGAGCTCGGCTACCACCTCGGGCGTCTTCAATGTCGCCGGGTCCTCGCCCGGAAACGCCCGCGCCCGCATCGTCGTCCGGGTGCCGCCCGGGTCGACCACCAGCACATTCACCCCCAGCGCCTTCATCTCCTCGGCATAGACGCCCGCCATATTCTCCAGCGCTGCCTTCGAAGCGGAATAGGGCCCCCAATAGGCCTCCGCCCGGCTCGCCACCGACGAAGTCACCACCACCAGCGTGCCGCGTCCGCGCCGCATCAGCGGGTCGAACGCGCGGATCATGCGCCACTGCGCCGTCACGTTGAGCGCGAAAACCGTCTCGAATTCCTTGGGGCTCGCATGCGCGAGCGGCGAAAGCGTGCCCAAAGTCGCCGCGTTCAGCACCATCAGGTCCAGCTTGTCCCACCGGCCGGCAATCGCACCTGCCAGCTTGTCGATATCGTCGCCCTTCAACAGGTCCAGCGGCGCGATCGTCGCCGTGCCGCCGGCACCGTGGATCGCATCCTCGGTCTCGACCAGCCCTGCCTCGGTGCGCGCTGTCAGGATCACATGGGTGCCACTGCCCGCCAGTCGCTTTGCCAGTGCCGCACCGATCCCTCGGCTCGCCCCCGTCACCAATGCCAGTTTTTGGGCCGGTTCCGGGGCCAGTTCCGGGGCCAGTTCCGCGTCCGCCGACATCAGCGCCCCTCCGCCAGCAGGCCAAGCTGAGGAGATGCTTCCAGCCCCTGCTGGTCGGTCAGCCGGGTCGGATAGTCCCCGGTGAAGCAGGCATCGCAATATTGCGGGGCGTTGGCCAGTCGGGCCGGTTCCCCCAGCGCGCGATAGAGCCCGTCGATCGAAATGAACGCCAGGCTGTCACAGCCGATATAGTCCCGCATCGCCTCCACATCCATGTTGGCGGCGAGTAGCTTCGATCGCTCCGGCGTGTCCACGCCATAGAAACAGCTGTTCTCGGTCGGCGGGCTGGCGATCCTTAAGTGCACCTCCGCCGCCCCGGCCTCACGCAGCATCTGCACGTTCTTCACGCTGGTAGTGCCGCGAACCACCGAATCGTCGATCAGCACCAGCCGTTTCCCCGCGATCATCGCCCGGTTGGCATTGTGCTTCAGCTTTACGCCCAGGTGGCGGATCTGGTCGCCGGGCTGGATGAAGGTTCGCCCGACATAGTGCGAGCGGATGATGCCCAGCTCGAACGGAATGCCCGCGGCCTGGGCATAGCCGATCGCCGCCGGGGTTCCCGAATCCGGCACCGGCACGACCATGTCGGCGTCCACCGGCGCTTCCGCCGCCAGCTCGGCGCCGATCGACTTCCGCACCTGATACACCGAAAGCCCGTCGGAAAAACTGTCCGGCCGGGAAAAATAGACCTGCTCGAAAATGCAGGGCCGGGGCCGCCGCCGCTCGAACGGCATCAGGCTGCGCAGCCCCTGTTCGTTGATCACCACCAACTCGCCGGGTGCGATCGCACGCTCGAACGTGGCGCCGACGATATCCAGCGCCACCGTCTCGGAGGCGAGGATCCAGCCGTCCCCCAGCCGCCCGAGCACCAGCGGCCGGATGCCCAGCGGGTCGCGGCAGGCGATCAGCCCCTCGGTCGTCAGGCAGACCAGCGAATAGGCGCCTTCCACCTGCTTCAGGGCGTCGATGAACCGGTCCAGCAGGGTGCGGAAGGTGGAAGTCGCGACCAGATGGATGATGACTTCGGTGTCCGAGGTGGACTGGAAGATCGAGCCGCGCCGGATCAGCTCGGATTTCAGGGTCATCGCATTGGAAAGATTGCCGTTGTGCGCAACCGCGAACCCACCCGAGGCGAGGTCGGCGTACAGCGGCTGCACATTCCTCAGCGCGGTCTCGCCGGTCGTGGAATAGCGGTTGTGCCCGATGGCGGCATTGCCGACCAGCCGGTCCATCACATCGGGCCGGTCGAAATTGCCGGCCACATGCCCCATCGCCCGATGCACATGGAATTCGGCGCCATCGTGGCTGACGATGCCCGCAGCCTCCTGGCCGCGATGTTGAAGGGCGTGCAGGCCCAGCGCCACCATCGCGGCAGCCTGGTTCGCGCCCCACACGCCGAACACGCCGCACTCTTCGTGCAGCTTGTCCCCATCTTCCTGACGACAGTCAAATGGGTGTGTGCTGAGCGGGACCGGCCCGCCGACAGGTTCGAAATCCATGGTCATCTCGCCGGTTCGCCCACTTGTGAGCCGCTCGCTGGCCCGGCATGTAGGGGGTCGGGTGCCATTTGTCGCTATCTTTAGTGCCATGGGAAGGTCGTGGTTCACAACATGGCAGACATGTTTCAGCCGAAGTTCGATGCCGCCGGTCTGCTGACCGCAGTGGTAACGCACGTCGAAACGGGCGCCTTGCTGATGGTCGCGCACATGAACGCCGAGGCGATTGCGACGACCCGGAGGACGGGCAGGGCGCATTTCTGGTCGCGCAGCCGCCAGGTGCTGTGGATGAAGGGCGAAACCTCGGGACACCTGCTCCACGTCCACGAAATCCTGGTCGATTGCGACCAGGATTGTCTTTGGCTGAAGGCGATGCCCGCCGGCCCGGCCTGCCACACCGGGGCGCCAAGCTGCTTCTTCCGGCGGCTCGGCGACACCGGGCTGGAACCCGCGGCATGACCATCCTGCTCGCGGGCTCGACCGGCCTTGTCGGGCGCAAGCTGCTGTCGGTCCTGCTCGATGCAGGCCAAAGTATCACGTCGGTCGGCCGCCGCCCCAGCGGGATCGAGGACGACAAGTTGGTGGAAATGCGGGTCGATTTTGCCGCCATGCCCCCGCTTCCTGCCGCAGACACGGCCATCTGCACGCTTGGAACCACAATGGCGCAAGCCGGCAGCGAAGCGGCGTTCCGCGCGGTCGATCATGGCGCGGTGATGGCCTTCTTCTCCGCCGCCCGCGCGGCCGGGGTGCCGCACGCCATCGTGATCACCGCAATCGGATCGAGCGTGGCCGCACGCGCCTTCTACAGCCGGGTGAAGGGAGAGGCGGAGCGGGATATCCTCGCGCTCGGCTTTGCCCGGGTCGATATCGTCCGGCCCGGGCTGATCCTGGGGCCGCGCCCCGAACGGCGGCCGGCGGAGGCGCTGGCGCAGCGAGCCGCACCGTTTCTCAATCCGTTTTTCCGCGGCCCGCTGGAACCCTATGGCGCCATCCATGCCGACATCATCGCCGCTGCGATCGCGGCACTGGCCGGGGAACCAGGCGCGGGCCGTTTCGTTCACACCAACCGAGAGCTTCGCGACCTCGCCAAAACGACCGCATCCGCCTGATGTCACAATAAGTGACTAAACAAGTGCAAGAAGCTGCCGTATTGGCGGGACACGGTCGCAGCGCCAGCAGCCTGCAGTCCCAGCAGGGTCGGAAAATGCCGGCCCACTGCCAATTGCGAGGTCCCTCGCCCGGCAGTGGGCCGGCACCCTAGCCTGGCCCCGAGCTTTCAGAAATCCACCCCGATTCGCGTCGCAAAGCTCGAAAAAATCTGAGCAAGGCTTGATAACATCCAGCACCTAAATAATAATAGTTTGCAGATTGACGCGAACGTAAAGGGAAGCCATAGGCGGCTCATGGCTGCCGTCCTCCTCGATGATGCTCCGGCGTCCGGCACCCCCACTGCTGCACCACACAGCTTCACCATTTCCGATCTCGCCCGCGAGTTCGACGTGACGCCGCGCACCATCCGCTTCTATGAAGGCGAGGGCCTGATCCGCCCCGCCCGGCGCGGCTCGCAGCGGCTATATTCGCGCGCCGATCGTGCCCGGCTGGCCTGGATCCTCCGCGGCCGCTCGGTCGGGTTCACGCTCGCCGACATTCGCGAGCTGCTCGACCTCTACGCCCCCGGCCCGGCCCGGCGCGGCCAGCTGAAGGCAACGCTCGCCAAAAGTCGGGACCGGATTGCCGCCCTCGAAGCACAGCGTGACGCCCTCGATGCCACCATCGCCGAGCTGGCCGATTTCTGCCGCACGCTCGAGCAGAAGCTCTGACCGAAATCCAGACAAGTACCATCAGGAGACGAGAATGCCCGCCACCTACCGTGCCCCGATCAAGGACACACAGTTCGTCCTGAAGCATGTCGTCGGGCTGGATCGCTACAGCAACCTGCCGGGCTTCGCCGAGGCCACGCCCGACATGGTGCACGCCATTCTGGAGGAAGGCGCGAAATTCGTGGAAGGCGTGCTCGCCCCCTTGAACCAGGTAGGGGACCGCGAAGGCTGCACCCGGCACGCGGACGGCAGCGTCACCACGCCCACCGGCTTCAGGGAGGCCTATCGCCAGTTCGTCGAAGGCGGCTGGGGCACGTTGATGGCGCCGCCAGAATATGGCGGGCAGGGCCTGCCCCATGTGCTGGGCTCGGCCTTCGAAGAGTATCAGACCAGCGCCAACATGGCGTTTTCCATGTATCCCGGCCTCACCATGGGCGCCGTCAGCGCCATCCATGTCGCCGGCTCCGAAGCGCAGAAGCAGATTTTCCTGCCGAATATGATCTCCGGCAAATGGACCGGCACCATGAATCTGACGGAGCCGCAGTGCGGCACCGACCTCGGCCTCATCAATACCACAGCCGAACCCCCGCCCGACGGCAGCTACAGGATCACCGGCACCAAGATCTTCATCTCGTCCGGAGAGCACGACCTCGCCGAAAACATCATCCACCTGGTGCTGGCGAAGACGCCGGGCGCGCCGGACAGCGTGAAGGGTATCAGCCTGTTTATCGTGCCCAAATTCCTGGTGAACGACGACGGCTCGCTGGGGGTCCGCAACGCCGTCACCTGCGGCTCGATCGAGCACAAGATGGGCATCCACGCCAACAGCACCTGCGTGATGAATTACGACGGCGCCACCGGCTATCTCGTCGGCGAGGAGATGAAGGGCCTGAAGGCCATGTTCATCATGATGAACGTGGCACGGCTCGGCGTCGGCGGGCAGGGGCTCGCGCAATCCGAAGTGGCCTACCAGAATGCCGCCGCCTACGCCCGCGACCGTCTGCAGGGAAGGGCGCTGACCGGCCCGAAGAACCCCGAGGCCCGAGCCGATTCGCTGCTCGTTCATCCCGATATCCGCCGCATGCTGCTGGATGCTCGCGCCTTCAACGAGGGCGCCCGCGCGCTCTGCCTCTGGGCCGC